>JAUSAU010000099.1 GCA_030652345.1 Coriobacteriia bacterium
T
Source organism: Coriobacteriia bacterium (assembly GCA_030652345.1). Next base: position 2 of record JAUSAU010000099.1, read on the forward strand.
CTCGTCGAACCTGGAGCGGCTGCTGTTCGAGCTGACCGAGGACGTGGCCACGGTCCGCCACTGGCAGGAATCACTGGCGGCGAATCGGCGTTTCGTCGTCGATCGCGACACGTTCGCCTCGATGCGCTCGCACTTCGCCGGCGACTGGGTGAGCAACGAGGAGTCGCTCTCGGTCATCAAGCGCGTCTGGGAGGACCACGGCTACCTGCTCGACCCGCACACGGCGGTCGCGTGGGAGGTCGCGGAGCGCATGCGGGCCGAGAACCCGGTCCTGGTCGTCTCGACGGCTCACTGGGCCAAGTTCGGTGCCGACGTCTACAAAGCGCTGTCGGGCGTCGACTACAGCGCAAGCCTTCCCGACGACGCGAGACGCCTCAGCGGCGTCGAACTGCTGGCGTGTGTCGCGGAGATGACGCCGGGTGCCGCGCCGGTACCCCACGCGCTCGCCGAACTCGATGAGGCGGTCGAGCGGTTCCCGGGCGTCGTCGATTCGGGGCGGGACGGGATCGAGCGTGCCGTACACGACTGGCTCCGATCCGGTGCAGACGGGACGGGAGGCGCGACGTGATCAGATCGACCGTTCGGATGGTGCTGTGCGCCGCGCTGTGCATGTGCCTGATGCCGACGGCCGCATTCGGGCATGCTCGCGGCACCAACGGCTGGTACTTCCCGACCGGCACCGAGGCGCTCGGCGGCATGGGCGGTTGGATGCAGTACCGCTCGTGGAACCACTCGTGGCATCTGGCGAAGGACATCGGTACGCGGTGCGGCAGACCCGTCTACGCGGTGACCGACGGAGTCGTCTACGACGCCTACACGAATCTGCGCGGTTACGGTGGCGTGATGGTCGTCCTGCATCGGCAGGAGGACGGCACGTACTTCAAGGCGCTCTATGGACATATCAAGGCGCTCAAGTACCGGAAGGGCCAGCGCGTGAAGGCCGGGGCGATCATCGCCTACGTGAACAACACCAGTCCGAATCACCTGCACTTCTCGATCCACCCCGGGGCGGGCAAGCCGACCGACCCGCAGCACAACGTGTTCCGCGGGCACACCTACGTGAAGAAGGCCACCTACGGCTGGACCGACCCTGTCGCATATCTGTACGCTCACTCCACGTACCCCCCGCTGCCTCCGGTGACGATCACCCGGCCGGATGTGCCGACGGAGACGGTGGCGGCGGCGCCGATGAGCGTGAGCGCATCGATGACGCCTGTACACGCGGGCCCCGGGCTGGTCACCCTCCAGGTGTGGAAGCTCAACGGCCTCGCGTGGACGTACCACTCGACACAGGCGGTCTCCGCCGTGGGTACGGACTCGGTTCGCACGACCGTCCGGCTGCCGGCCGGCTCGTGGCGGATGTGTGTCCGTTTCAAGGGCGACAGCAGTCACGGAACGACGACGTCGCCCGTCGCCTTCACCCTCTCCCGGTGACGGCGGTCGACCGGCACTGAAGTGCGGAGCCGGAAGACCCGATACCACCACGTAAGGGGCGAGGGTGCTCTCGCCCGACGTCGGACATCACAGGAGAGCGTCGTGCCACCCATCCGACACGCGTACCGCGCTGTCATTCGACTCGTAGGCGCCGCCCTGATCCTCGCCTGCCTGCCGTCGATCGCCGCAGCCGCCTCACCCGGGACCAACGGGTGGTACTGGCCGACGGGCCACAGCGTCACGTCGGCGGGCGGCGGCTGGCTTCAGTACAGGATCTACACTCCGGGCGGCGAGGCGTGGCACGTCGCCTGGGACGACTGCGGACCCGTTCACGAGCCCGTGTATGCGGCCGGGTGGGGTGTCGTCGACTTCGCTGACATGCATGTGAGCGGCTACGGATGGGACGCGCGTCAGCGCAAGACCGCACCCGGCGGGGCGATCGTCATCAAGTATCGGACGAGCACGGGAGAGTACTTCAAGGCGCTCTATGGCCATCTCGACTTCCGCGAGGCGGACCTCCCTGTCGGCTCGATCGTGAGGCCGGGGCAGCAGATCGCGGTGACCACCGCCTACAGCACCGTGCCGCACGTCCACTTCGCAGTCCATCTGGGTCCTGACGACCCGGTGCCGCTGAGCACGCCGCATCAGTACGTCGGGATGCTCATGGGCCACACGCACGAGTTCACCCTCAGGGGCTCGACCAAGGTCCCGACGACCTACGGCTTCACCGATCCGGTGGCGTTCCTCCTGACACGCCGCCCCTGGGTCGCGCCACCCGCCAGCGTCGCGACGCCCACCGTCCCTGCCGCGGCATCCGTTCGCTCGACGATCAGGATCGGCGGTTCGTTCGCTCCGACCGCGCCCGCAGGCGCTCGGAACGTGCAGCTGCACTGTGAGCAGCTCGTCAAGGGTACGTGGGTGCGTCGGACCACCTTCACCGGGATGACGGTGGATACCGGAGGCGCGGCGTCGCGCTACGTGGTCAGTGCACGCTTCATCACTCCGGGGCAGTGGCGCGTGCGGGCGTACTTCGCCGGAGACCTGGACCTGTCGAGCGCGTCATCGGGATGGGCGTACCTGACGGTCCGCTGACAGCTGCCCGGGCAGGCGCGGCCGCATGCTCACGGTGTACGAGCCGCCGGGATCACCTCCACGTCCGCGTGGATGAGCGCGCCGGTGCCGAGATCGATCCACGAGCGTACGCGGCGGGTGTCGGTGTCGATGAGCATCAGCCGGCCGAGGCGCCTGTCCACAGCGACGACCGTGCGCCCCCAACCACCGAGCGAGCACGGTACGCCGTCGACGCGCACCTCCCCGCGCGGCGCCAGGCTCTCGCTCGACAGCAGCGCGATCGTTCCCGACTCCGGGTCCTCCCCGATCCAGTCGATGACCGCAAGCGTGTCACCGGCCACAGCCCCCCGGACCGCACCGTGTCGCAGTCCCGCAGGCGATGACTCGCGGAGCACCGCCCCGGTATCCGGTTCGATGCGGGCGATCGACGCGCGGGCGGGCTCGAGGGGAGTGATCGCGCGCCCACCCAGCAGGTAGACGGCGGCGCCTGTCGCCACTACAGCGTTCGGCGGTTCCGGCGACTCGATCACCCGCGTGGCGAATGTCGACGGCGCGACCGACACGAGTCCGGTCCCCGCCGGTCCCGCCGCAGTCGTCCAGATGAGCCCGGCGGCGGCATTCCACATCCCGGCTCCGTCAGCCACCCGCCGCTCGGTGCTCACCGTACGCCGCGCGAGGTCGACGACGCTCACATACTGCCCGCCCTCGTCGATCCAGCCGTGCAGCACGTAGGCCCGACCATCCAGACACACCACACCGCCCGGATTCGGCCGCCGCAGGCGCACGTAGTCGACGTTGCCGCGCCTCGGGTCGATCACGCCGACCACGTCGTCGGCCTCGGGTCCGACCCCGCCCGCCTGGGCACTCACGACGAGCCCGGTCTCGCTGTCGAACCCGATATCGGTAGCGAAGGAGCGCAGCGCGACCCGCCGGACGACCGTGGCGGCCTCGAGATCGATCACGACCACCTGACTGCCGTCGCCCGACGCAGCGAGGACGGCTGCGAGCGGCGCCCCGGGTCGATAAGGGGCGACTCGCTGTCGGGTGCAGCCCGGCACGACAGCGCACACGCACACCACCGCCAACGCCGCGACGACACGCCGCGGCCACGCCCGGAACCGAAGCATCTCCATGAACACCCCTCTCGGATGAGGGCGCCACCGATGCGGTACCGGTGGCGCCCCCTCGATTGCTAGTCCCAGATCCCGAACACCTTCGTCGCCTTGCTGGTCAGAAGGTCGGACGGCCAGACCCAGTAGCCGCGGTCTCCGTCCAGGTCGATCTGATACGTGTACCAATACGACGCCCACACGAGCAGCGAGCAGTAGTACCGGGATGTCTGCCACTTGGAAGCGCCCAGGTCGTAGGGCTTGCCGATCTGACGGGCAGCGAAGTCCCGCGCCCGGAACGCCCCGGATCCGACCGAAGGCACATAGAGCCCGTACGCGCGGTCATACGCGCGGTACTTCACGCACTGCTCGCGCTGAACGCCTCTGACGGGCTTCACGTTGGCCGAGATCATCGCGTACGAGAACAGGTTCGCGGTGTAGTAGCGACGATCGAACAGGCCCGCGTGGCCGCCGATCTGCCACGGATCCTGCAGTACCGCTATGTCGCCGTCGTCGAAGTACGTGAACGTGATGCGGTTGGTGCCGTCGCCTTTGCGATCCGGCAGGACACCTGTGGACAGCGACGCCGCGCTGGCGGCGTCGGTCAGGTGACCGGCGTCGGCGCTGTCCGCCGCATATGCGTCGGTCGGTGCAGCGGCGGCAACCTGGGCCGTGACGTCGACCGACATGTCCACGGCCGTACCGAGGATGCCCGCCTCACCTTCGAACGGCGGCGCTATGTCCGCGTGGGGCGCGATGGAGGGCTTCGACGGCGCCTTCACGACGACGCCGGGCGGCGGGAGCACGGGTGACAGCGGCAGCGTCGCCGCGGCCGCCGAGGAGATGGGGATGATGCCGAGTGCGGCCGCAAGTGCGGCCGCGATGAGCCTGCGCATGAGAATCGACCTCCGATGGTCTCCGGAATCGCCTACCATTCCGGGGCATCGACGACGGCACGACCCGCCGCTTCACTCGTTGCGACGCAGAATCCCCCTCTCGATGCGTCGCCCCGACCGTGACCGTGCCGGGGCTGTCAGGGGTGTCGGAGAACACCCAAGGAGAACACCGCCCGCGACCTTGCTCCCCGAGTGTGGCCGACGCGCCTTACCGGTTCCTTACCGGCGCCGTCGGCAGCGTGCCGTCGGGAAGTCCCTGGCTACGGCAGCGCGTGCCACCATCCCGCGTGCTCGCGCACGAAGAACTCGGCACGGCCCTCGCGCAGGAGATCCGACAGATACCCCTTGACCGTGGTCACGGCCAGCCAGTACTGCGCCGGATTGTCCGAGAGGCCCGCCTCGCGCGACAGCGCGGCGATCGCCTGCTCGGTCGTCAGCGGCTCGCTGAGCTGTTCCCAGAGCGTCTGGGTGAGCGTATCGATCCTGTCGATATGGAACGCCACGTGGTCCAGCGCTTCGGCTCGAAGGCACGGCACGCCATGACCCGGGACGAGCCAGTCGAAGTCGAGCGTCTCGAGCAGCTTGAGCGACGAGCGCACCAGCCCCGGATCGATCGCGTAGGGCAAGGGATGGCGCTTCCACACCTGCCGCTGATAGAGAGCGTCTCCGGAGAAGAGCACTCCGTCGGCTGTCAGGTATCCCGAATGACCGAGCGTGTGTCCCGGCAAGGGGACGACGTCGATACCGAGATCGCGCCACTCGTCCGAATACCCGTCGACCGCACACCCTTCGCCCCGGAACAGCTTCGTGACCATCTCGTCGCTCGGGCGGGCCCACGAGAACATGCCCCGGATGTTCACCTCGGGGTTCTCCACCAGCGAGACCTCTTCGCGCGGCGCGGTGATGAATGCGCCGGCTCGCTTCAAGTCACACGCACAGGAGAAGTGGTCGGCATGTCCGTGCGTGATGAGCACGTGCGCGACGGGGTGGTCGACATACGCCTCCGCCTCAGGCCCCGTGTCGATGAGCACCCCGCTCGTGTAGCCGGAGTTCGTCACGGACTCGAACACGAGCGTGTCGCCGGCGAGCCGGCGTCCGCTCACGGCCGCAGCGCCTTGAGTGAGGCGGCGTCCATCCCGGTCAGCCAGTCCGCGACGGTGCCTCCCGCAGCCGCGACGCGCGACGGCGAGAGCCGGGATGCGGTGTCGCGGCGCGTGTGGTAGTACGGGTCCGCTCGCCACTGGACCCACGCCGACGGGATGCCGGCGAGCTCGAAGGGCTCGTGGTCCGACGACCCGTAACGTGCGGTGTCCCGCAGGTACGTCATCGTCGATCCGCGCGACGACGCGACCGCGCGCAGGGCATGCACCGCGGTCGGCCGCGCCCGGCCCATCGACCGGACATGGAATCGCGTCCCGACCCCGATCATGTCGAGTGAGACCATCGCGGAGATGTTCGCACGACCGGCGGGGGTCAGCTTCGAGACGAACGATTTCGAGCCGTAGTGGTGGCCCCTCGGGTTGGTCGCCCATCGCTCCTCACCGCCGAACGCGGCGAAGACGACCGTCGCCTCCGTGTCGGCGTCGCGGAGCACGCGCGCCAGTTCGATCACCGCGCCCACGCCCGAGGCGTTGTCGTTGGCTCCCGGTGACCCGGCCTTGGTGTCGATGTGGGCGCCGATCACTATGCGCTTGGAGGAACGACCCGGTTTGGCTGCGAGCACGTTGCGCGTCCAGTGGCCTGAGGGCAGGCGGACGAGCGGCGTGGACACGCGATACCCGTACGCTGCGAGCCGGCGCGCCACGTAGCGGATCGCGCGCGCCTCGGCGGCGTGCCCCATCCGACGCGGCCCGAAGGAGGCGATCGAGCGCGCGTTGGCGATAGCGCGTGAAGACTCGAAGGACGGCGCTGTCGACTCGACCGACGGTGTGGCCGTCACCGAACGTGCAGCCGGTGCGACGACCGCAGCGGTCGCGGCCCCCGTGAATGGCAGAGCGACAGCGGCCGCGATGACGCAGCAGCACAGCACGACGATGACGAGCGTGATTCGGCGTCGCATGGCAGACCACCTCCAGCTGACAATCCTACACCCGAACGCGAGGCCGCCCCGGACGCGGCGGCGTCCGGGGCGGCTCAAGAGCCGATCGCGACGGGCTAGAGGATCGGCAGGAACTCGTCGATCTCGTATGGCGTGACACGGGAGCGGTAGTCGTCCCACTCGCGCTTCTTGTTGAGCAGGAACCACTCGAAGACCTGGTCGCCGAGGGCGCGGCGGAGCATATCCGAGCCCTCCATGCACTTGATGGCCTCGTAGAGGTCCTCCGGCAAGGAGCCGATACCGAGCTTCGAGCGCTCGGCGTCGCTCATCTCGTAGATGTTGTCGGTGACCGGCGCGGGGAGTTCGTAGCCCTTCTCGATACCCTCGAGACCGGCCGCGAGCATGACCGAGAATGCAAGATACGGGTTGCAGGCGGGGTCCGGCGAGCGCAGCTCGATGCGGGTCGCCTTCTCCTTGCCCGGCTTGTACATCGGCACCCGGACGAGCGCCGAGCGGTTGCGGTTCGCCCAGCACACGTAGACCGGCGCCTCATAGCCCGACACGAGCCGCTTGTAGGAGTTGACCCACTGGTTCGTCACGGCGCAGATCTCGCGAGCGTGCACGAGCAGGCCGGCGACGTAGTGGCGCGCCAGGTCGGACAGGTGGTACTCGCCGTCGGCGTCGTAGAAGGCGTTGCTGCCATCGCGGAAGAGCGACTGATGGACGTGCATGCCGCTCCCGGCCTGACCGTAGATCGGCTTCGGCATGAACGTGGCGTAGACGCCGGCGAGTTGTGCGACCTCCTTGACCACGACCTTGTAGGTCATGACGTTGTCGGCCATCTTGAGCGCCTCGCAGTAGCGCAGGTCGATCTCGTGCTGGCTCGGCCCGACCTCGTGATGGCTGTACTCGACCTGGATGCCGGACCGCTTCAGCGCCCGTACGGTGTCCTTGCGCAGGTCGACGGAGAGGTCGCGGGTGGTCTGGTCGAAGTAGCCGGCATGGTCGAGGACTTGGAGGTCCGTGTCGCTCTTGACGTAGTAGTACTCGAGCTCGGGGCCGATGAAGAAGTCGAAGCCGAGGTCCTTGGCGCGCTGGACGTTGCGGCGCAGGACGTAGCGCGGGTCGCATTCATACGGTGCGCCATCCGGCGTCACGATGTCGCAGAACATCGTCGCGACGAGCTGACCGCCGGTGCGCCACGGGAGGATCTGCAGCGTCGTCGGATCCGGGAGCGCGATCATGTCGGACTCCTGGATGCGCGCGAACCCCTGGATCGAGGAGCCGTCGAAGCCCATGCCCTCGGTCATCGCCAGCTCGAGTTCCTCGATGTCGATCATGAAGCTCTTCAGGAAGCCGAGAACGTCCGTGAACCAGAGGTGGATGAACTCGATCTTCTTGTCCCGGATCTGCCGGATGACGTCCTCGCGGAGTTCCTTGGGCATGCCGTGTCCCCTTCTCGCATATTTCGACCGATTTTCTGGGATGTTTCGGTGATGTTTCGTCGAAGGTTACACTACACGCACCGTAAGGGCGCGCGCGAGCGCGCACGGCCACGGCGGGGTGGGGATCCCGCGGGCCGAACAGGGATGAGGGGATCGTGCTATGACGCTGCAACGACCGAACGCCAACGACGCGACGCGGACGTCGAACCGCTCCCGGGACGTCGCGCCCGCATCGGGTCTGTGCACCCGCTGCGTGGACGGCTGCCGCGGGAACTGCGAGGTCTTCAAGTCCTCGTTCCGCGGCCGTGAAGTGATCTACCCGGGCCCGTTCGGGGAAGTCACCGCCGGTGGCGACAAGGACTACCCGATCGACTACTCGCACCTCAACATCATGGGCTACGCGCTCGGCGCCAAGGGCCTGCCCGAGGGCGTCGTCGGCACCCCCGACAACACGCTGTTCCCGATGGTCGACACCGAGACCGTCTTCGGCACGACGAACAAGGTCAAGATGCGCGTCCCGATCTTCACCGGAGCGTTGGGCTCGACCGAGATCGCCCGCAAGAACTGGGAGCACTTCGCGACCGGCGCCGCGATCTCCGGTATCTCTCTCGTGTGCGGCGAGAACGTCTGCGGCATCGACCCGGAGCTCGAGCTCGACGGCAACGGCAAGGTCAAGCACGCACCGGACATG
>JAUSAU010000113.1 GCA_030652345.1 Coriobacteriia bacterium
CCGCTCAACTCGATCATCGGGTTCTCGGGGGTGCTGCTCCAGGGCCTATCGGGCGAGCTGAGCGGCGAGCAGCAGACGCAGGTGCAGATGATCAACAACTCCGGAAAGCGACTGCTCGACCTCATCAACGGGATCCTCGACCTCGCGAAGGTCGAGTCACGCCAGTTCTCCGATCCGGTGGTCGGGCCGGTGGACATCGCCGACGTCGCGCACGAGATGTTCGAGACCGTTCGGCCTATCGCGGAGGCGAAGGGCCTCGAGATGCGCTGGAGCGGAGGGCCCGACCGTTCGATCAGGACCGACGGTCAACGGGTCGGGCAGATCGTCCTCAATCTCATCGGGAACGCCGCCAAGTTCACATCGGAGGGGTACATCGGGGTGAGCATCACCGACGATGTGGCCGGCATCGCCATCGCGGTGGCGGACTCCGGATGCGGCATCGCACCGGGCGACTTCGCCCATCTCTTCGACGACTTCTATCAGGCGACGCCGACCGACGGTGGCAAGGCGGTCGGAACGGGGCTCGGGCTCGCGGTATCGCGTCGACTCGCCGAATCCATCGGAGCGCGGATCGAGGTAGCGAGCAAGCCGGGGCAGGGCTCCCTCTTCACGCTGCACGTGCCGGATCTGCGGGCCTGAGGCGATCACCCGGCGGCGTCGCACCTACAGGAACAGCGACACCGCGCAGTAGACGAGCAGCGCGCCCATCACCCATCCCACGATGCGGTGATGCTCGGCCATGAACCGCTGGAACACCGAGCCGAACGCGGCCCACAGACTGGTCGATGCCAGACTCACGAGCGCGAGCGCCGCCGCGAATCCGACGAGCACCGGTACGGTGTGGTAGTACGGGACGATGAAGGTCGACGCCGCTGTGATCCCGTACAGGATCGCCTTCGGATTGAGGAACTGAAGCAGCATCCCTGAGAGGAACGTGCTCTCCCCGCCCGTCGCCTCGTCATGCGGCGTGCTCGTGACGGTCTTGTACGCGAGCCACAGGATGTAGGCCGCGCCGATGACCGTCATGACCGGCTTGATCGTCGGGATCGCAGCGTACAGGGCGATGGTGAAGCCGATCGACAGTCCCACGATCACGAAGAACCCGGCACAGACCCCGACGGTGAACGGGACGCTGCGGCGGAACCCGTAGCGTGCGGCGTTCGACATGGACATGATGTTGTTCGGGCCGGGCGTGAAGCTTGTGAGCACGACGAACGAGGCGAACGCGAAGACGTCGGGCATGGGCACCTCCCGAAGCGAACGATGCGGACGGATCACGCAGGCCCACCGGTGCGGCCGCCCGCGGAGGAACTCGTGCGAGCACTATACCGCCCGACCGACAACCCTTCACGCTCTCTCTGGGGTAGCATCTGCTCAGAAGTCAGCGCCCGAAGGAGAGCCTCATGGCCGATCCGCTTCTCGTCGCAAAGACCGCTGCAGGCACGACCGTGCCGTTGCTCCCGCAGATGGCGAACCGCCACGGACTCGTCGCCGGCGCGACCGGCACCGGCAAGACGGTCACGCTCCAGGCGCTCGCCGAGCACTTCTCCCGCATCGGTGTGCCGGTCTTCGCCGCCGACGTGAAGGGCGACCTCTCCGGACTGGCGCTCGCCGGCGGCGGCAACCCGAAGGTGGACGCGCGCCTCGCAGAGCTCGGACTCGCGACCGGCTGGGACACGACGCCGTGCCCCATGATGGTGTGGGACGTCTTCGGCGAGCAGGGCCAGCCCATCCGGGCGACGGTGAGCGAGATGGGGCCGCTGCTGCTCTCCCGCATGCTCGAGCTCAACGACGTGCAGGAGGGCGTGCTCAACGTCGCCTTCCGCACCGCGGACGACAACGGCCTGCTCCTACTCGACTTGAAAGACCTCCGCGCGATCCTCGCCTACTGCGATCAGCACGCCTCCGAGCTCCAGGCGACCTACGGCAACGTGAGCGGCGCGAGCGTGGGCTCGATCCAGCGCGCGCTCCTCACCCTGGAGGAGCAGGGCGGCGACGCCTTCTTCGGCGAGCCGGCACTCGATCTCAACGACCTGATGCGCACCGACCTGAGCGGCCGCGGCTACATCTCGCTGCTCGCCTCGAACCGCCTCATGCAGTCCCCGCGCGTCTACGCCACGCTCCTGCTGTGGCTGCTCTCCGAGCTCTTCGAGCGCCTTCCCGAGGTCGGCGACCTCGAGAAGCCGCGGCTCGTCTTCTTCTTCGACGAGGCACACCTGCTCTTCGACGACGCTCCCCCGTCGCTGCTCGCGAAGGTCGAGCAGGTCGTGCGGCTCATCCGCTCGAAAGGCGTCGGCATCTACTTCGTGACACAGAACCCGACCGACATCCCCGACGACGTGCTCGGGCAGCTGGGCAACAAGTTCCAGCACGCGCTGCGGGCGTACACGCCCAAGGACCAGAAGGCAGTCACCGCGATGGCCGAGACGTTCCGTCCCAACCCGGCCGTCGACGTCGCCACCGCCGTCACCCAGCTCAACGTCGGCGAGGCGCTCATCTCCACGCTCGACGCGAGCGGTGCGCCGATCCCGGTCGAGCGCGCCTGGGTCGTCCCGCCGCACGGACACATCGGGGCGCCGGCGCCCGAGCAGCTCACCGCCATCAAGGCCGCCTCCCCCGTCGTCGCGATGTACGCGAACACGGTGGACCGCGAGAGCGCGTACGAGCAACTGGCGGCGCGCGCGCTCGCGGAGGCAGGCGCTGCAGCACCCGGCGCTGTCCCGATGCCGGGTGCGATGACACCCCCGCCGCCGCCCGGCACCACGATGCCGGCGCCGCCCGTACCCGGCTCGAATGCGACGCCCGCTCCTCCGCAGACCGGCACCGCTCAGGCGCTGGCCGGCGCGGCCGGCGTCGCGGGCGGCCTGCTCGCCGCGTTCGGGACGAGCGCGATACGAGCGATGGGCAGCGCAGCGGGCCGCGAGATCACGCGCGGCATCCTCGGAGGGATGGGGATCAAGACCCGGAGGTAGTCCGGGATTCGGCGGCTCGACGCCTTCAGTCGCCCAGCCCCCCGCCTACGCCGCGGCCTTCTCTCCCGCCGGGCCGACGAAGAACATCGCGTAGCGCACCAGCACGTAGAGCACCATCGCGACCGCTACGGGCGGATGTAGACCGGATCCCCGAGGCTGACCCGACCGAACAGGTCCTTCACGTCGCTCGGCATCATGCGCATGCAGCCGTGGCTCGCATGCGTTCCGATGCTGCCGAACTCGCTCGGCGGGATACCGTGCATGAAGATCCCGGAAGAGTCGATGCCGATCTTGTGCACGCCCATCGGGTTGCCGGGGCCACCGGGGATCATCGCCGGCATGCTCGCGGCCCACGGTGAGCCGGGGTTGTACCACGGAGAGTAGGCCAGCTTGGTCATGATCTTGAAGTCGCCCTGCGGCGTCGGGAAGGCCGCCCGCCCTGGCGCGCAACGGTATATCTTGACCAGCTTCGAGCCCTTGTAGAGATAGATCCGGCACTGGTTCAGCGAGACGACGATGCCCGTCTTGAAGCTTGCGGCGGTCACCTTCGGAGAGGTGAGCGTCACGGGCAGCGAGACGACGCGGGAGTCGGAGGCCAACGCCGCGTCCGCAGTCAGTGCCCCGGCGATCTGCTCGATCGCAGCCGTCTCGGCAACGGAGGCGCCGAGCGTCTCGGTCGTCACGCGCATGGAGTACTTGGGGCCGGGCTTGCGGACGGCGTCCTTTGGCTTGCGGTTCACCTCTGCCGCCCGCTCCTTGACCCAGACGGCCACAGCGGAGGCGTCGATCGAGAATGCGGGCTTGACCTCGGCGGGGAGCGGCGCGCCGGTGAGCCGACTGTTCAGACGCTCGACGAGCGTCGCCTTGTGCCTGGGTGCGTACGCCTGATCGACCATCGCATCGACGTCGACATCGACGATGCCTTTGGGATCGAGCACCCACGACTTGTTGTCGCCGGTGACCGTGACCGGCCTCAGCATCGGTGCCGAGACGGCCTCCTCGATGGCCGCGCGCACCTGCATCTCGGTCATGCCGCTCAGGTCGCTCTCGCCAAGCGTGACGCCCTTCGAGACGAGCCCGCGCGTCTGATAGTCGCTCACGACGGCCCACGCGGACGCGCCCGAGAACGCGAACATCAGCACGGACAAGAGAACGAGAAGGACCGTTCTCGCTTTGCTCGCTGCCTCCATACCCGGACCAGCCTCCCTGTTGCATGTCGTCGTACTGCGCGCGGCCTACGGTCAGCACTATCGCACGATATACCCCGCGCGCGCAGACCCTCGGATCGAACGATTCACGCAAGAAGCGAGCCACCCGCGGCGGGCCATCGGCGTTCCGGCGGCGATGAACAGCGCGGCGCGTCCCTCGATATTGATTTTCTTAAGTCATACCTTGACTTTCGCAATCTAACATCGCATTCTGGTTGTGGATTCAACAGAAGGAGCGATGCTATGACACACGAGTGGAAAGACCTCACGGACCTCACGGGCGAGCGCACGTTCGTCGTCACGAGCGTCCGGGTCGAAGACAGCGGCGTGTCCATCGAGGGCGAGTTCGACTTGCCGCCGCTCGCCGCGCTGCGCTACGAGGATCAGGTCTTCGTCGGCGAGTTCGTGCGGTGCCACGGGTCGATCAAACACATGGAGAAGGCGTTCGGGGTCAGCTACCCCACCATCAAGAACCGACTGAACAAGATCGCCTCGCGGCTGCAACTCGTCGAGATCGAGACGGAGCCCGCCGCCTCCCCCGCCGACGAGGTCCTCGATCTGCTCGAGCGCGGCGAGATCAGCGCCGAAGAGGCCGCAGCGAGGATCCGGGGATGAACGCGATCCTGCCGCCGCTGGTGATCGACGTGCGCGTCCGCACACGGGAATCGAAGGGCTTCCGCATCTGGTTCCCCTTCTTCCTGCTGTGGCCGCTGCTGCTCGTGCTCGTCGGCTTCTGCCTGCTGATCACCGTGCTCGTCGACCTCGCGCTACTGATCGTCGGTGCGCGCTACCACCACTACACCCCGATGCTCCTCCAGGCGATGCGCGTACTCGCGCAGTCGCGCGGGACCCGGGCGCACGTCGACAGCGCCGAGACCCACGTCAACCTCGACATCTACTGAAAGGACGCACCACGATGAACGAAGAGAAGAAGCGCATCCTCGGGATGCTCGCGGACGGCAAGCTCACCGCAGATCAGGCGGAGATGCTGATCGACTCCCTCGGACCCGACGACGCCGCCCCCGCGCCGGTGCGGTCGCCCTCCGCTGACTGGCCGACCGGCCCCTCCGCGGGCGGCACGCCGCGGTTCCTGTACGTGAAGGTTCTGAGCACCGACGGCGACAACGTCGACGTGAAGATCCCGCTGACGCTGCTGCGCGCGGGCCTCAAGCTGACCTCGCTCATCCCCCCGAAGGCGATGGACCAGATCAACGAGTCCATGGGCGAGGGCGGCATGGGGTTCGACTTCAACAACCTCAAGCCCGAGGAGATCGAGGAGATCGTCGACAACCTGGGCGAGATGGAGATCAACGTGAACTCGAAGGATGGCGACAATGTGCGGGTGTTCTGCGCGTAGGTCGAGGGCAATGGCCGCCGAAGGGTCTCAATCGCCCTGGCGTGGCCCGCCGCCCGCGCGAAGGCCTCCCGTTCGCGAGGTGCGCTCCTTCGGGTCGCCAGGGCACTCTGCGCTACTCAGCGCGTGTAGACGTAGCCGTCAGCCAGTATCCCGGTCGCCGCACGCTGGCCCGCGACCTCGAACGCTCCGCTGAGAATGGTCACGTCCCGCCCGCGAACGGTCCAGACGACGCAGAGTGGTGTTCGAGACGAACGGATCGCCTCGCCGATCATTCGTGCGTCCTCCTTGCCCGACGAACCCGGTTCTAGGGATGTCCTGATCACGAGCTCCTCGAACCCATAGAGCGACTCCGTGCGGATCGACTCGATGCTCCGGTGCCACCTGGGCTCGGATGCGGCCGACTTGACGAACACCTCGTCGATCCAGGACTCGAGCTGTCTGGGTGTTCGCGGCGGAGGCGGCACTTTCCGCGTATCGCGCAACTGCGGCCCTCCCGCGCTCCAGCGATCCAGGAAGACGATCTCACCCTTCGCGGCACCAACCCCGAAGACCTCCCAGTTCGGAGCGCACTCCGGTCGCAGCCTTGCGACGGTCGACAGGATCCGCGTCACGATCTTGGCGTCATATACGAGTCGACAGTCGGTCTCGATGATGCCAACCTCGGCCCCGAGCTTCGTCTCGATCCGCACGGACTTGAGATGCGACTTCCACGCCTCGGCGCTTGGATCCGTTCGGAGTGCTGCAAGCACGCCTTGCGGTGATGTCGTATCTACAGGCACGCTCTCGGCCGCGACAGTCGACCGCGCGCCGGCAGGCGCACATCCTGCTGACGCGGCAACCGCGAGGCACAGTACTGCCATGCCGATGGTCCTGCCGATGCGTGACAGGGTGCCCATATGCGTGAGCGCGCTCATGAGTGCGCTACCGACAAGTGGCCGTCCGACATGCAGTAGCGTGCTGACGCCATCGACGCGACGTAGGGCGAGTGGGTCGCCACCACCATGCTCACCCCTTCGCTCCTCGTCAGGCCCGCCAGCATCTCGACGATGGACAAGCCGGTCGCCGAGTCAAGATCGCCCGTCGGCTCGTCGGCCACGATGAGGAGTGGTCTGTTTGCGAGCGCGCGAGCGATCGCCACGCGCTGCTGCTCCCCCCCGGACAGCTTGCCCGGAACGTGATCCACGCGATGTCCCATGCCCACCAGTTGGAGAAGACGCTCGGCGCGGATCCGCCGATCGGTCGATGAGATCGCGGTCGGCACCATCACCAGCTCCACGTTCTCACGAGCAGAGAGCGTCTCGATGAGGTTGAAGGACTGGAACACGAAGCCGATCTTCTCGCGACGCACGGTCGTGCGCCCACGTTCGCTCATCCCGCCGAGATCCGTCCCATCGATGGACACGCTGCCGGAGGATGGCGTCAGCAACCCGCCGAGCAGATGCAGGAGGGTCGACTTCCCGCTACCGCTGACCCCCTCGATGGCGACGAACTCTCCTGCGGTGACGCGCAGATCAACTCCCTTGACCGCGTGTACCATCGACCCACCGCTCTTGTAGGACTTCGACACACCTCGTGCCTCGATCATTCGCTGGCTCCTTCACGCGCTGTTCCAGACAGGGAAGCACCCGCAGCCTGGCCGGCAATCCGCTTGGCGACTCCTATCGCCGAACCCGCCAGCCCCGCGACAGCGGCGACGGCGGCGGCGGCGGCCGCGAACCCGACGGAGATCTGGGGAGTCAAGACGACAAGCACATCCGCAACCTGGTCACCGCCCGCGATTCCCTGATCGAGCACGCCGATCGAGACGGGCGTAGCCAGCGCGTTCGTGCCGAGGACCGAGAGCACTACCCCGGTGACCGCCGATCCGACAAGGGTCCCGGCCGCGATCAGGATCGCCGCCTCGAGCATCATGGTTGCGGCGATTCGCGCACGCGACCAGCCGACCGCGGACAGCGTCCATATCTCACGCCCGCGCCCGCCGTACGTGTTCAGACTCGCGAGCAGGATCACGACAGCCACCGCCGCCACGAGTGCCGCTTTGATCAGCATCGTATGACCGACCATGACACCCTCCGCGACCGCCATCTCAGTTCCGAGCGATGCAGACATGTTCGCGACCTCGGTCACCCGCGCGCGTTGGTCGGCGGCGCGGATGCGGTCACTGACACGCGCTGCTGCGGCTGAGCCACGCGTTCGGACCGACGCCATGTTGTAGCCAGTCACATGGGCCAAGGATCGAAGAGCGTCAACCGGGATGAATACTTGGGCCGACGTGATTCCCGGGCGAAGTGCTGCGATGCCGACGACGCGCTGGTTCACGCCGGACAGGAGGAACGCGTCCCCGACACTCAGCCCATGCCCCTTGGCGAAGCTCTGTTCGAGCACGACTCCTGACCCCTGACCGGGCTTCAGGGCCTTGCCACTCACGATGTCCTCATCCCGGAGCAGGGAAGCGTCGTCGTCAGTGCCGACGCCGGCGACCATGAAGCTCTCGCTTCGCGCGTTCACCGGTGTCGCCCCCACCGTCTCGGTGGGGACTCCCTTGAAGCGCTCTGGGTAGTAGGCGAACTCGAGCTCGACGAGTTCACGCGCGAGCGCGGCCTTGTCCGACTGACTGACTGACTCGCCGGCACGCTCACGGGCCCTGAGTGCGAACAACTTCGCCTCGACTGCTCGGTAGGTCGCATCACGTGCGAGCCTGCGTTCGATGGTCGCCTTCTCCACGCCGGTGAGCGGATCGACCACGAGCCGAGGAACGACGATCGTGTCCGGCGCCGTCCCGCTCACGCGCGAACAGTTCAGAAGCAGCACCGGCGACGCGGAAAGAACGTCATCCGACGCCAGCACTGATGAGACCTCGTCGCTCAGCGGCCAATACGCATCGACTCGGAACATATCCTTGGTGAACCGCTCCCCCGGCACGAGGCCGGAGGGATCGAGCCGCACCTCGCCCCGAGCCGCAGCGATCTCCACGGGCGCCCCCGCAGTCACCACGAGATCCATGCCCGCTGTGCGAAGCGGCTCGAGCGCCGCGCCCGTTGTCGCCACGATCGCGTCCATCAGCCCGGTCATCAGCACGAGAAGCGCGAGCGCCACGCCCACTGTCCCGATGAAGAACGCGGAGGGTCCGAAACGACGAATGGCCGACGTGCACGCATATCTGACCTCGAACATCAGGTCCTCCGGAGCAGAGCCACAGGGTCGATCTGATGGAGGCGCCATGCCGAGCACGCGCTCACGGCCAGAGCGATGGCCGCGGCGGCGATGCATGCCGCGTACAGCGAGAAGCCATCCAGCCTGAGCCCCGTGCTCGTCGGCCTGATGGGTGCGAGATAGCGGCTCGCGCCCTCGACCTGCTGCCCCGTTACGGTCACCAGGAAGGCGGTGGACGATATGGGCGTGGCGACCCGATCCGGTGCGTCTGCCGTCGGGATCAAGGAGAGCGACGCGGCGGCGATCCCCACTCCGAGCACCAACCCGAGGGCGACCATCGCGAGCGTCTCCATGACACAGAGGAGGACTACTCGACCCATGGGCCAACCAACGGCCCGCAGCGTGGCGATCTCTCGGCTTCGCCTGCTCACGGTCCTTACGGCGAACAGCGTCAAGAGGGTGGCGGATGCGAGCGCCATCGCGAAGGCGACCATCCATCCGTAGGCGGTGAGCAGCCGCACGCTCTTGCTCACAGACAACGGGATCTTCTTGGCCGCGTCGCTCAGCTCACTCGCGTTCATGTCGGGGAACGAGCGCGTCACCCAGTCCCGCGTCGCCGCAGCGCCTGCCGCCGAGTCGGTCCGCACGAACAGGAGGCTGTACTGCCCCGGCGCCCGCAGGTGCTCTTGAAGGACCCCGAGCGGCACGAAGACACCCGGGGAGTTCGCTCCGAGCGATACGTCCGCGATCCCGATCACTCGAAACGTCTTGCCGGGTACATCCAGGTCGTCACCGACCGTCAGCGACCTTGCGGCGGCGAATCCCCGCTCCACTATCGCCACATCGGCGGACTGGTCTGCGGATGAGAAGTACGCTCCTTCGACGATGTCCTCGCGTCCGACGTATTGGTTCTGCATCGCGACGCCAGCGACCATGAATCCGTCCGACACGACTTTGGGTTCGGGGGGAGCGATCCGCTTGGCGCCCCGCGCGACGGGCTTGGCGAACACGTCGGGACGACGTTCGTGGTATATCTCCGCCCGGCGCTTTCCCAGAAGCTCGTACGTCCGCTCGAGCCGTGCCTGATCCTTCGCGGTGAGACTCTCCTCGGGTTTGGCCATGATCGCGGACTGCTCCGCGGCGAGTGCCGCATACCTCTTGTCGGATCGAACCGCTGCCTCCAGATCGGCTTCTGCCCGCTCATCGAGCGCGACGGCGTTCGGCACGAACTGCTGTGCCTCGATCTCGACCTTCTTGAGTCGCTCCTCGACGAAGTCGTACGTCGCCAACAGCGCGCCCGAGACACCCCGCACCCCCGGACGATCACGGAGAGCCGATACGTCTTCGGATCGGATGATCCCGCACCACTCGGTGGGCAGGCTTATGTGCGAGAAGTCGCGCCCGGATTCCTGTGGCGTGTCGATCTGGGCCAAGCTGTACACCGACCCA
>JAUSAU010000003.1 GCA_030652345.1 Coriobacteriia bacterium
GCTCGCAGCAGCAGCGGAGCCGCCGCGCTCGAGAGCGATGTTCTTCTTCGATTGCCAGAATCTCTACGGCGCCGCTCGTCGCGCATGGGGTTATCGCTACGCGTGTTTCGATCCCATCGCGCTTTCCCAGTCCATCGCAGAGTCCCGCGGGTGGCACCTCGCTCACGTTCACGTGTATACCGGCGTACCGCGCCCGGAGGATCGCTTCGCTCTCAACAAGTACTGGACGGGCAAGTTGCGTTGGGTCGGCCAGCAGCCCATCGGAAGCAGTCACTCCCGTCCTCTGCGCTATCGCGACACAGAGGACTCGGTTTGCCCGGTCTGCGCCGAGTCTCTAGCGATCGTGTGCGCGAAGTGCGGCCACGCCGTGAAGGAACTCGGGCATGAGAAGGGCATCGACACTCACCTCGCGCTAGATGTCGTCCGGATGGCCCAAGACGGCGCCTACGACGTGGCCGTCATCGTAAGCCAGGATCAGGACTTCGCACCGGCTGCGTTCGAGGTTAACAACATCGCCAAGGCGCAGGGTCGCATGATCTTCGTTTACTCCGCTTATCCCGAGAACTCGCACCCCGCTGCCAACCAGTTCCCCGTCGAGTTCACGCGGCGTATCGTCGTCACGCACGATGTCTACGCGGCGTGTCTGGACTTGCGCACCTACGGGACCAACCTCGACGTGGCGTCGATAGCCAAGGGGTAGTTTCGGTCCAGCCAAAAATCGCTTCAACATCGACAAGGCGCCGGGTGAGGTAGGCTCTGTTCGGGGGCGGATCGCGGCGCCTTGCGGGTTAAGGGAATCACGTTTGGCGGAGCGACGGGACTCGCGCCGCGGTCGGGCCAATGTGAGGATCGGTCACTGTGGCTCACGGACTGCGCGAACCGACCGCGAGCGGGGGAGCAGCATGTCGGCAGGCTACGTCTACATCATGTCAAACCCCGCGATGCCAGGGTTGCTCAAGATCGGCATGACCCGAAACGACGTGAGGCAGCGAGCCAGCGAGTTGGCAGCGTCAACCGGCGTTCCGGCTCGATTCGTGATCGAGTACTACTGCCTGACGGGCGAGCCGGAAGCGGTCGAGGCGCAGGTTCATTCGCACTTCTCAGCCTATCGCGCACCGGGACGCGAGTTCTTCAGTCTCCCGCTACGCGATGCGGTCCTAGTCGTTGACGAGCACATCCGGCCCGTGGTGCCAGAGCGCTACTGCCGGCTGCCAGCGGAGGAACTTCACCCGCCTGCTAACAGCAGGGTCCGCGCCGAGAGTGGCGGCACTCTCAAGTTGCCCGACGCCGTCGTCCGCATGCGCGGCGCCAGACGATACGAGGCGATCATTCGCCTGTTTGCCGAGTCGTCCAAAGCGACGGCGACTTTGGCAATTGCCGGTGTCGACGACAAGACGTTGTGGCAGGGTTTGGTGCGGGCACGCAATCAGGTTGGCGCACCCGCCGTCGTGATCAACTGGCCTGCCGGCGGGATGGTCAGGCTGTCAAGGGGGAACGCATCGTAGAACTGCGGCGATGCCCGAGCTGGTTAGAGCGCCTCGCCTAACAAGTGCTTCCAGCCGACCAGTTCACAGTCGGCGCACCATGGTAGGTTTGTGGCGGGCGGCTGAAACACAACACGTTGGGCACGCTCGGTGGGCGCCAGTGCGCCGATGTCGGACTTCTTGTTTAGAGTTGCAGCGTAGGGGAGCCGGCCTTCCAGCGCTCGCCACTGACTTCGCACGCCCAAGACGACGGGGCCATCGGAGTTCGTATACACCTCAAGCTCAGGAGGCGTGCGGTTGGACGGGTGGTCGGCCCGCGCCTCAAGGCCGCTGTGACGCCGTGCCGGCATACACCCTGGCGTCCACGCAATTCGTATCGCGCATGACGTAGTCCGGTGAGTTCAGCTTCAGCAAGCGTATCTCTACGCCGGGCGTCTCCGCTGCCGTCTCTGCAACCTGACGCAGGGGCACTCCCAAAGAGCGATGCCTCACGTCGAGATCTACAAAGACGAGCAACAGTGCCGGGGTCTCGGTGGAGAACCGCTCGAACGGGACCGATGAGTCCAGCAGATCGAGATCGCTCTTCTGCTCCCAGATCCGCTGGTACTCCAACTTGATAGCTTCTACTGCTTGACCGCCTCGAGCGCCGATGATGTCTCGGAAGTCGCGCGCGTGGTCGTGCAGTCCGGACGCTCCGGTGCACGCTGAGTACTCGCTCTTCACTTCGATGAACACCAACCGCGGCTCGCGCCATCCGTCAGGATCGCTGGCACTCGGTGACCTCTGTGCCGCGATGAGATCCAGTCGCCGCTGGGCCCACTGATACTCCATGTCGAGGATGAGGAAGTCTCCGACCGGGTTGCCCCGTGCTCCGGAGTTAGCGGCGGCCATCGCCTGACAGTGCGCACGCTCACCCTTCTTGTGCGTCTTCCACCACTCGTCCATCCCGCGCTTGAGGCCGCCGAAGGCCGAGACCCACGCTTCAGCGTCAGCGCGGGAACTCAGCGATGCGGGCAACTCCGGCGCCGTCGTCGCGTTGCCCTTGAAGTACTTCGGATCGAAATGGAGCGCGACGGGTGACTTGCGGCCGTCGACCATCAACAGGCTCCCACCTTGGTAGTACACGTTGAATCGACGCTCTCGGATATCGAAGCGCAGTGCATCGTCGCCAGACACGGCTTCGAGGATTGGATGAAGCATGCCGGTTCCCTGCAGTTGGTTCAGCAGATCCTTCGACAGGTGCCGGTCCGCCTTGCGGTAGGTCTCTAGGTTCACCCCATGCTTCTTCGTCACGCGTCCCCCTTCTCAGACTGCACCGCTACCACCCGCCTCCGTATGCACCCACACCACCCTTTTCGCCCCGAGCTTCTCAACCAGCCGCGCCAGGTCCGCCGGCCACGCGTGCCCTCCGCTGTGGATGAACCGCGCACTCACGCCCTCGCGCTCGGCCCACTCGCGCATCGCGCAGCCGGGGCGCGACCAGTAGCCGCCCCACATCGACCACACGAGTTCGACGTGGTCCGGTCCGATGTGGTCGAGCAGCTTCGTCGTTCCCCAACTTCCGCGCGAGCACATGAGATGGCGACCGGGCTCCGCCTTCAGCGAGTCGGAACTCGCCTTGCCGTGACGCCGCATCTCGTAGACGACGTCCATCAGCCCGGCCTCCTTGAGGCGCGACACCTGATGCGGCGCGAAGCTCACGCGCACGTTCTCCCACGTGAACTGCGGGATCGCGCTCGACAGCCCGGCGAGCTTCGAGAGCACGAACGCCTGGTAGGGGTCGATGACGAGCAGTCGGTCGGTGCGCTTTGCTGCGCGGTAGCACGACACCAGCCGGTCCACGTTCTGCCCCGCCGCGACGACCGCCAGCAGCTTGTCGCGGCTCGCCTGCGCCAGCTTGACGAGGTCCTCTTCGACGTCCTGTTCGCTCTGCATCCCGTGGCTGCCGGCGGCGACTCCCAGCGTGGTTCCCTCGAGCAGCAACACTTCCACGCCGCGGAGACGCTCGTCCTCGAGCATCGCCTCGAAGCGGTGTCCGGTGCGACCGTGCGCGCGCAGGTCGCCTGAGTACAGCAGGCGCTGCCCGTCGGCCTCGACCAGCAGCGCGCGGGAGTCCGGCGCCGCGTGGTCGACCGGGATCGCCGTCACGCTCATCGACCCGATCCGCAGCGGCTCCCCGTCGGGCAGCGTGCGCAGGTCCGCCGGCAGCGTCGCGTCCGGGAAGAACACGCGGCCGACCTCGAGGATCGCCACCGTGCCGCGGCTGCCGTACACCGGGATCGCCGGGTGCGCGTGGTGCGCCAGGCCGTAGTGGTCGAGGTGCGAGTGCGTCAGCACGATCGCCGCGATGCCGGGCGCGGTCGGGTCCCGCGCGTAGAGCCCCGGGATGTCGCGGAGCACGCCGCTCGCGACGAGCTCGGCAGTGGGCCGCTGTGGCGTGTCGCGCGGGTAGTCGGCGTGGGTCTCGTCGTAGAGCGGCATGCCGAGATCGAGCAGGATGCGCGTCCCGTCGTCCGCCGCGACCTCGATGCACATGCCGCCGATCTCGTGCTGCCCGCGATGGATGATGTGATGCATGGGAGAGTCCGCTCTGTCGCGCTGGGTGTCCGGATGAAGAGATAGCAGGTGGGTGTGACATAGGAGGCGGGATAGGGTCCGGTCGGCTTTCGGTCAGGCCGTCGGCGTAGGCTCGGTCCACGAGGCGTGGTATATGTTCTACGAAAGGCGGACGCGCACCATGAAGCTCACTCGAGATCAGAAGCTCGCACGACAGATCGCCCGCTATCGCGGCGAGTACGTCGTCGTGAAGCGCGGTCGCATCCTTGCCCACGATCCCGACATGACTTCGGCGTTGGCGAAGACCCCGTCCTCTGAGCGCGTCGGCGTTGAGATCAGGCGAGTGCCACTCGACGACACGGTGACCGCGACCTTCTCCGCTCTCTAGCCTCCGTGCGCATCGCGTTCACTCCGTTCCCCCACGGGAGTGGGTTCATCGCGCGCCCGTGCGTGCAGATGCGCCTGGACGCAGACTCCACCAGGACTTGCGCTCGCGCTCTGGTGGATACGGGCTCGGTGCGCACCATCGTTCCGGCCTCCTTTGTCGAGACGCTCGGTATCGAGCTCGCGCGCGAACTCGACCGCGTGAGTCTTCGATTCGGCGGCGTGCAGGAGGATGCGGTTCCGGTTCATGCGCTTGATCTCGTGATCGTCTCGCCGGATCCGCGTGCCTGGCCCGACATCGTGATCGATTCCGTGGCGGTCGCCTGCTGCCGGACTACCGAACTCCCGTTCTTCATTCTGGGAGCGTCGGCCTTGACGCGGTTGGTCCTGCTCGTGCGTGAGTACGACCAGGTTCTCCACATCAAGTCGATGGAGGACTTCATGGCGGCACCGCACTTCCGCGACGAGCGATTCTGAGCACGCACAGCGGGCTCGGTGCGCATTGCGTCATACCGACGCCGGACTTAACATGTGTATTAACTTGCGCGGGGTGCGCAGCATGCGGCGACAAGCTCGGCGCTTCCCTGAGGAGGGCATCTACGGTGACTGAGCAGACAGAGCTCTCCCGTCGGATCGCGGATTCGCTGGACTCCGCCGACTACGAGACCGAGAGCCTCATCCTCTCCCTGACCGGCGAGTTCCTGGATCTGATGGACCTCACCGGGACCACGCGGACGGAGCTTGCGGCTCGCCTCGGCGTGAAGCCGCCGCGAGTCACCCGTATCCTCCAGGGAAACGACAACTTCACGCTCCGGACGATCGTCCGTGTGGCCGATGCGCTCGGGTGTCGGATCGTGCTCACGCTCGAGCCGCGCGATGCCGTGGCGGCCGCCGGGCAGTCAGCGGTCGGTGCCACCGGGGAATTGGCAGGCGAGAGGGCGACCGTGGCCAAGGCGCGTCGAGGCGCCGCCGCCGCTCACGCCGTCTCGCGCTGAGCCACCTGATCGGAGGAGGCGTCGACGCCACTCGGGTATGAGCGGTACGTAGCCCCACCCACTCCCGAAGGACCGCCCTCCCATGTCGATCGACGGCCGCAACCTCAACCAGCCGCCTCCGCCCAAGCGCGACGGATACGACAGCCTGGGCGTGCGCATCTTCGCGGCGTCGCTGTTCTGGGTGCCCGTCCTGCTGCTCGTCGCGTTCGCGTACTGGAGCGGTACATGGATGGGCGGTTGGGTCGGCGGCGTGCTCAATATCGTCGGCACGATCCTGACGATCTTCGTCCTCTGGCTCTTCCGCCGGCGCAAGCACTGAGGTCGGGCCCTTCGCGTTCCCCTCATCCGCCCACGGGGGTACACTCCGGCGTGAGGGGCGCCGTCGCTCGGCGACGCCGCACGCGATCGCTTCGATGATGGGGGTCATCCGATGAGAACAGCGAGCGTGTTCGTCCGCGTACTCCTGGTGGGATGTCTCGTACTCGTGCTGGCGGGATGCACCCCGGCCGCACCTCCCGCCGGCGGTACCGCGGGTACCGAGCCGGCGGCGTCGACCCCGGCCGAGCAGCCGGCGGTCTCCGGCGGCGGCGGTTGGCTCGACGGCATCCCGGCCACGGTGCCGAAGTTCGAGTACGGCACGTTCGACAACAAGCAGTCGTCGAGCATGAAGGCCGGCGAGCAGACGATCTACAGCCTCTACTACGAAGGCACGACGAAGGAAGACGTCGCCGCCTACATCGAGAAGCTCAAGGCTGCCGGCTTCGAGGTCACGTCCGACCCCGCTTCGACCGGGCTGAGTGCTGCCGGCGAGCTCAAGAAGGGCGAGGAGAAGCTCATCGGTCTGAGCATCTCGTGGCAGGACGGCGGGCACGTCGACTACACGATCAACGTGATCGGGTCCGGGCAGTAGCAGGGGAGCACACCACAGCGCGATCCCGAAGGCCGCCGCGAGGCGGCCTTCGTCATGCGGTCACCACATCGGCTGTCAGCACATCAGAATGTCAGATAATCAGGCGCGCCTCCGCGGAGCGCTCGAGGGCAAGGAACCGGTCAGGATCCGGTCGGTCTGCGCAGCTACCGTGGAGCTTGACGGCTTCGCGTCCGGCACGGTCCGGGTGTATGATCGCCGTGGATTGTACTGCCAATGTACGTACAACTGCGCACGGGAGTGTCCCATGAACCCGATCGAGGCCGAAGAGAAGACGCTCAAAGGCTCACGCCTCAGCATCCGCGCGACGGATGAGGAGAAGCATCTCTTGGAGCGCGCTGCGCGTGCGTCGCATGTCTCCGCCAGTCGCTTCGTGATGCAGGCAGCTCTTCGGTCGGCAGAAGAGGTGCTGGTCGATCAGTCCCGGTTCACGCTTCCACCCGCGCAGTGGGCAGCGTTCACCGAGCTGACGGACCGACCCGCACGCGAGATACCTGCGCTGAAGAGGGCCGCGGGTCGACCGAGTCCGTTCGATGGTGAGTGAGCCGCTCCTCTCCCCGGCGCCGCTCTCCGTAGCGCACGACCTCTCGCGTTTCGACTGCGGCGTGTCGTCGCTGAACGACTACCTCTCACGACAGGCCCTCGCCGATCAGCGAGCCGAGAAGAGCCGCACCTACGTCGCGTGTCGCGGCGCATCGGTCGTGGGCTACTTCACGTTGGCCGCGGCGAGTGTGGAACCGCAGGAAGCGACCGTGCGCCTGGCCGCGGGCCAAGGCGCTCAGACCATCCCTGTCGTGCTGCTGGCCCGACTCGCCGTGGATCTCCGTTGCCGGCGGCAGGGCCTGGGTTCCGCCCTTCTCGTCGCGGCGGTGACCAAGGCCGCGTTCGCCGCGGACACGATCGGCGCGCGCGCGGTGCTCGTGCACGCCATCGGGGAGACGGCGCGATCCTTCTACGTCGCCCACGGATTCGAGCCGTCGCCGACCGATCCGCTGCATCTCGTTCTGCTGATGAAGGACATACGCCGAACGATCGGGTCTGCGGACTGACCCCCGCGCCCGCCCCGTTCCCCGTCACTCCCGCGTGCTACGCTCACCGCCGCCCGCGCCCATCCGGAAGGACCGCCCGTGCCCGTTCGCGCCACCACGATCGACGCCACGCTCGCCGAGGTCTTCGGCTTCGACGAGTTCCGGCCCTACCAGCGCGAGATCATGGAGCACGTCGTCGCGGGCGGTGACGCGTTCGTCCTCATGCCCACCGGCGGCGGGAAGTCGCTGTGTTTCCAGGTGCCGGCGCTGCACCGCTCCGGCACGGCGATCGTCGTCTCGCCGCTCATCTCGCTGATGAAGGATCAGGTGGACGCGCTGCGCGGCAACGACGTGGCGGCCGCGTGCCTCAACTCCTCGCTCGACGCCGAGGAGGCCTCCGCCGTCCTGCGCGACCTTCGCGCCGGCGAGCTCGACTTGCTCTACGTCGCCCCCGAGCGCCTCATGCTCTCCGGCTTCCTCGACACACTGCACAGCATCCCGATCGCGCTGTTCGCAATCGAAGAGGCGCACTGCGTCAGTCAGTGGGGCCACGACTTCCGCCCCGAGTACGTCGAACTCGGCCGCCTGCGCGGTCTGTTCCCCGGCGTGCCGCTGATCGCGATGACGGCGACGGCCGACGACACCACGCGCGCCGACGTCCGCGAGCGGCTCGGCCTGGCGAGCGCGCCCGTCTTCATCGCCGGCTTCGACCGCCCCAACATCCGCTACACGGTCGCGGACAAGCGCGACGCGCCCAAGCAGCTCGAACGCTTCATCGCCACGCATCCGACGGACTCCGGCATCGTCTACTGCCTGAGCCGCAAGCGCGTCGAGCAGGTCGCCGAGCGTCTGCGCAAGGCGGGCGTTAAGGCGGCCGCCTACCACGCCGGCATGACCGCCGAGAAGCGCACGAAGGTGCAGGACTCGTTCGCGCGCGACGACGTGCACGTGGTCGTGGCGACCGTCGCGTTCGGGATGGGCATCGACAAGCCCGACGTCCGCTTCGTCGTGCACTACGACATGCCGAAGAACATCGAGGGCTACTACCAGGAGACGGGCCGTGCGGGCCGCGACGGCCTGCCCGCCGACGCGCTCATGCTCTTCGGACTCCAGGACGCCACGACCGCGCGGATGCTCATCGAGCAGGGCCGCAACCGCGAGCAGGTCCGCATCGAACTCCACAAGCTCCACGCGATGACGGACTTCGCCGAGTCCCAGACCTGCCGCCGCCGCGTGCTGCTCGGCTACTTCGGCGAGCGCCTCGATGCCGACTGCGGCAACTGCGACGTCTGTCTCGACCCGCCCGAACTCTATGACGCCACCGTCGACGCCCAGAAGGCGCTCTCGACCGTCTTTCGCACCGAGGAGCGATTCGGCGTCGGCCACCTCATCGACGTCCTGACCGGCGTGACGAACGACAAGATCGCGAGCTGGGGCCACGACGCGCTCTCCGTCTACGGAATCGGCGCCGACCGCTCCCGTGACGAGTGGACGAGCGTGTTCCGCCAGCTCATCCACGGCGGCTACCTCAGGCAGGACATCGCCGAGTACTCCGCGCTCAAGCTGCTGCCCGCCTCGCGCGCCGTGCTTCGCGGCGAGACGGCGCTGCGCTTCGCCAAGCCGCGCGCCCGCGTGCGCGCCAAGCCGGTCAAAGCACCTGCCCGCTCCGTCGCACTCACCGGCACCGACATCGACGAGGGGCTCTTCGAGCGCTTGCGCGAGGTGCGCCGCGAGATCGCGGCCGAGCAGGGCGTGCCGGCCTACGTCGTCTTCTCCGACCGCTCGCTCGCCGACATGGCCGCCCGCCGGCCCGCGGACCGCGACGAGTTCCTCGAGGTGCACGGCGTCGGTTCGGCCAAGCTCAAGCGCTATGGCGATGTCTTCCTGGAGGCGATCGCTTCAGGCCACGTGTGACCGTTCGCGGGGACGCCGTGCGACAGTCGAGCGGGCGGTGGCGTAGAATCGGGACGCGCGGTCGGCCACGTCCTCGGGGGGAGGGCCGGTGGAGAACGACGAAGCAGTGTCGAATGCGCTCTCGGGAGCCGGGAGCGGCTCGACCATTCCCTTGGACGAGCTGTTCGACATTCCCGCGATCCAGTCGCTCATGGACGACTTCTACACGCTGACGGGGCTTCCGGTCGGCCTGCTCGATCTGGACAGCAACGTGCTCGTCGGTACCGGCTGGCAGGATGCCTGCACGTTGTTCCATCGTGCGAACCCTCAGTCGCTCGCCGCCTGCATCGAGAGCGATTCGGCGATGTCCGCCGATGTCCCCGCCGGCGAGTACCGCGCCTACAAGTGCCGCAACGGCATGTGGGACGTCGTCACGCCGCTCGTCGTCGATGGTGTGCACGTCGCCAACATCTTCGTCGGCCAGTTCTTCTACGACGACGAGACGATCCATCCGGACTATTTCCGCGGGCAGGCGAAGCGCTACGGGTTCGACGAGGAGTCCTACATCGCCGCCGTCGAGAGCGTGCCGCGCTTCTCGCACGAGACCATCGACCGGCTCATGCGCTTCTACGCGAAGCTGGCGGGTCAGCTCGCCGAGCTCGGGCAGGCGAACTACCGTCTGATCGAGGCGGCGGCGGCCCGGGCCGAGGCGGAGGCCAGCGACAAGCGCTTCCGCGTGTTGATCGAGGGGGCGCCGCTCGGTGTGGCGATCGTCCGGGAGGCGCGGTTCGTCTACGTGAACCGGGCGTTCGCGACGATGTTCCATGTCGACGACCCGGCAGCGCTCACGGGTGCGCCCATCACCGATCTCGTCGCTCCGCAGGATCTCGAGGAGTTCCGGGCGCGCGCCCGTGCACGCGAGGAGGGGCGCGAGGCCGAGGCCGACTACGAGGTCACCGGGTTGCGTGCAGACGGCAGCCAGTTCCCGCTCGCCGTCTCGGCCCTGCGACTCGACCTGCCCGACGGGCCCGGCGTGCTTGGGATGTTCCAGGACGTCAGCGCCCTCAAGCGGACGCAGGCGGCGCTGCGCCAGTCCGAGGCGAAGTTCGCCGCGGCGTTCCATACGTCGCCGGATGCCGTGACGGTCAACCGCCTGAGCGACGGCCTCTACGTCGCTGTGAACGAGGGCTTCTGCAACCTGCTCGGCTACACGTCCGGCGATGTCATGGACAAGACATCGATCGATCTCGGCATCTGGTCGAAACCGGCCGACCGCGACCGGCTCGTGGCCGGACTGCGGGCCGACGGGCGGGTCGACAACCTCGAGTCGGTCTTCCGCGGCAAGGATGGCCGTCTCATCACAGCGCTCATGTCCGCGCGCATCATGGACTTCGACGGCGAGCGGTGCATCCTCGCGGTCACCCGCGACATCACCGAGCGCAAGGCCGCTGAGGATCACATCGTCGCGCTCAACCAGCAACTCGAGATGCGCGTGCACGAGCGCACGGACCAGCTCGAGTCGGCCAACGAGGAACTCACCGCGCTGAACGAGGAGCTCACAGCGGTCAACGAGGAGCTCACCGTATCCAACGAGGAACTCGCGCACGCGAACGTGCAGCTCGACGAGGCGACGCGCGCGAAGAACGAGTTCCTCGCAAGCATGAGTCACGAACTGCGCACGCCGCTCAATTCCATCCTCGGCTTCTCCGGCACGCTTCTGGGCGGCTTGACCGCCCCCCTCGACGACGAACAGCGCCGCCAGGTCGCGATGATCAACAACTCCGGTCGGCATCTGCTCGAGCTGATCAACGGCGTCCTCGACCTGGCCAAGATCGAGGCAGGGCAGTCCGACATGGCCGTCGAGGAACTCGACCCCTGCGTGCTGGCGGGCGAGGTGGCCGACACCGTGCGGCCCCTGGCCACCGCCCGCGGCCTGACCCTCGAACTCCACTGCGCGGACGCCCTCGGGATCGTCCGTACCGATGCGACCCGTGTGCGCCAGATCCTCCTCAACCTTCTCGGCAACGCGATCAAGTTCACCACCGACGGCACGGTCACGCTGAACGTCACGGCCGACGAAGGCAGCGTCTCCTTCACTGTCGAGGACACCGGGTGTGGCATCGCGGCGCAGGACGCGCGGCACGTCTTCGATCAGTTCTATCAGGCGCGTCCGCCTGACGGCGGCAAGACTGCCGGGACCGGACTGGGCCTGAGCGTCTCGCTCAGTCTCGCCCAGATGCTCGGCGGCGACATCACGATGAGCAGCGAGCCCGGCGTCGGGTCGGTCTTCACGCTCCGACTCCCACGCGGCACCACGGCGTCCGCGCGCCGACGTCAGCGGCCTGCGCGTTACAATCGGCGCGTGCTCGGTGGCGATACGGTGACGGGGGAGAACTCATGAGAACCAGATTCGCGTGCGTGGCGGCATCGCTGTTCCTCGTGGCGGGACTCGTGCTCGCCGGGTGCACCGGTGGCTCACCGGGTGCCGGCGGGGCGCCGGGCGCCGGTTCCGATCCCGCGCTCCCGTCCGGCTTCGCGGGCGATACGGCCAAGGCGGTCAAGCTCGTCGGCACCGCGAAGGGTGCCGGCGTGAGCGTCCCGGCTGCCGGTGGTGCGGTCGCCGCGGTCTACGCCCCGCCGGGTGCGGCCGACACGGCCGAGTGGATCGTCACGCCACTGATCGTCTCGCCGCTCACGGGCGTCGCCGGCTTCAAGTCGGTCTGCCCGGGGGTCTACGTGGAAACGAAGGGCGCCGATCCGAAGCGTTCCTGCTCGATCGGCTTCAAGATCAACGGGTACGCGCCGGCGAAGAACCTCACGATCGTGAAGTACGCCGACGACGGCAAGAGCTTCGAGGTCGTGCCGACGTCCGTGAGCACCACGACGGCGGGCACACTGTTGATGGCGTCCGTGGACGGCTTCTCGGCGTACGGCGCGGGCGAGGCTGACCAGCAGTTCATCGATCGCGCGAACGCGAAGGGCCAGCAGGTCGACTGGACGATCAAGGTGAGCGGAAGCGAGACGCAGGACCTGCAGGGCTGGAAGATGACCTATGACGTGGACCTGTTCGCCTCGGGTGGCAGCACCTACATGGGTGGCGTCTACAAGGGCTACATGACCATGGCCGTCAAGGGCAAGTACGACTATCCGTCCTCCATCGTCAAAGGGCTCGGCAAGATCTCGTACGCCGGGCGTGACGATGCTCTGACCTTCGTCGTCGTCGACGATCCGGTTGTGGATCTGCTGACCGGCGAGCCGGTCAAAGACGAGGGTGGCGAGACGATCGTCTCCTCGCTCGGCAAGGCGAGCCTCAAGGGCCTCGCCTCACTCGACATCACCGCGAGGGCGGCGAACGCCAGCGGCAAGTACTCGAAGCAGGCCGCCGAGGGCACGCCTCAGTCGTTCCAGATGACGATCCGCGGCGAGGACGTGCAGCTCGAGATCCCCAACGTCGGCATCTTCCCGGGCAAGATCCTGCGGACGACGAAGTAGCGATGCCCGACGCGCACGCCGAGGACTTCGAACTGTGCAACGAGTGCGGCGGGCTGTGCTGCGCGCTCTACCTCGCGCACGACGAGAACGGCGACTACATCGGCGAGGGCTGGCTGCCCGACTACATCGACCTGTGGATCGAGCGGCTGGTCACCAGTGGCGCCCTCATCGCGACGGAGACGGAGTACGGCGCCGGCGAGGCGGGCATCGAGCCGCTGCATGACCCGCGCATCAGCCACCGGCCCACACCCGAGGGCGCGACATACCGCGCCGCGCTCCCGGAGTGGGTCGACGTGAGGAAGTGTCAGTTCTGCCATCCGGAGACAGGCTGTCTCCTGCCGCGCGAGTACCGCGCGCCGATCTGCGGCGAGTACATCTGCGAGCTGTGGAAGGCCAAGGCGGCAGGTTAGGGGAGTACGTCGAGCGCCAGCGTCGGCGCCGGCGTCACGAGGTTCGCGGGCGGGAGCGTCACCTCGGTCGAGGGCGGGACGAGGAGCGACGGTGTGACCGTGATCGCGGGCCGGCGAAGCCCGATCGCCCCGGCCGGCATGCGCTTCACGCGGCGCATCGCCGGGTGTCCGTAGGTCGACTCCTCGATTGCGACGAAGGTGCGCGCTCGACGGCTCTTCCAGCCGCCGAACACCGCGAGGTGCCCGGGCGTGAGAACGGCGTCGCCCGGGCGCAGCTGCCCGATCGGGATGCGCCGCGAGTAGCGTGGCATCGTGCGGGTGGTGTGCGAGCGGCCCATCTTCCAGGCCATCGACACGAAGCCCGAGCAGTCCTGGCGATATCCCTGGAAGAAGCGGCTCTGGCTGTACGGGACGCGCTTGGCGACCCAGTGGTTCGCGCGAGTCAGGATCTCTGCGCGGGTGATGGCGTGTGCCGGCGCCGGGGTGAGGAGCAGCACGAGTGCGAACGCTGCGGAGAGTACCGCGAGCGCGCGGCCGAAGGCCGCATCGGATCTGATCGACTGTACCTTCACACGGTGTCCTTCCTACGGGTGCAGTACGCCCCGGGACCGTGTGAAACCAAGGGGAGACGGTGCCGGAGGCGTGCCGGTCCGCCCTGGTTGTGAGGGGTGATGCGCGCATGCGCGTCGGGCGGCGGCCGGGCCTGCAGGAGCGAGGACGGTGCCATCCACGTCCGCTCCACACCATCCCCACGACCTAGGGGACGAGCCGCACGATCTCGAGTCCGGCCGGGTCGAAGAGCCTGATCGGCACGATCGTCGTGCCGAGTCCCGGGGAGATCTCGACCGCCTGAGCGCCTATCCGGTAGGCCCCCTGGACCGGTCGGCCGTTGAGTTCCGGGAAGAGTTCGCCGGCCGTCTCGCCGAAGTCGAACTCCCACCGGTACGGTGCGACCACGGCGCCCACCAGCGGGATGCGGATCTGGCCGCCGTGCGTGTGGCCCGCGAGGAAGAGCTGCAGACCCGAGGTGTGGCGTCGGGCCTCCGCCAGGGTCGACGCATCCGGCGGCTGATGCATCGCGACGATCACGATGGGTGCCGACATCGCGACCGGCGCGGTGATCCGCCCGTCGCGATCGGCGGAGATCACCGTGGCGCGGGCCTGCGGGTCGCCGATCCGCGCGACGAGTCCATCCCCGAGCACGGTGACACCGCGCTTCTCAAGCTCGGTCGAGAGCTGCGGGTCGTCGTGGTTACCGCTGACGAAGATGATGGCGTTCGTGTGGCGCTTCAGCACGGCGATGAATTCGTAGATCGCCGAGCGGTCGCCTCCACCGTGCACGAGCATGTCGCCGGTGATGATCGCCGCGTCGAACGTCCGGCCTTCGAGCAACGCGTCGATGTCGCGCTGGCGCGTCCCGAAGCGGGCGGTGTGCAGGTCGGATGCGTGGAGGATCGTGAGCTCGCGACCGAGCGTCGGCGCCGCGACGATGGTCTCGCGGAGCACCGGGCGCGTCGTGTCGATCCAGGCGACGGAGGCGAGCACGCCGAGCAGGACGACGACGGCTGCGAGGACGATGACGGTTGAGCGCTTCATGGCGTGACTGTAGCCGATGCGGGTGGTTCGGGAGGGGATGCGTCACCGGGCTGTGGCCGGCGGGACGCTCGAAGGGCAAAGAAGGACGGCGACCGGTGCGATGCTGCGTCACGAGTGTGGACGGGGTGCGAGTGTGCATCGATTCCGGCAGCGGCCGCCGTTGTGTACCGTGCATCGGCATGAGCGTGGCGGTGCTTGAGTGTCGCCTGTGATGAGCGGCACCGGGCGCATCGCCGCGGACGCGCCTGACGGGAGCTACTTGGTCGCGGGAGCCGGGCCGTTGGGCCCGTGGCACTCCGGACAGCCCTTGAGCGTGAAGCCGCCGGCCGGGTGGACCTTTACCGTGGTGTGGCAGCCCGAGGCGAAACAGTCGGTGCGCTTCCAGCCCTTGTGCTTCGAGGTCGTCTCTTTCGCGCCGTTGGATCCGTGGCACGGCGCGCACGTGTCGGGCGCGTAGCGCTCCTTCGCGTGGACCTTCGACGGCGGGTGGCAGACCGAGCAGGTCGCACGGCCCCAGCCCTTGTGCCGCGGGCGCAGGGTGGGCGTGATGGTGCTGACCAGGACGAGCACCCCGATGACGGCGGCGATCGCGGCGAAGAAGGCGATCGTCAGCAGGACCTGGACGGGCCGGGAGAACCGGGGCTCGACGGTGTCGGTCGCTGCGGGGTCGGACATGGGATCTCCTTCGAAGGGGCCTCGGCTAGGGTGCCACGCGCGACCCGGGCGCGCAACACGGCCGCGGTGCTACGGAGCGGGCCTCAGGACCCGGAACGCCGTGCCCGTCGTCACACCCGCGCGAGCAGCCCAGCCGCCGGGCACCTCGAGGGCCCATCGGGCCGGTACCGGCGGCGCAGCACGTTCGCTTCCCGCATCCAGTCGGCCGATGCCGCTCACCCGTCCGTCCGCGCCCACGAACACCACATCGAGGGCGAACGGGACGCCGCGGCGCACGAATGCTCCGGTCGCGGGCGGGTCGAACGGGAAGAGCATGCCGGCGCCCTCCGCGAGTGAGGAGC
Organism: Coriobacteriia bacterium; assembly: GCA_030652345.1. The sequence goes on from JAUSAU010000003.1 coordinate 15,783, forward strand.
GTCCCTGCAGCCCCCACGCCTGGCGAAGCGGCGTGTCAGCGACGGTGACCCCGACCTCGACGTCTCCGACGCGAACGCGCGCGGCGGGCGAGGTCGCGATCTGGACCGCGGGATAGGCGAGGGCGGCGGCCGCCGCGAAGAGGGCGACGAAGGCGGCGATGCTCAGGCCCCGGTGCGGGCGGCTCGCGGACCGGGGTGCCGGACGATGTCGTTCGATGTCGTGGTATCGCATGGAGCAATCATGCCTCGAACACGAGGGCGATGTCGCGCCTGCGTGTTTGGGTTATACCCCATGGGGTATAAGACGGTCAGAACACCAACCGCCCTCTCAGAAAGAGGCGAGAACGATGACAACCGCAACCGAGTACAAGAACATCGTCGAGGCAGCGGCTTCGACCGGTACGTTCGAGACGCTGGTCGCAGCGGTCAGGGCCGCCGATCTTGTCGAGACCCTTTCAGGACCCGGTCCGTTCACGGTCTTCGCACCGACCGACGAGGCGTTCGCCAAGCTTCCGGCCGGCACGCTCGAGTCTCTGCTCACAGACATCCCGACCCTCTCGTCGATCCTGACGTATCACGTGGTCCCGGGAACCATGATGGCGTCAGACGTCATCACGAGCTCGAGCCTGCCGACGGTCAACGGCAAGGCACTCTCCGTCTCAGCGTGCGACGTCGGGTACTGCGTCGGGAGCGCCAAGATCGTGTCGACCGACCTCGTCACCGGCAACGGAGTCATCCACGTCATCGACAG
>JAUSAU010000027.1 GCA_030652345.1 Coriobacteriia bacterium
CAACCTCGCCCCGCGCGGCGGCGTCGTGAAGCAGTCGGCCGTGTCCGCGGAGATGCGTCAGCACTCCGGACCCGCGCGCGTCTTCGAGAGCGAGGAGACGGCCGTCACGGCGATCCTCGGCGGGAAGATCGTCGCGGGTGACGTCGTCGTGATCCGCTACGAGGGCCCGAAGGGCGGGCCGGGCATGCGCGAGATGCTGACGCCGACCTCGGCGATCTCGGGCATGGGGCTGTCCACGAGCGTCGCGCTCATCACCGACGGGCGCTTCTCGGGAGCCACGAAGGGCCCGGCGATCGGGCATGTCAGCCCCGAGGCGGCCGAGGGCGGCCCCATCGCGCTCGTCCGCGAGGGCGACACGATCTCGATCGACATCGACGCCGGCACACTCGCGTTGCAGATAGGCGACGAGGAGTTCGCCGCTCGCGAGAAGGCGTGGACGCCCAAGGCGCCCAACGTCACCACCGGGTATCTCGCCCGCTATGCCGCCACGGTCTCGTCGGCGGACAAGGGGGCGATCGTCGGATGAGAACGACCCACGCACGCACGGGCGCGCACGGGCGCGCCCGCACACACCACCGGGAGGTGACCGCATGAGGATCAACGGCGCACAGGCGCTGGTCAAAGCCCTGGAGGCTCAGGGCGTCGACGTCATGTTCGGCTATCCCGGCGGCGTCGTCCTGCCGATCTACGACGCGCTGTTCGACTCCAAGCAGCTGCGTCACGTGCTCACCAGGCACGAGCAGGGCGCGGCGCACGCCGCGGACGGATACGCACGCGCCACCGGCAAGACGGGCGTCTGTCTCGTCACGAGCGGCCCGGGCGCGACCAACACGGTCACCGGCATCGCGAACGCCTACATGGACTCCATCCCGATGGTGGTCATGACCGGCCAGGTCGCGACGCACGTCATCGGTACCGACGCGTTCCAGGAGTCGGACATCACCGGCATCACGATCCCGGTGACCAAGCACAACTACCTGGTGACCGACCCGGCGGACCTGCCCGAGGTCATCGCCGAGGCGTTCCACATCGCGAGCACCGGCCGTCCCGGCCCCGTCCTCGTCGACCTTCCCGTCGACGTGAGCAAGGGCGAGCTGTCCTACAAGCCCGTCGAGAGCGTGAACCTGGCCGGCTACAAGCCGACCTACAAGGGTCATGCCAAGCAGATCAAGCAGGCCGCGACGATGATCGGCAAAGCGCGCCGGCCGCTGCTCTACGCGGGTGGAGGCGTGCTCGCTTCGGCCGCGTGGAAGGAGCTCAAGGAGATCGCCGAGCTCATGCAGATCCCGGTGGCGACCACGCTCATGGGCAAGGGCTGCTTCCCGGAGGACCATCACCTCAACCTCGGCATGCCGGGCATGCACGGCCCCAAGTACGTCAACTACACCATCACCGAGACCGACCTGCTCATCGCAGTCGGCGTGCGGTTCGACGACCGCGTGACCGGCAAGCTCTCGAGCTTCGCGAGCAAGGCGAAGGTCATCCACATCGACATCGACCCGGCCGAGATCGGCAAGAACAAGCCGGTCGACGTGCCGATCGTCGGCGATGCGAAGCACGTGCTGGCGGCGCTGACCGCCGAGCTTCGCAAGGCGGCCGCCGAGCCGCGCACCGAAGGCTGGATGCGCGTCGTCGACGACTGGCGCAGCCGCTTCCCGCTGCACTATCACCAGAGCGACGAGCACCTGATGCCGCAGCACGTCGTGGAGCGGATCGCCGCGCTGACGAAGGATCGCCCCACCGTCATCGCGACCGAGGTCGGCCAGAACCAGATGTTCGCGTGCCAGTACACGCGCATCACGGACCCGCGCACGTGGGTCAGCTCCGGCGGCCTCGGCACGATGGGCTTCGGCCTGCCCGCCGCGATGGGCGCGCAGCTCGGGCGTCCCGACCACCTCGTGGTCGACATCGCCGGTGACGGCTCGATCCAGATGAACTCCCAGGAGATGGCGACCTGCGCGATCAACGGCATCCCGGTCAAGGTCGTCATCCTCAACAACGGTTTCCTCGGCATGGTCCGTCAGTGGCAGGAGCTCTTCTACGGGCGTCGCTACAGCCAGTCGATCCTGCCGCAGGACTGCCCGGACTTCGTCAAGCTCGCCGACGCGTACGGATGGCATGGCTCGCGGGTCACCACCCCCGACCAGCTCGACGCGGCGCTGACCGCGGCGTTCGATCACGACGGTCCCGCGATGGTGGACTGCCGCACGGCCGGCGAGGAGAACGTCTTCCCGATGGTCGCCCCCGGCGGCTCGATCGACGAGATGCTCGGCGGCATCCCCGGCGGCCCCGTCTCCGAGATGCTCGATGACGACATCCTCGAGGAGGTGTGGGAGTAACCATGCAGCACACACTCTCAGTGCTCGTCGAGAACAAGCCCGGCGTGCTCACGCGCGTGGCGTCGCTGTTCGCCCGTCGCGGCTTCAACATCGACTCGCTCGCGGTCGGCGTGACCGAGGACCCGACGCTGTCGCGCATCACGATCGTCGTGGGCGGCGAGGACTACTCGATCGAGCAGGTCGCCAAGCAGCTCCACAAGCTCATCAACGTGATCAAGATCCAGGACCTCGACCCGAAGGAGATGGTCGACCGGGAACTCGTTCTGTTCAAGGTCAACGCCCCGCCCGACCGTCGCCACGAGATCATCGAGATCGCCAACGTCTTCCGCGCCAAGATCGTGGACGTGGGCAAGAACTCACTCACCATCGAAGCGACCGGGAGCACCGACAAGCTCCTGGCGATGGAGGACCTGCTGCGCGCCTACGGCATCAAGGAACTCGCCCGCACCGGAAAGATCGCACTGTCCCGCGGCCTGCGTGACAGCACGGCCGGCTGACGTCCAGAACCCGACCCCGAAGGAGAACCATCATGGCTCACGTTTTCTACGAGAAGGACTGTGACCTCGAGCTGATCAAGGCGCGCAAGGTCGCCGTCATCGGCTACGGCTCGCAGGGCCACGCCCACGCGCTGAACCTGCACGACTCCGGCGTCGACGTCCGCGTCGGCCTGCGCGCCGGCTCGAAGAGCTGGGACAAGGTCAAGGCCGACGGCCTGCGCGTCATGACGCCGCGCGAGGCGGCCCAGGAGGCCGACGTCATCATGATGCTCGTGCCGGACGAGACAGCAGCGCACATCTACTACGCCGAGATCCACGAGTCGATGACCGCCGGCAAGGCGCTCGCCTGGGCCCACGGCTTCAACATCCACTTCGACCAGGTCGTCCCGCCCGCCGACGTCGACGTCATCATGATCGCCCCGAAGGGCCCCGGCCACATGGTGCGCCGCGTCTACACCGAGGGCTCCGGCGTGCCGAACGTGATCGCCGTCTACCAGGACGCGACCGGCAAGGCGAAGGACCTCGCGCTGGCATGGGCCGCCGGTATCGGCGGCGCGCGCGCCGGCGTGATCGAGACCACCTTCCAGGAGGAGACCGAGACCGACCTGTTCGGCGAGCAGGTCGTGCTCTGCGGTGGCGTCACGCATCTCGTGGAGGCCGCGTTCGACACGCTCGTCGAGGCCGGCTACCAGCCCGAGATCGCGTACTTCGAGTGCATGCACGAGCTCAAGCTCATCGTCGACCTCATGTACGAGGGCGGCATGGCCAAGATGCGCGACTCGATCAGCAACACCGCCGAGTTCGGCGACTACTACACCGGCCCCAAGATCATCACGGACGACGTCAAGGACGCGATGGGCGAGGCGCTGTGGAACATCCAGTCCGGCAAGTTCGCGCGTGACTGGATCCTGGAGAACAAGGCCGGGCAGCCGCACTTCAAGGCGATGCGCCGCATCCACGCCGAGTCCTTCATCGAGGAGGTCGGCGGAGAGCTCCGCGGGATGTTCTCCTGGATCCGCAAGGACTAGTTCGAGGGTCGTGCACGGACGCTATGCCGGTAAGCGATGACGAGAGGTGTGAAGCACGATGCAGAAGAAGTACCTGATGACGCCGGGGCCGACCCCGGTCCCGGCCGAGGTCATGCTGAAGATGGCGGCTCCGATCATCCACCATCGGACGCCTGACTTCTCCGCGGCGTTCAAGGAAGCGGTCGAGGGCCTGAAGTACGTGTTCCAGACCGAGGGCGACGCGCTGCTGTTCGCCTGTTCGGGCACGGGTGTCATGGAGTCCGCCATCGCGAACTGCTTCTGTGCCGGCGACACGGTCATCGTGTGCCGCAACGGCAAGTTCGGCGACCGGCAGAAGCTCATCTGCGAGGCGTACGGCGTCAACGTCATCGACCTGCAGTGGGGCTGGGAAGAGGTCGTCGACCCGGCGGCCGTCGCCAAGGCGCTGACCGAGAACCCGGGCGCGCGCGGCGTCATCGTCACGCAGTCCGAGACCTCGACCGGCGTGCTCAACGACGTCAAGGCGATCGGCGAGATCGTGAAGGCATACCCGGAGTGCGTGCTCGTGGTCGACTCGATCACCGGCATCGGCGCCGTGGAGTGCCGCACCGACGAGTGGGGCCTCGATGTGGTCATGACCGGCTCCCAGAAGGGGCTCATGCTCCCGCCGGGACTGGCCGCCTGCACCGTCTCCGCGAAGGCCTGGAAGGCCTACGAGCGCTCCACCCTGCCGAAGTTCTACTTCGACTGGATGAAGTACAAGAAGAACATCGAGAAGGACACGACGCCGTTCACCCCGGCCGTCACGCTCGTCCTCGGCCTCAACGAGTCGCTCCGCATGATCCGCGAGGAGGGCCTCGAGAACACGATCGCCCGCCACTCGCGCCTCGCCGAGGCGACCCGCCGCGGCAGTGAGGCCCTCGGCCTCAAGCTCTTCGCGCCGGCAGCTGGCCGCGGTTCCGCCGTCACCCCGGTGTGGGTGCCGGAGGGCGTGGACGGCAAGAAGATCGTCAGCATCATGAAGAACAAGTACGGCGTGACGATCGCCGGCGGCCAGGACGACTACGCGGGACGCATCTTCCGCGTCGGTCACCTCGGCTACTTCGGCGAGTTCGACATCATCACCACACTCGCGGCGCTCGAGATGACGCTGGCCGAGTTGGGCTACCAGTTCGAGCGCGGCGCGGGCATCAAGGCCGCCGAAGCCGTCTTCATGGGGGAGTAGGCAGACATGACGAAGAAGATGAAGGTACTGGTCGCCGATCAGATCGCCGACTCCGGCATCGACAAGCTGCGCGAGACGTATGACGTCGACGTCAAGACCGGCCTGTCCGAGGCCGAGCTCGTCGAGATCATCAAGGAGTACGACGGCATGATCGTGCGCTCGGCCACGCGGGCGACCCGCCCCGTGATCGAGGCCGCTGACAACCTCAAGATCATCGGCCGCGCCGGCGTGGGCATCGACAACGTCGACGTCGTCGCCGCCACCGAGCGCGGCATCATCGTGTGCAACGCCCCGACGAGCAACATCGTGTCGGCCGCCGAGCACACGTGGGCGCTGCTCATGGCGCAGACGCGCATGATCCCGCAGGCCAACGCGTCGCTGAAGTCGGGCAAGTGGGAGCGCAGCAAGTTCACCGGCGCCGAGCTCTACGAGAAGACGCTCGCGATCATCGGCCTCGGCCGCATCGGTACGCTCATCGCCGAGCGCGCGCGCGGCTTCCAGATGCGCCTGATCGGCTACGACCCCTACATCTCGGAGGAGCGCGCCGCCGCCCTCGGCGTCGAGCTCTTCGACTCGATCGAGGGCATGCTGCCCGAGGCCGACTTCATCACGGTGCACCTGCCCAAGACGAAGGAGACCATCGGCATGTTCGGCGCCGAGCAGTTCGCGAAGATGAAGGACGGCGTGCGCCTCGTCAACACCGCGCGCGGCGGCATCTTCCAGACCGAGGCGCTCGCCGATGCTCTGCGCTCGGGCAAGGTCGCCTCGGCCGCGATCGACGTCTTCGAGGTCGAGCCGACGACCGAGTCGCCGCTCTTCGCGTTCGAGAACGTCATCGCCACCCCGCACCTCGGCGCTTCCACGGAAGAGGCCCAGGACCGCGCGGGCGAGCAGATCGCCGATCTCGTGGCCGCCGGCCTGCGCGGCGAGATGGTCACCACCGCCGTGAACATCGCGCCGGTGCCGCCCGACGTCATGGACAAGGTCGGCGCGTACCTCCCGCTGGCCGAGAAGGCCGGCGCGATGGTCGCCCAGCTCGCGCACAAGGGCGTCGAGGACGTCGAGGTCGTCATGATCGGCGGACTCGCCGACACCGACACCCGCATCCTGCGTACCGCCGTGCTCAAGGGCATGCTCGCCCGCGCCACCGACGAGCCGGTCAACTACGTCAACGCCAACTACTTCGCGGAGCAGCGCGGCATCCACGTCACGGAGACCAAGCGCACCGAGACGCACGACTACGTCTCGATGATCGTGGTCAAGGCCAAGACGGGCGGCGAGCCGGTCGACGTCGCCTGCGCACTGATCGGCAAGAAGAACGAGCCGCGCCTCGTCTCACTCTTCGGCTACGACCTCGACATGGCGCCGGACGCGTTCATGGCGTTCTTCCGCTACCCGGACCGTCCGGGCATGATCGGCAAGGTCGGCACGATCCTGGGCGACGCCGGCATCAACATCGGCTCGATGCAGGTCGGCCGGGACGCGGCCGGCGGTGCGGCGCTCATGGGCATCACCGTCGACTCCGCGCTCTCGCCGGAACTGCTCGCCTCGATCAAGACCGCCGCGGGCATGACGGACGCGTGGAGCGTGGAGCTCTGATCTTGAGGATCCGTGCGGACTGGCGCGTGATACGCGTCCACGAGGAGTGTGAGGTGCGATGAGCACCGACCGGGTACGCATATTCGACACGACGCTGCGCGACGGGGAGCAGTCCCCGGGTGCGAGCATGAACACCGCCGAGAAGCTGGAGATCGCGCGCCAGCTCGTCCGCCTCGGGGTCGACGTCATCGAGGCCGGCTTCCCGGTCTCGAGTCCGGGCGACTTCGAGTCGGTCCAGCGCATCGGGCTCGAGGTGGGGGATGCCGCGATCGTGTGCGGCCTGTCCCGCGCCGTGCCGAAGGACATCGAGACGGCGGCCGAGGCGCTGAAGAGCGCCAAGCGTCCGCGCATCCACACCGGTATCGGCGTCTCCGAGTCCCACCTGCGCGACAAGCTGCGCATCTCGAAGGATGAGGCCGTGGAGCGGGCGGTCGCCGCCGTCAAGTTGGCGCGCTCGCTCGTGGGCGACGTCGAGTTCTACGCTGAGGACGCGGGGCGGGCCGAGCCGGCGTTCCTGTATCGCATGGTCGAGGCGGCCATCAAGGCCGGCGCCACCGTCGTCAACATCCCGGACACCACCGGCTACACCTATCCCGAGGAGTTCGGCGCGCTCATCCGCGGGCTCTTCGAGCACGTCGACCGGATCGAGGACGCGATCGTCTCGGTGCACTGCCACAACGACCTCGGGATGGCGACCGCCAACGCGCTCGCGGGCGTGAAGGCGGGCGCGCGCCAGGTCGAGTGCACCATCAACGGCATCGGCGAGCGTGCCGGCAACACCTCGCTCGAAGAGGTCGTCATGGCGCTGCGTTCCCGCGCGGCCTACTTCGGTGTCGACACGACCATCAACGCGAAGGAGATCACGCGCTCCTCCCGGATGGTCAGCACCATCACCGGCATCATGGTCCAGCCGAACAAGGCGATCGTGGGCGCCAACGCGTTCGCGCACAGCAGCGGTATCCACCAGGACGGCGTGCTCAAGGAGCGGTCCACCTACGAGATCATCGATCCGGCCGACGTCGGTGTCGGCGGCAGCGCGATCGTGCTGACCGCCCGCAGCGGTCGGCACGCCCTCAAGCACCGCCTGCAGGAGCTCGGCATCGACCTGCCCGCCGACGAGTTCGAGCGCGTGCACACCGCGTTCCTCGAGCTGGCCGACAAGAAGAAGGAAGTCTACGACGAGGACCTCGAGGTGCTGGTCGGCGAGTCCGAGCGCACCATCGACGAGGTCTACCACCTCGCGCAGGTGCACTTCACGAGCGGCGAGCCCGGTATCCCGACGGCGACCGTCGAGCTCATCAACCGCGAAGGCGACCATCTGATCGACTCGAGCCACGGCACCGGTCCGGTCGACGCCGTCTACAAGGCGATCAATCGTATCGTGGACGTCCCCAACGACCTCACCGAGTTCTCCGTGAAGGCCGTCACGCGCGGCATCGACGCGCTCGGTGAGGTCACCATCCGGGTGACCGCTCCCGACGGCCGCGTCTTCACGGGCCGCGGCGCCCACTCGGATATCATCGTGGCTTCCGCGAAGGCGTACACCAACGCGCTCAACCGTCTGCTCGTCGCGACGGTCAGAAGCGTGGACGAGGAGATCTGACGTCGCATCGCGGCGTCCCGACGAACGGACGGATACATGCCCCGCCCCATGACGATCACCGAGAAGATCCTGGCGGCCCACGCCGGACTGGACGATGTCACACCCGGCCAGCTCATCAATAGTCGTCTGGATCTCGTGCTGGCCAACGACGTGACCGCACCGATCTCGATCCGTGAGTTCGCCAAGACGGGTGCGGGCACAGTCTGGGACCCCACCAAGGTCGCGCTCGTGCCCGACCACTACACACCGAACAAGGACATCAAGTCGGCCGAACAGGCCAAGTTGGTACGGGATTTCGCGCACGGGCAGGGCATCACCCACTACTACGAGATCGGTTGCATGGGCGTCGAGCACGCGTTGCTGCCCGAGCAGGGCGTCGTGGGTCCCGGTGACGTCATCATCGGTGCGGACTCCCACACCTGCACGTATGGTGCACTCGGGGCGTTCGCCACAGGGGTCGGTTCGACAGATGCGGCGGCCGGTATGGCGACCGGCGAGGCGTGGTTCAAGGTGCCGTCGTCGCTCAAGTTCGTCATCACCGGTGAACTGCGGCCCTGGGTCAGCGGAAAGGACATCATCCTGCACATCATCGGGATGATCGGCGTCGACGGCGCGCTCTACCAGGCGATGGAGTTCACGGGCGACACGATCGAGCGGCTCGGGATGGACGACCGCTTCACGATCTGCAACATGGCGATCGAGGCGGGCGGCAAGTCGGGCATCATCGCGTTCGACGAGACCACGCGCGCCTACGTCGAGGGCCGCGCCGAGCGTCCCTGGACCGTGTACGGATCGGACGCGGATGCCGAGTACGAGCATGTCTACGAGATCGACGCTGCATCAATCGAGCCGACGGTCGCCTACCCGCACCTTCCGAGCAACACGCGCCCGGTACGCGAGGCGCGTGATATCGAGATCGACCAGGTCGTCATCGGATCGTGCACCAATGGCCGCATCGAGGATCTTCGGATCGCCGCTGCCGTGCTGAAGGGCCGCAAGGCAGATCCGCGCATCCGGCTCATCATCATCCCCGCGACACAGGCGATCTACCGTCAGGCGATGCACGAAGGCCTCTTCGATATCTTCCTCGATGCCAATGCAGCGGTGTCGACACCGACATGCGGCCCGTGTCTCGGTGGCCATATGGGCATCCTGGCCGCCGGTGAGCGCGCGTTGGCGACCACCAACCGCAACTTCGTCGGTCGCATGGGCGACCCGACATCCGAGGTCTATCTCGCATCGCCGGCCGTGGCCGCCGCGACCGCCGTGGCCGGTCACATCGCCCTGCCTGAGGACCTCGACTAGGCGCGGGTCGTGACCGGGGGAGTGCAGGGCGGCGGAGGGCAGCGGATCGCACGGGCGTGTGTATACGCTGCGGCTGCGTTCGTTCCGCTCGTCTCGGCCGGAGTACCGTTCGGGCAGCCGTGGCTCTTCGACCGGTTCGAACTCCTGAAGCTGGCTGTGCTTGCAGTCCTGACCTGTGCCGGTCTCGCGGCCTGGCTCAGTGCGTGGGCCTCGGGCGCCGTCGCTGTGCGCACGCATCCCTGGATGCGGCTCGGGGTCGTGGTCGGCGCCTGGTACCTGCTGGTCACGGCGCTGAGCGTCTCTCCCGCGGCGTCGGTGATGGGCACGTACGGGCGCTGGGATGGACTCGTCACCGCCGCATGCTGTCTCGGTGTCTGGTTCCTTGGCGTACAGGTGATCGATTCACCCCAGCGCATACGTGCGCTTGCGCGGGCTTTGGCGACCTCCGGTAGCGCGGTCGCACTCTACGCGCTGGTACAGCACGCAGGATCAGATCCGGTCGCGTGGGGCGGTTTCGCGTTCGGCGAGGGCAGGGTCTTTGCCACCTTCGGGAACCCCGACCTGCTCGCGGCGTACCTGACCGTGCCGCTGGCCATCGCGCCGGCCCTCGCGCTGTCCGAGCCTGATGTTCGTCTGCGATGGGCGTGGTGGGCGGCCACCGCGCTGACGGCCTCCGCGCTGGTGGTCACATTCGTCCGTGGTGGTTGGATCGGCGGTGGGCTCGGGCTGGCCGTGCTGGCTCTCGCCGTGTGGCGACTCGGTGTGAAGCCGTCACGCTCGGCGATCGCGGCGATGCTCGCGTGCTCGGTGATCGTCGGATGCGTGGCGTACTCGACGGTGGGCAGCGCATCCCCGGTCACCGACGCCGCGAAGCGAGCGACCTCCGTGGTCACCGCGATCGCCGGCGGCGACCAGCGCACCGACATCTGGGCCGGTGGCGTTCGTGCGGTCCTCGCGCGGCCGCTGACCGGAACGGGGCCGGACACATTCCGCCTGGCGTTCGCCCGATACCGGACCGAGGGGTTCACGCGACGATGGGGCGGCGGCGCGACGGCCGACAACGCACATGACTGGCCGCTGCAGTTGGCTGTCACGCTCGGCCTGCCGGGTGCGCTGCTCGTACTCGCGCTGATCCTGGGTTCGATCGGCATCGCGCTCCCGGCCACCTCGCGTCGGGGCGGTGGCGCGATGCGCCTGCCGGCCGCGGCACTGGCGGCCGCGTGCGCCGGCTATCTCGCCGCGCTGGTCGTGCTGCTTCCCGCGCCGGGGACGACCTTCCTGCTGTGGCTGCTCGCCGGTTGCCTGCTCGGAACCGCTGCGCGTCCGTCCGATACAGCCGCCCCGGGCGTCGCGCGTGCGCTCGCACTCGCGTCCCCGGTCATCGTGCTGGTCGTCGCTGTGTGGGCCGGGAGCTGGCTGCTGGCCGACTCGCGCCATCGGGCGGGTATGCTGGCGGTGAGCGGTGAGGGGCAGGCCGACGCGCTCGCATCCGCTGCTCGCACCAATCCGCTCGTCATGCGCTACGAGATCGAGTACGGCGCGCTCCTCGCGGAACAGGCGCGTCAACTGGGCGCGTCGGGCTCCGCCTCCGGTCTCGATGTCGCGAAACAGGCGGAGGCGTCGTTCCGTCGCGCGTCTGCGCTCTCGCCGTGGGACGGGGACGCGCTGCGTGACCTCGCCCGGATCCTCGGGGAGATGTCTGCCGGAGGCGTGCCGGGCTACACCTCGTCGGCGCTGACCGCTGCCGCCGATGCCGTTGAGGCGTCGCCCAACGACCCCATCAGCAACGTGATGTATGCGGTCGCGCTGCTTCGCTCAGGGCAGACCGTTCGCGCCGTAGAGGTCGCGAAGCATGCACAGTACCTTGATCCGCGATGGGCCGAAGGCGAGATCGCGCTGGCGGATGCCTTGCGGGTGGCGGGCGACATCCCCGGCGCCACCGCCCACTACCGGGCGGCACTCAGGCTCGACGCCGGGAACAGCTATGCGACCGATCAACTCGCCGCGCTGGCGACCGGTCCGGCCACCGCGACTCCCGCACCAGACAAGTAGCGCCTAGGGACGCGCCGGGTCAGCCGCGCCACCGGCGAGGCCCTCGAGCCACAGCCGGTTCGGCTCCGTCTGCGGGAAGCGCAACGCCTCGCGTGCGCAGCGCCTTGCCAGTCGCGTGTCACCCAGCCTGAGCGCCTCGAGTGTGGCTGCGTAGTCCCACAGCCCCGAGGCGCGATCGGCGCGTTTCGCGTCTGAGACGGCCGATGCGAACGTCGTGGACGTGTCGCGCCCCGCCGAGGCCCCTGCGTACTGGATCGCGACGATGCGGCCGAGCGCTGCGTCCACGCCCCAACGCGCATCGGGCGCAACGCGCTCAGCGAGCGCGAGAAGTCGATCCGATGCGGCGGCCCCGGGCGCCGATGCCGCGATCGCGGTCGCGTCGCGGATGGCCCGTGCCGCAAAGAGCGGATCGGGCCAGCGATCGTATGCCGCCGCCGATGCGGTCGCGTCCGTTGCTCCCGTCGCCTGCGCTGTCGCGCCCGCGATCTCGAGCGGGAACGGCACCGCGAGCCACACGCAGGCGACCGCGATCGCACCGGCGGTCAGCACCGCGGCGAACGCTGTCGCGACCGCTCCCGCCATCCGGGGTGCGCTGCGATCCTCGTCGATGGCCGCACTCGCCAGCGGAGCCGTGACGGCCACGGCGAGCAGGACGGCGGGCGCGTATGCCCAGGCGGCCAGCGACGCGACGAACAGTCCGGAGGCGCCACCCACAAGCACCGCACCGGCGAGCGGCAGACCTCTCCGGCGATGCGCGTCGAGCAGGACGTAGGCGATCGTGCCGATCACTGCCATCGCGGCGACCAGCCCGAGTCCGCCGCCTGCCGCCGCCAGCGCGACCATGACGCCGTGCCCGTCCGCGGTGCTCGTCATGATGAGCTCTCCCGCAGGAGTTCCCTGCCAGCTCTGCACCGCGGTGATCTGATCGGGACCGAGGCCGAGGACCGGACGTTCGAGCACTCGCGCGAGCACGGCTCGCCAGATGAGTGCGCGACCGCTCGTGATCGCCGAGGCGACAGCTGCGGCGCTCGTGAGCGCCCCGGCGGCGAACCACGCCGCCACGGCCAGCGCAGCCGGCAGAACGCACGCGACCAGCGACGCGGCAGCGCGCACCGCTTTCTCGGAAGTGGGTCGCCACCGCGCGAGCACGATCGCGATCCCGACACCCGCAATCGCGCCGACCAGCCCGCGGTCACGCCTGCGAGCAGGAGTCCGCTCACGCCCGCGCATGCGCATGCCCACGCACCCACGCGCGAGGCTGTCGCACGCGCGCGCAGCGCCCAGGCGACCGCGCACGCCACGGCGACGATCAGGAACTGCGCAAGCCCGGTCGGGTTGTCGAGCAGTCCTGACGGAGCGGACGCGTAGCGCGGATCACCGACAGAGAACACGCCGAATCGCTCGAGCAGGGTGAAGAGCACAAGGACCGCGCCGCCGACAGCACCCAGACGGGCGCTGATGTCGACCGAACGCAGGTCCGGTACGACGAGACACCCCGCGACCCACAGCGAGAGCGCCGCCCACAGCGCCCAGCCGGAGTGTTGCCCTGCGATACCGATGAACGACACGCCCGGCCGCGCAGCGAGCGCCGCCGACGCGGCGAGTGTGAGCGCGGGCACCATGATGACTGCCGCGGCGACGGCCAGCGGCGAGCGGGTGAGGTGTGCGCCTCCGACGCGCGGCCACGCCGCGTACCCGGCGAGCATCGCGGCTACCATGAGGGCCGCGAGTCCCGATGCGAGTGGTTGCAGGCCCGCGGGTGAGAGCGCCGTCAATGCGAGTACGATGCCGACCCCCGCGGGGGCGCCCCAGGTGCGTATGATGGTACCGATCCGGACTCCCACACGTCCCCTTCCGCCGCGCCCCAGCGTCGCCCGTGCGGGCGCCTGCGTCAAGGTCGGGGCGCTTCGGGCGGGGATTGCGGCGACGTTGGGCGTGCCGTAACGTTGCCGGGTACCCACGCGTATCGGACACACGGGAAGGGCGCGCATGCACGATGGTCCGGCTGTCTCGCCTCCTGGTGCCCCACGTCGCTTGCGTGATGAGGTGCGTGCGTTGGAACCCGCCGCGTGGCTGTGGATCGCGATCGCGGTCGCGGGTGTGTCGCTCCTCACGCTCGCCGGCTACGCGGTCTGGGCCGGACTGTTCGATCCGCAGCCGCCACGCACCAGTCAGGAACGCCAGCTTTCGGTGTTGTCCGCGCTCATCACGACGAAACCCACGGATCAGTACGTGTGGGCGGACTATATACAAGCGCTGGTCGACACCCACCAGTACGGTCGTGCGTTGACCGTGATCGCACAGGCGCGCACCGCGATCGGAGATGCGCCTCAGGTCGACGTCCAGGAGGCTCGCTACCACTATCTGCGCGATGACCGGCAGAGGGCGCTCTCGCTGCTCGAGGGTACCGTGGCGCGTATCGAAGCACGCCGCGCCGAGAAGCGCGAGGCGAACATGCGCAAGGGCACGAGCGGTGAGATCGTGAAGCTCGACACCGAGGCGATGGTCAAGGCCCTGCTGTTGACCGCTCGCATCCACGCGGATCTCGGACGGCTCGACGAAGCGATCGTCGCTCTCACACGGGCCTTGAAGGACGACCCCTCGATGGCTGACGTCCTGATCGCCCGGGGCGACTTGTACGCGCGAAAGAACGCCGTGGACCTCGCCGCCGAGGACTACCGTGCCGCACTCAGATTCATGCCGGACAATGCTGCAGCAAGAGCCGGGCTTGCCCGCATCGGGAAGGGGCAGGCCGGTGACTGATCGAGTCCCGACGGAGGTCGACGCGCAGCAGCGCCTGCTCGCCGAGGACGAACTCTACGAACGCCTGTTGGCCGAGGAGGAGTTCTCCGTTGCGCCACGCAACACGATCCGGGTCCTCGCCGCGGCGCTCGTCGTCCTGGTGCTCCTGTTCATCTCGCTGAGCTACTTCGTGTTCCAGGTGCTGAGTCCGACAGGCGGCCCCGTCGCGGACCGGCCGGTCGACGGCATCACCTGGATCCGGTCGATCTACGGCTATGGGCCGCGCGAAGACCAGCAGTTCTTCCGGCCGACTGACGTCGCGATCGCTCCGGACGGCACGATATGGGGCACCGACCCCGCCCGCGCCCGCGTTCTGGGATTCAATCCGGATGGGACGTTCCACGCGCTCATCCATACCGGACCTCCCGCGCGAAACGTCGCCAAGCGCATCTGGCGGCCGGAAGGCATCGCCGTCGATGAGCAGGGCGACATCTACATCGCCGATTTCGGTTCGAGCAAGGTGATGGTGTTCACCGCGGAGAACCTGTTCGTCCGTGAGTGGGATGTTCCGGCGCCGGTGGAGATCGCGGTTCGCGGCGGGAAGGTCGCAGTAGGTAGCATCTACGGTGTGGCGCTCTTCGACACGGCCGGCCGTCAGCTGGATGTGTGGGGGAGCCGTGGCCGAGGGCGCGATCAGATCGATATCGCACACGGGATCGCGATCGCTGACGACGGTACGGTCTACGTCTCCGACAGCCAGAACGCAAGGATCAAGGCGTACCGGCCGGATGGCACGGTCCGGTGGGTCTACGCCAGCCCTCGAGGCGATTCCAAGGCGACATCCGAAACGCTCGCGGTGGAAGCGGAGGGCAAGGCTGTCTTCCAGATCCCGTCGGGCATGACGATCGATGGGCGGGGTCGGATCGTCGTGGTGGATCCGTTCGAGTTCACACTCACGGTCGTCGATCCGAAGGGCCCTGTGCCGCGATTCATCGCGAAGTACGGCAAGCAGGGAGGGGCCGACGCGGAGTTCACCTACCCGACCGGTGTCGCCTACGACCCCGCGCGGGACTACTTCGTGGTCGCCGATACCACGAACGACCGGCTCCAGATCGTGACGATCCCCGGCAGCGCGGGCCCGGGTCTCCAGCCGGTGAGGCGTGCGCTGACCGGCCCGGTCTGGCTGTGTCTGGTGCCGCTCGCGGCGTTGGCGGGGGCGCTGGCGCTCGCGACGTGGGGACGCAGGCGTCGGGATCGACCTGTGGACGGATCGGATGATGAATCATGAGAATCCGATGGATTCTCTGTGATGGGACAGCTATCCTGTGAGTGCGACCGTTGCTGCCGGCAGGCGGTTTTCGTTGTGCGCTATGGTGAGGGAGAGGTTGTCCGTATGAAGCGGCAGGTATCCGGCGTTCTCGCACTTGCAGCGCTGATGGTGCTGTGTGCGGCATCCGTCGCCTACGCGCTGTCTCCCGGATACATCCAGTGGAACGCCGCAGACAACCTCGGCTCACTCCTCACGCCCCACAAGGACTATCAGTTGACGACGCGCAAGTGCGCGGTCTGTCACTCGGTGCACGCGGCGGGCTGGTACCAGACGGAGAACGGCGCTTGGGACGGAACCATGACTGCGGGCGAGGCGGTTGCAGGCGAGAAGTCGGAGCTCCTGTTGCGCGGCAACGCGGCGAACTCGTGCTCCTATTGCCATATCCAGTCCGCTATCGGCGGCAAGGTCATCTACGACGGAGTCGTGACCAACTACAACGGCCAGACCCCCTTCGCCCACAACGGTGACCCGGGCCATGCCGCGTGCGTCGCATGTCACTCGGTCCACGGTGCGGCCACGATGGACGGCGCGGTCTCCTCAAAGATCCTCAAGTCCGGTGCAACGGGCGTGGCGCCCGACGGTCGCCTCTACCAGAATGCGGCGCTCGCCACACTGGGCGGCGGAGATCCGGTTGTCATCGACCAGAATGCCGACCGCGATCTCCAGATCACGGCCTACTGCACCAAGTGCCACCCGACTTTCTCGGATGGTTCCGAGCAGGTCATCTCGTCGACGACGTTCTTCACGGCCGGGAGTTTCGGCATCGTCACCGGACTCAAGTTCTTCAAGAACCACCCGCTCAAGGCGGTCGGGGGTGAGCTCGACGGGACAGGTCAGCCCTCGTCCTTCGTCGCCTCGGGCTCGACGGTCGGCACGAACACGGCCGTCGCCTACACGGACGCCAAGTGGTGTCGCAGTTGTCACGCTGCCGGAGTGGACGGCGCCGCGACCAGCACGTGGCTGCCGCCCACGGTCATCACGAACTCCTTCCCGCACTACACACCCGGCAACGCGTTCTTCCTGATCGCTGCTCCGGACGCTCTCACTCCCGCATCGGGCGTCGCGTCGGATACCGAGAGCGCTGATGGCGTCTGTCTGCGCTGTCACCGAAGCGGCGACGGCAAGGGTGTCGGCCTCGACTTCTAGCCGCGCCGGCGTGCGCCTGGTCCTGGTGTGGCTGGCCGGCCTCGGACTCCTGGGTGCGCTGCTCCTTTCCGGGACCTCGCTACCCTCCGCATGCGGGTCATGCCATGCGATGGAGCGATACGCCGAGGCGCTCAAGGCCTCCCGAGCCCACAGCGCCGTCCATTGCTACGCATGTCATCAGGAGCGAGGGGCTTGGGGCTTCGCTGCGCAGAAGTCGGGTGAGTGGTTCCGCATGTACCCCGCGGCGCTGCTCGGGCGTGCGGAGCTGACGGGCGCCGGGACGCGGGTACAGCGCGGTGAGTGTGTCGCGTGCCATCGTGCGCTGCTGGGCGGAAGGCCCACATCGGGACGCATCCGGATCCTGCATCGCGCATGCGCTGATGGGCAGTCATGCGATGCGTGCCACAGCGATGTGGCGCACGGGACGGCGACGCGCAGCATCCGTTCCTCGGACATGGACGAGTGCGTCGCATGTCACCGCCGCGCGACGGGACCGGTTGCGTGCGATGCATGTCACGCCCCCAGGACATCCAGACAGCGCCTGCGGGTGCGGAGATGGGCGTCCACCCATACGCCGTCGTGGCCGGTAGCTCACGGGGCCGGAGACGTCCTGTTCTGCGGGACGTGCCACGCACCCGGTGATTGCGCTCGATGCCACGCCACGCAGATCCCGCACGCCCGGGGCTTCGCACTCGCACACGGGGGGGACGCCAAGGCCACCGGCTCGAAATGCCTGACGTGCCACGAGAGCGCGTACTGCGACGGGTGTCACGGAGTGGCGATGCCGCATCCGGTCGGATACGTCGAGCGGCATGCGGCCACCGTCACCCGGACCGACGACCCCGCATGCCGCCGCTGTCACGCAATCGCCGACTGCGTGGCCTGTCACGAGAAGAATGCGGTGCCGTCAGCAGGTGCGCCGTGATGGCGCGACTGGATGCGCTGTGGTCCGCACTCCTGGACGTCGCGGCTGCGCCGGGGGTCAATCAGGGCCCTGCGCTGCTGCTCGCCGGACTCGTGGCGATCCTGCTGATCATCGCGCTCGTGGCGTTCCTGCTCGTCTGGGTCGTCAGGACCGAGCGTCGGAACCGTCGCCGCGCGAGATTGCTGGAGATCGTGCGGGCCAGGCGCGTCGCCAGGGAGACCGCCCGGCAGGATGTGGGCGGAGTCGACGAGCATCAGGCCGAAGCCGATCTCGAAGCCGACCTTGCGGCGCTCGATGCGGAGGAGGCATACGCTCCGTCGCTTCTGCGCAGGCTCCTGAGCGTCTGGCTCCCGCTCGCTCTCGTCGTCACCGCGACCGTGGGCACGTATCTCGTGACCAGTGACAATCGCTCCTGCACGGCCCTCTGCCACAGTACCGATCCCGTCTCCACCGGCCGCCGCGGCACGTTCCATGCGGCGGTCCGATGTATCGCGTGTCATGAGGATCCCGCTCCCGCGGGTGTTGCGGGGACGATCTCGGTGCGGGTCCTGCACGTTGCCGAGTCACTCGGGGTCGTCGAGACCCGGCCGAACCGACCGTTGCTCATCCCTTCGCGCCGCTGTCTCGCGTGCCACCGGGACGATGTGTCCGAGCCGGTCGTCGACGTACGCCTCGGCATCTCCATGCGGCATGCGGAACCTCTCAAAGCCGGCATGGCCTGCGATGACTGTCACGTCGCTGTCGGGCACTACGTGCGACGCGCGGGCGTCCCAATGGAGCGCTGTATGGGCTGTCACGACAACGATGCGGCGCCGTCCACCTGCGCGACGTGCCATCTCGTTGAGACCGGACCTGCGTCACGCGGGCTTCGCGACTTCGGCACCGTGCGCATCAGGACCGAGAGGCGTTGAGGCCCGGTTGGAGACCTGCCCCTCTGGTATGATTCGCACCCGGTGACGGATGCTGATAGTCGGGAATGTGAGTAGTCTCAACTATCCCGCCTATCTGGCGCACTTCTTGTTGTCCTGCTGCGTAGTGCCTGATAGTTTCGTGAACGCCGTGCCGGCGAGCGCGCATTCGATGTCAATCTGTTTGGATCCGCCCAGAGAGGTGTGCCACATGGGTTCGGAGGGCATGACGTCCACAGGATGGATGAGGTCCGGCGACAAGGTCGCGACTGCATTGGTCTACGGGATCTTCGGGATCGTCGTTCTGATCCTCACTCTGGTGCTGTGGGTCGTCTTCAACGGGCTCATGAATCCGACGACGCCGCGGAGCTATCACGAGCGCCAGATCAAGCTGCTAGAGGAGGTCGTCGTCCAGAAGCCCAAGGTTGCGGCCGCTTGGGCGGATCTGGCTCGCGCGCTGATCGTGGCGAAACAGTACAACTCGGCCGCAAGCGTCTTGGACCGCGGTGACAAAGCCCTTGGGAAGGACGCCCCCGAGTTGGCGCTCGAGCGCGCCCGACTCGCGCTCGTGCGAGGGCAGGCTGATGAGGCCCTGAGGCTGGCGGACAAGGCGCTCAAGGTCACGAGCGCGTTCCGCGAGCGCCAGATGGCCAAGTTCGCTGAGAAAGCCGTCACCGTCGACCCGAGAACGATCCAAGCGGACGTGATGGCGGAGGCAGCCGAAATGAAGGGCAGTCTGCTGGCCGCAAAGAAGTCGTGGACGGATGCGGAGAAGGCCTACTCGATCGCAATCTATGAGAAGCCGGGGAGTGCCGACTATCTGGTGACGCGCGCGAGTGTCTATATCGAGTTGCGTGAATACGACAAGGCTCGGGCTGATGCCGACAAAGCCCTTGCCATGATTCCAGGTTTCGAGCCTGCTCTGACCGTCCTGAAGCGCATCGACAAGGGGAGCGGCAAGTGAGCGACGAGACGCCCATGGCCAGTGTGAAACCAGCTGTGAGAAAGCGATCGGGGAACCGCGTCCGCACGGCGCTCGCGATCATCATGGCCCTGTTCGCGTTGCTGCTGATCGTCCTCGTGGTGTTCGTCGTGCGGCTCGCGCAGCCGATCGGTGCTCCAGACAAGGCGGAGTTGAGCGACGGTCTTGAGTGGGTGCGTTCGATCTACGGCTGGGGCAAGAGCGAGAATCAGCAACTCTACGGGCCAACGGATGTCGGCGTCGGACCGGATGGGACGATCTGGGTCAGTGATCCTCAGCGCTTTCAGCTCGTCGCGTTCAATCCCGACGGCACGTACAGGACGATCGTGCACAAGGGGCCCTGGTACATGATGCCGCAGGCATTCGACGTCAGCGCGGCGAACGAGATCTATGTCGCGGACTTCAAGAGCAACAAGATCCGCGTGTTCACGCCGGGCAACGTCGAACTGCGGAGTTGGGACACTTCCCTGCCGATGGAGGTCGCTGTCCAGGGAGACCGGGCGGTCGTCGGCAGCCGTGACAACGTGGCTATCTTCGATACGCGGGGGAAGCTGATCGCACGATGGGGTACCCGGGGCAAGGGTACTGATCAGGTCGACGTCGTTCGGGGGGTGGCGATCGGGCCCGACGGATCGATCTACTTCTCGGATACGCAGAATCGCCGTGTCAAGTGCTATTCCGCAGCGGGCAAGTTCAAGTGGGTCTACCCGACTCCGGCTGATTTCAAGAAGTGGAGCTCCAGCGCGGCCGCTGGTAACAAGACGCCCAAGCCGTTCCAGTTGCCTGCGGGCATGACGTTCGACGGCGCGGGGCGCTTGGTCGTCGCGGATCCGTTCGAGTTCGCACTGATCGCGCTCGATCCGGCCACGGGGCGGGTCACCAAGCGATACGGCGAGTATGGTCAGACCGATGGCAAGCTCGCATACCCGACCAGCATCGACTACGACCCGGTACGGGACTGGTTCGTAGTCGCCGATACTGCGAATAACCGCGTGCAGATACTGCGCTTGAGCGGAAGCGGCGGGAGCCCTCTCTCTGCTCTCGCACGGGCGACGGTTGGGCCGGTATGGATCTGCGGGATCCCGCTCGTCCTGTTGCTCGTGGCTCTCGGGATTGCGGTCGCGCGACGGCGAGCGCCGCGAAGTACGCCAGGAAGCGGCGAAGTGGGTGTGACGCCGTTCACCGAAGCGTGAGGATTCGCCAAATTAACTCTCGTACACAGTGTGATCGCTGTGTACTATTGATGGAGGTTCGCGTTCTTTGCGATTCGAGTTGCTGACCACGGTCCTGTTGCGGGGTCGTGTAGCAAGAGACTTTGTCTCGGAAAGGAGGTGTACAACAGAGATGACAAACAGAACATCAAACACGAATGGAGTCACCATGAAGAAGATCGCCATCTTGGCGGTTCTGGTGGTTGCTTTCATGGCCGCTACCACTGTCGCATACGCCATCAGCCCGGCATACATCCCCTGGAACGCTGGTGGTAACAATGCGCTTACTGGCGGCCCTCACCAGAACTACCAGCTCGCCACCGAGAAGTGCGCCGTGTGCCACTCCGTGCACGCCGCCGCAGTCTCCAACGCTGCAGCCGGCGTGTTCGCTCCGGTGGGCGAGGGTCCCATCGGTAACGCCGAGACCCAGTTGCTCCTCAAGTCCTCGGTCGCCGACGCCTGCACCTACTGTCACATCACGACCAATGCGTCAGGCCTCCAGATCTACGGCGGCGTCGCTTCGAACTACAGCACCGGCGATGACTACGGCCACAACGGCAGCACGTCCGCCGCTTGCGCCAGCTGTCACGCTGTCCATGGTGCCGATACGTTCAAGGGCTACATCGCCGGCAAGATCCTGAAGGCCGGTGGTAACGTCGTGGGCAACGCGAGCAACCAGGTCCAGAGCGAGGCTGCCGCTACGCTCAACGGTACGCTGCCTGGTGTCGAGACGGTGTTCACTGCCACGACCGCTGGCAACGGCGACCTGCAGGTCACCGCATTCTGCACGCGCTGCCACAAGACGTTCTCCGATGCGTCCGAGTCGACGATCACCGCTTCCGGTTACTTCAATGACTACAGCGGTACTGTCGGTTTCGGTCCCATGAGCTACAAGAATCACCCGCTCAAGGCTGACGACGCGGCATTCGCCGCCTCCGGTGCGAACTACGCCGGCAAGGTCGCATGGGCCGGATCGCAGACATGCCGCAGCTGTCACGCGGCCGGTTCGACTCGTCGCTCCACCTCCTACGGCGGTGGCGGCGGCGTCGTAGCGTGGAGCTTCCCTCACCACACTCCGGGCAACGCTGCGTTCCTGGTTTCGGGTGCGGGTACGGGCGATGCCAATATCGGCATCGACAACACCTCGCTCACCAAGCCGGCTGGCTCGAACAGCGTCGCTGTGGGTGCTGCGGACGGCGTCTGCCTCCGCTGCCACACCAACGCCTCCGCAGTCGGCAACGGTACTGCCGGTGTGGGCGTCACGTTCTAGTCTGACAGCTGTACGATCGGCTGTTGATGGAGGGGGGCGGGGCCCGGCGGCCCCCCCCCCC
>JAUSAU010000028.1 GCA_030652345.1 Coriobacteriia bacterium
GTCCGCTGATCTCTCATGTGCATGGTGACCCGCGGGTCTGACATCCGCCGTGCGCGCGGTACGAACATATGTTCGTTCTCACTATAGCGAACACGCGTTCGTATGCAATGCCCAATCGAACACCTGTTTGCATGTGTCAGTGTTCGGCGGTACACTCTGCGCAGAACGCACGTTCGATGGAAGGAAGAAGCAATGGCACGCGATTCGGAGATGACCGATCGCCAGCGTCAGGTGCTCGACTTCATAAAGAGCGAGATCCGTCGACAGGGATTCCCCCCGACGGTCCGCGATATCGGTGAGGCCGTCGGCCTCTCTTCCTCGTCCACGGTCCACGCTCATCTCAACGCGCTCGAGGCCAAGGGCCTGATCCGCAGGGACCCGAGCAAGCCCCGTGCGCTCGAGGTCATGGACCGTGAGATCACGGCGCCCCCGGGGGTTCTGCCCTCGAACGTCGTGGAGCTTCCCGTGATCGGCTCCGTAGCCGCCGGTGCACCGATCCTTGCCACGGAGAACATCGAGAGCACGATCACCTTGCCCACGGAGGTGGTCCGTGACGACAGCACCTTCGTCCTTCGCGTGAAGGGCGAGTCCATGATCGACGCAGGGATCTTCGACGGAGACTTCGTCGTCGTGCGCCAACAGTCGACAGCGATCAATGGTGAGATCGTCGTGGCGATGATCGAGGACGAGGCGACCGTCAAGCGGTTCTTCCGCGAGGCCGACCGCATCCGCCTGCAGCCTGAGAATCCATCGATGGAGCCCATCTACTCCCGGGATGTGACGATCCTCGGGAAGGTCGTGGCTGTCTTCCGTCGCATGTAGTGATCCACCGATGCCCTAGCCCGGCATCGTACCTTCACAGCGAAGGGGGCGGTCCGCCAACAGCGGAGACCGCCCCCTTCGTGATGCCCCGGGTCGTGGTGCTTCGTAGGCGCCTACGTGACGGACGGGCGTTTCTCGGCGAAAGGATCGAGTCGACCGATGATGGACGACGGTGCTCGAACGACCAAGCGCGTGCCGGAATCGATGTGCTCTTCGCTCACGATGTGTGCGCGCTCGTGAGCGAGGGCGACGATGTCACCGCGGTCGTACGGCACCAGGAGTGTCAGCGTGGTGGCCTGTCGAGCAGCCTCCGCACCTACCCGCTCGCGGAGTTCCTCGAGGCCCTCACCGGTCACGGCTGAGCAGACGACCGCGTGCGGATACTTGGAAAGCCAGGCGGCCCGCTCCCCCGCTTCCAGTGCGTCCGCCTTGTTCAGCACGAGCAACGTCGGGCGATCTGCGGCGCCGATCTCTCCGAGCACCTCCTGGACGGCGGAGATCTGGTCGCGGGCCTGTTGGTGCGCTGCGTCGACCACGTGCAGCAACAGGTCGGCCTCGCGGACCTCGTCGAGCGTGGACTTGAACGCTTCGACCAGGGAGTGCGGCAGCTTGTGTATGAAGCCGACGGTGTCCGTCACGGTGACCTTGCGGCCCTCGGCCAGATCCATCGTTCGCGTCGTCGCGTCGAGGGTGGCGAAGAGCTGGTCGGCGACCAGGACGCCGGCGTCCGTCAGCGCGTTGAGTGTCGTCGACTTGCCGGCGTTGGTGTATCCCACCAGGGCGACGCGGAAGATCCCGGAACGCACGCGCGCTTTGCGCTGCAACTCACGCTCCGCGCTCACGTGCTTGAGCTCACGATTGAGTTCACTGATGCGATGGCGCGTCATGCGGCGGTCGGACTCGAGCTGGGACTCGCCGGCGCCGAATCGCGTGCCGCGGCCACCACCGAGACGCTCAGCCACGAGGTGGCCCCACATGCCGCGCAGCCGGGGAAGTGCGTACTGCAGCTGCGCGAGGTCCACCTGCAACTTGCCCTCGCGCGAGACCGCATGCATCGCGAAGATGTCCAGGATCAGGGCAGTGCGGTCCAGCACCTTGATGTCGGGCAGTCCGTCCTCGATGTTGGCCTGCTGGGAGGGAGTGAGGTCGTCATCGAACACGACGGTCTTCGCCCGGAGGTCCTTGGACGTGGACTCGACCTCTTCCAGTTTGCCGCTGCCGATGAAGGTGCGTGAGTCGGGTGCCTGCATCTTCTGCGTGAGGGTGCCGACGACGACGAAGCCCGCGGTATCGGCCAGTCGCTCGAGTTCGGCGAGGGACTCTTCGAGACCCCACCCGCGGCCGCGATCGACGCCCACGAGAACGGCGCGGTTGGGCTCGACCTCCCCGACCGGCTGGGGTACGAACCGTTCCCGGTTCGACATATGGTCAACGCCTCCTTAGAGGGAGGCCTCGATGCGTGCGATGGCTTCCTCGAGGCGCTCGTCCGGCGTCGTGAGCGAGATCCGGATGAATCCCTCTCCCGACGGGCCGTACGCGGAGCCGGCCGGCACGATGACGTTGGCCGATTCGAGGATGTGCTCGGCGAAGCTCGCCGACGTGTAGCCGTCGGGCACCTTGGCCCATACGTAGATGGTCGCCTTCGGGATCGCGGCCTCGACGCCGATCTTGGCGAGTGCGTCCACGACGAGGTCGCGGCGGCGCTGGTACATCGCGCACAGCTCGTCGATCTCGCTCTGCGGACCCGCGAACGCCTCGATCGCTGCGTCCTGCACCGCCGTGAACACGCCGGAGTCGATGTTGCTCTTGACCGTGCCGAGCGCCTTGATGGCCGCAGCGTTGCCGCACGCGAAGGCGACACGCCAGCCGGTCATGTTGTACGCCTTCGAGCACGAGAAGAGCTCGATGGCGACATCCTTGGCGCCGGGACGCTCGAGCAGACTCGGCGGCACGTAGCCGTCGTAGCCGATCTCGGAGTAGGCGTTGTCGTGGATGAGCAGGATGTCGTGTTCACGGGCGAACGCGATCGCCTTGTCGAAGTACGCCTCGTTGGCGATGGCGCTCGTCGGGTTGTTCGGGTAGCTCAGGAACATCATCTTCGTGCGGGCGAGCACGTCGGCCGGGATGTTGTCGAAGTCCGCGAGGAAGCCGTTCTCCTCGGTCATCGGCATCCAGTACGTCTCGCCGCCCGACAGGATCCCGCCGGTGTGGTAGACGGGATAGCCGGCGCCCGGCACGAGGGTGACGTCACCGGGATCGACGAAGGCGAGGAAGAGGTGCGCGATGCCTTCCTTGGAGCCGATGAGTGCGAGCGTCTCGGTGTTCGGGTCGACATCCACGCCGAAGCGCTTCTTCATCCAGCCGGAGCACGCCTCGCGGTAGCGCGGGGCGCCCACGTAGCTCGGGTACTGGTGGTTCGCGGGATTGTGGATGGCACGCTCCATCGCGGAGAGGATGCGATCGGGCGTCGGGCGATCGGGGTCGCCGATGCCGAGGGAGATCACGTCGATACCCTGCGCGCGCTTGAGTCCGGCCTTGCGGTCGATCTCGGCGAACAGGTACGGGGGCAGGTTCGCGATGCGGTTCGCGGTCCTCACGACGTCTTCATCTCCTGTCGGGTCGTTCTTCGCGGATCCCGGGGTCGGCCCCGAGGTTGGAACATGGTAGCAGAACACCCGCCGTGGCCGGCGGGTGTCACGAGGTGACTCATTCGTCGTCCGGTATGGTCCAGACGCCCTCGAACACCTCGTCCGCCGGGCCTGACATGTAGACATCGCCTTCGGGGGACCAGCCGATCACCAGGTCGCCGCCCGGTAGCTCGATCGTCGCACTGCGTCCCGTTCGGCAGCTCAATACGGCGGCGACGAGCGTCGCGCACGCCCCGGTACCGCAAGCGAGCGTCTCCCCCACACCACGCTCCCAGACGCGCAGGCGAATGCGGTCCTCGCCGTCGATGACCTGGGCGAACTCGACGTTGGTCTTTCGCGGGAACGCCGGGTGGGTCTCGATGATCGGACCGAGCGTGGTCACGGGGGCCTCGTCGACGTCGTCGACCCAGATGATCGCGTGCGGATTGCCCATCGAGACGCACGTGACCGCGAACTCACCGAGGTCCGTCGAGATCAGCGCGTCGATGACTGGCTCTCCCGGAAGGGTGGTCGGGATCAAGGCGGCCTCGAGGATCGGCTCCCCCATATCGACGCGAGCGGTGCGTACCCTGCCGTCGTCGCCGCGGGCGAGTTCGATGGGCTTCAGGCCGCCGAGGGTCTGGACGACGACCCGGTCACCGGTCACCAGCCCTCGATCCGCCAGGAACTTCGCGAAGACGCGTACGCCGTTGCCGCACATCTCGGCGAGAGATCCATCGGCATTGATGTAGTGCATCAGGAACTCGGCACCCGGGGCGGTCGCCGGCCTGACGAGGATGAGGCCGTCGGCGCCGATGCCGAAGTGGCGGTCGCACAGCAGGCTCACAGCGGTCTCGTCGAAGTCCCATTCGCTCGTACGGTCGTCGACGACGACGAAGTCGTTGCCGCACCCGTGCATCTTGGTGAAACGGAGATCCACGCGGATCGAGCCCCTCTCGTGCACGCTACGGCGTCAGGCGGTGTGTAGGGCCGATTCTACCAGCCGCCATGCGGCGTCGGCGGCGTCTCCGGGTGACAGGTCGGCTACATCGAGCCACGTGATGCGCGGGTCGCCGCGGAACCAGGTGAGTTGGCGCTTCGCGTATCGGCGCGATGACAGCTTGACCGACTCGATCGCCTCCGCGAGTGGTGCTGTACCGTCGATCACCGGGACGAACTCCTTGTAGCCGATGGCCTGTGTGGCCGTGAGCGCCTCGCGGTACCCGATCTCGAGGAGGCCCCGGACCTCGTCGAGCAACCCGGATGCGATCATTGCGTCCACGCGCGCATCGATACGACCGTACAGGCGGGCGCGGTCCATCGTGAGCCCGATGTAGACGGTCTCATAGGAACTGCGTCGCTGTGCGAACCCTGCGGCCTGCTCCGAGTAGGGGACCCCGTCGCTCTCGAGCATCTCGATCGCACGGATGACGCGCCGCACGTTGTTGGGATGGATCATCGCGGCCGACTCCGGGTCACGTTCGGCCAGGTACGCGTGGATGCCCTGCGGACCGAGGACGTCCGCCAGGCGCTCGAGTTGTTCACGCGCCGGCGAGGCCGCCATCCCGCGGGGAAACGACATCTCGTCGAGCGCTGCCCTCACGTAGAGGCCCGTCCCCCCGACGACCACGGGAGTGCGCGCCCGCTCGAGCAGAGTGTCGATCGCCGCGCGCGCATCGGACTGGAAGAGTGCGGCGGAGTACGGCGTACCGGGATCCACCAGGTCCACGCAGTGGTACGGGACCCGCCTCTGCTCAGGCAGGGCCTTCGCCGTGCCGACGTCCATGCCGCGGTAGACCTGCATGGAATCGGCTGAGACGATCTCGCCACCGAGGCGCAGCGCGATCTCCTCGCCCGCCGCGGTCTTGCCGACACCGGTGGGGCCGACGACTGCGACGACGGGACCGGGAAGCCGATGCCCGGTGTGGAGCGGCGCCTCAGGCATAGCGATCGACCTTGAACCGCTGGATCGACACGTGCTCACCCGGGGCGATGCCGCCCTTGCGCATCGCGATGGCAAGCTGCGCGTCAACCGAATCCACGCCCTCCAGGTCCGGCAGCAGCAGCCCGCGCTTCCATCCGCTGGTGACGATGACCCCGTAGACAGCCGGATCGAGGTCCGCGGTCAGATGGATGGGCTCGGGCTCGTGGAGGACGTCGACCTTGATGTCGAGAGAGTCCAGTTCCTCCTCGGTCACCGGCGGGAACCTCGGGTCCTCGGTGGCGGCCTGAACGGCGTTGTGAACGATCTCAGCGGCCAGCGTGGGCTGCGTCGGCGCGATCGTGCCGATGCAGCCGCGCAACTCGCCATTCTCATACAGCGTCACGAAGGCGCCTGCTCGCAGCGGGAGCGCCGGATCACGGAGCGGTCCCGCCTCCGGCACGGATCCGCCTCGTATGTACTGCTCCACCGTCGCACGAGCGAGCGTGACGAGCTCGCTCTCGGCGTCACCCTTGCTCCCGCCCTTGGCACCGGCCGGATCGCCGGCCGTCGCGACATCGGGCAGGCCGGCGAGCTCCCCTTCGGGTGCGAAGACCGCCGTCAGGTAGCCGACGCCCCACGGCGCTTCGTACACAAGCGCCTTCGCGGCCGCGTCGGTTCCGGAGAGGAACCCTCCCATCGTCACGAAGCTGCGCCAGCCGCACTCCCCCGCCTCCTCGCGAAGCTCTTCGTCGATGGCCGCGAGCGCGGCGAAGTCGCCGGCCGCCACTGCGGCGAGAAGCAGCTCGTCGAAGAGATGTGCACGAGGTGAGAAGCCCGCGGGCGCGGACCTCGACAGTCGGTGGCTGCAGTCGCCGCTTGCGACGAACGCGACGCGACGGCCGATCCGGTCGGCTGCCAGACGGATGAGCGATCCGAACTCCGCGTGCGTCGAGGCGGGCAGCAGTGAGAATGCGATGTCGACCGTCGGGTAGCGGCCGTCAGGGTCGAGGAAGGCCATCGGGACGAGGACCCCATGGTCCAGCTCGTCGTTCCGGCCGGCGTGGACAGAGGACCGCCCGACTGCCGGGATGCCTGCTTCGACAGCCGCATCCAGGATCGCACGGGCGAGCGCCTGATCCCCGGGGACGCTGCGGCGTGATGCCGGCGCGCCGAACTGCGCCAGGTCGCCTTCTCGTGTCGGCTCATCCGAGACCATGAACGCGTCGGCGAAGCCGGGGCTGTGCGGGGAGATGACGACGACGGTGTCGGGAGCGAACCGTTCCAGAAGTCC
This sequence comes from Coriobacteriia bacterium, assembly GCA_030652345.1. The sequence goes on from JAUSAU010000028.1 coordinate 6,665, forward strand.
GGCCGCCGAACGCAGCGCACGCGCCGAGGCCTCTGTCGCTGCCGCGCGGTCCCGACCGACTGCCGGGACCATGATCGGAGGGTGCGGCGCGATGACCCCGAGGATGTCGAAACTCACGGCACACGCCTCCATCACGTCGGAGTCTGACACTCGTTCACCCGTTGAGCGTACCCATGAGGAACCAGGTCTGAGCGTCGGTGATCGTCACGTCGACGAAGGAGCCCGCGAGGTCGGCGGGCGAGACACTCTCGGGAGCCGGCGCATGGACGACCTTGTTGCCCCCGGTCCTGCCCATGAGGACGCGGTCGTCGCGCTTGCTGGCGCCCTCGACGAGGATGCGCTGGACGGACCCGAGAAGCGGCGTGTTCTTCGCGAGCGCGCCCGCCTGCACGGCGCCGACCAACCGATCGAAGCGCGGCTGGACCACATCCTTGGGGATCTGGTCGTCCATCGTCGCCGCCGGCGTCCCGTCCCTGGGGCTGTAGATGAACGTGAACGCCTGATCGTAGCGAGCCGCCAGGACGACCTGCATCGTATCCTCGAAGTCCTCCTCGGTCTCTCCCGGAAAGCCGACGATGAGGTCGGTCGTCAGAGCGAGGTCGGGCATCGCCGCGTAGAGACGTTCGACCAGAGCGAGATAGCTCTCGCGCGTGTAGTGGCGATTCATACGCGCGATCACGGCGTCGGATCCCGACTGCACCGGCAGATGCAGGTGACGGCAGACCTGCGGCGTCTCAGCCATGGCTGCGATCGTCTCCTCGCTCAGATCCTTGGGATGCGAGGTGGTGAAGCGGATGCGCTGGATGCCGGTCGCGGCCACAGCACGCAACAGAGCAGCGAAGCGCGGCTCACCGTAGAGGTCCCTCCCGTAGGAGTTGACGTTCTGGCCGAGCAGGGTGACCTCGACGACGCCGTCAGCCGTCAGTCTGCTCACTTCGTCGACGATGTCGTCGAACTCGCGCGAGCGCTCGTGGCCGCGCACGTAGGGCACGATGCAGTACGTGCAGAAGTTGTTGCAGCCGACAGCGATGGGGACCCATGCGTGCCAGGGGTGCTCGCGATCCGACGGCAGATCGGCTGTGAAGTCGGCATCGCTCGCCTCACGGACCTCCACGACCGGACGCGGCGCCTGAGCTGCGGCATCGATCAGTTCCGGCAGGCGCGCGAGGTTGTGGGTGCCGAAGACGACGTCGATCATCGGCAACTGCGAGAGCAGCGCCGCGCCGTCGCGTTGGCCGATGCAGCCGCCGACGGCGATGACCGTACCGCGCTCTCGACGGATCCCCGACAGAGAACTGACCTGCCCGTAGAGACGCTCGTCCGCGTTCTCTCGGACACAGCAGGTGTTGAATACGATGACGTCGGCCGGGTCGCTGCCGGCGACAGGATCGAGCCCCCGCGCGCGGAGCATGCCGGCGATGCGCTCGGAATCGTGTTTGTTCATCTGGCACCCGAAGGTGCGGACCTCGAAGGTCTTCATCTGGTTCATGGCCGGGAGATGGTAGCACGGTCCCGCAGGGCGTCGACGACCCCGGGCGGGCACCCACCGGACCCGAGTGCGTTGTTCTTCGTCCCCGGCCCGTGGTAGTCGCTACCGCCCGTGGCGAGCAGGCCCATCCGTTGCGCGAGCCCGCTGTAACGGTCCCGGTCCGACCGCGTGTGCTCGGCGTGGAACGCCTCCAGACCGCCGAGGCCCGCCGCGACGAGTGCCGGGATCGCGGCGTCCGAGTGTGTGATGCCCGGGTGCGCGAGCACGGCCACTCCCCCGGCCGCCCGTATCAGTCCGACGGCATCGGCTCCCGTCAGGAGCATCTTCTCGACGAAGAACGGCCTGCCGCGGCCGATGAGTTCGCGAAAGGCCGTCTCGACCGACTCGACCGACCCGGCATCGACGAGCGCCCGAGCGACATGACTGCGCCCGACGGCCCCGTCTCCCGCGTGCACGAGCACGCCATCGAGCGTCACATCGTGCCCGTCGAGGACGAGGGCATCGACCATCTCGCGAGCTCTCTCGAGGCGCAGTCTGCGCAGCCCGGCGAGGGCGTCGAGCAGCGTCCGGTCGCGATGATCGATGAAGTATCCGAGGACATGGACGTCATGTGCGTGAGCCGCCTGCGCCGAGAGCTCGACGCCGGGAACGATCTCGAGCCCGGTATCGCGAGCAGCCAGTAGGGCCCCCTCGATCGCCTCGACCGAATCATGGTCGGTGATCGCGAGCGTCCGGATGCCCGCAGCGAGCGCAGCTTCGACGAGGCTCGGCGCCGACAGGGTCCCGTCGGACGCGGTGGTGTGTGTGTGGAGGTCGACGCACATATGTCGCGCCCCCCGGGAGGAAGACCTGTCTAGCGCGCGTTCATGTCGCGCGGCTCTACCAGGATGCGGATGGCGGTGCGCTCTTCGCCGTTGATGGAGATATCCGCGAACGCGGGCACGCAGATGAGATCCATGCCGGAGGGAGCGACGAAGCCGCGCGCGATCGCGATCGCCTTGACAGCTTGATTCAGCGCGCCGGCGCCCACCGTCTGCATCTCGGCGGCGCCCTGCTCGCGGATGACTCCGGCCAGCGCGCCGGCGACGGAGTTCGGGTTGGAGTGCGAGGACACCTTGAGGACTTCCACTACTGCCTCCACTGCGGCTGGTGCTGCTGCTGTGATCACTGCTGTATCTCTTCTGCGACGTGTTCTGCGGCCCTCGGCGCCGAAAGGCGCCTGAACAGTATAGCTCACGGATCCGGAATTGGCGTCATGGGTGCGTACGGGACGACATCGAGCGCAGCGATGCGTCAGTCGTCCTTCCCCACGGGGAAGCGGACGACGATGCTGTCTCGGCCGACCGTGACCTTGGGCTCTCCCGAAAGGTGCAGGTAGTAGCGCTCCGCGAGCAGGTCGAACGCGTCCTCCAGGCGGGCACGGAACTCCCGGATGTCACCGTGGTGGAGGCGCAGGCCGCGGCGATCCTTGTAGATGTCCGGGCGCTTGACCGCTTCGAGCTCGTCTTTGGCGGGCGAGACCTGGTCCAGCACGCTGTCCGTGGCCGCGATCTCGCCACCCAGGACCCGGTGTGCGGTCCTCTCCGAGATGGGGACGCCGATCTCGGCGGCGATCCGGACGAGTTCCGCGGCGTCGCCGGCGATCGCCGGTCGCTGCCACACGGGGAGTTTGGAGGGCTCATCGCAGAAGAGCAGTTGCCTGGCGTCAAGGCATCCGCGCGCGTGGGCGAACAGTGAGGCGAGAACCTCGGTCGGGGTTCCCAGGTATACGTCCATCTCAGGATGCTCAACGGCGAACTCGACGACCTTGCGGATAACGTTGTGAGGTCCGGTGCCGACCTTGAGACGGCGAGTCTCCTCGTCCATCTCCACGGTCGGCCATTTCGACTGATCGGCCTTCTCCGGCAACGCCGTCGTGTCCGAGACGATGAGCAGCGCGCAGCCCTTGTGGGAGTCCGAGGACGCGATCCGTGCCTCGACGACGTTGCTGCGCACCGAGAAGAGCGCCATCCCCCGCCCGTGCACGCCCCACCGGTCCATGACCATCGTCTCGAGCTTGCTCGTGACCCGCGGCTCGAAGACCCGTTCCTGCATCGAGGCCGGGACGCCCACGCCGTCGTCGATGACGGTGAGCGTGCGGACATCACCCTCGCGGCTGTTCGCGATGTACAGGCGCCTCGCGTGGGCGTCGCGGCTGTTGCGCAGGAGCTCGACGACGATGTCCTCGAAGGTCCGGATATCGTGCTTCGCCTGCCGCCGCTCCGCCTCGGAGATCTTGAGGCGTACGAAGCCGTCACCGAGGTTCTCCTCGACCTTGACGTACTGGTCACCGGAGACGGACGACACGAAACTGAGGAGAGATTCGTCAGGAGTCATGCGTGTCAGTGTAGCGGGGTCTGCAGGCAGGCGGTAGGGCGCAGGCCGCCGCTCATCGTTGCTTCGAAAGCCACACGAGAGCCGGCGCTCCCTCTTCCGCCCGGTGGAAGATCTCGTATCCCAATCCGCGATACAACGCGAGCGCGTCCGTCGCCTCCGCACCCGTGAACAGCTCGAAGCGCCGCGGGCCGGGATGCGCTTCCTCGAGCACATGCATGAGGTCCGTCGCGATCCCCCGCCGCAGGAAGCCGTCAGCGACCGCGAGCCGCCCGATCTCGACGACACCGTCGCCGCGCACCTGCGCGCGTACCGTTCCCACGATGACGGAGGAGGACCACGCGACGAGGAAGAGCGTGCCGGCGTCGAACAGCGACTGAAGGTCGATGATCGTCTCTCGCAGTGGAGGGAGGATGTCGGGATCGATGTCGAAGCGCCGGGCGATGCGTGAGAAGCCGTCGCACTGGACACGAAGGACCCCGGCGAGGTCCGCTCTGCGCGCGCGAGAGATGAGTATGGGTGCTGAAGCGTCCATGTCGCCATGCTAGCGCAGACAGGCAGAGAGGCCGTCCCCCGGATGGAGACGGCCTCTCTGGTGTGATGCTTCGCCTGTCGAGGGCTACTTCGCGTAGTCGATCGCGCGGCTCTCCCGGACGACCATGACCTTGATCTGACCCGGGTACTCCATCTGGTCCTCGATCTCCTTGGCGATGTCTCGCGCCAGGATCACCGAGTCCGCGTCGGAGATCTGCTCCGGCTTGACCATGACGCGGATCTCGCGACCCGCCTGCATGGCGTAGACCTTCTCGACGCCCTTGTGCGCACCGGCGAGCTCTTCGAGCTTCTCGAGGCGCTTGATGTAGCTCTCGATGGTCTCGCGACGGGCTCCGGGGCGCGACGCAGAGATCGCGTCCGCTGCCTGGACCAGGACCGCTTCGACGGTCGACGGCTCGATATCGCCGTGGTGAGCCTCGATGCAGTGGACGATGTCCTTGTGCTCGCCGAGGCGCTTCGCCAACTCCGCGCCGATGAGCGCGTGCGGGCCCTCGATCTCATGGTCGATGGCCTTGCCCAGATCGTGCAGCAGACCGGCGCGCTTCGCGAGCTTCACGTCGACGCCGAGTTCCGCCGCCATGACACCTGCGAGGTAGCTGACCTCCAGGGAGTGCTTCAGGACGTTCTGACCGTAGCTCGTGCGGAAGCGCAGGCGGCCCAGAGTGCGGACCAGCTCGGCGTGCAGCCCGTGGACCTGTGTCTCGAACACCGCCTGCTCGCCGGCCTCGTGGACCTGCTGCTCGACGAGCTTCTCCGCCTTGCCGAACATCTCCTCGATGCGCGCCGGGTGGATACGGCCGTCCGCGAGAAGCGACTCGAGGGTGACGCGACCGATCTCACGTCGCACCGGGTCGAAGCTCGAGAGGATGACGGCTTCCGGCGTGTCGTCGCTGATGAGGTTGATGCCGGTCATCTGCTCAAAGGCACGGATGTTGCGGCCCTCGCGGCCGATGATGCGGCCCTTCATGTCGTCGCTCGGGATGTGTACGACCGACACAGTGGACTCGGCCGTGTGATCCGCCGCGACGCGCTGTATGGCGATGCCGACGATGTTGCGTGCCTTCTTGTCAGCCTCTTCGCGGGCACGGGTCTCGACGTCACGGATCATCGCAGCGGCGTCATGCTTGACGTCGTCCTCGATGCGCTTGAGCAGGACCTGCTTGGCCTCGTCGGCGGTCATGCCTGCCAGCGACTCGAGGCGGGCCTTCTCCTCGGCGATGGCGTCCTCGAGGTCCTTCGAGCGCTTCTCGACCTGTCCGGACAGGCTCGAGAGCTGGTGCTCGCGCTTGTCGATCGACTCCGCGCGACGCTCCATGGACTCCTCGCGCTGCATGAGGCGGGCCTCGAGCGCGGTCAGTTCCTTGCGGCGTTCCTTGGCCTCCGTCTCGGCGTCGGCCTTCAACTTGAAGACCTCGTCCTTCGCCTCGATGACGGCTTCCTTCTTGAGCGTCTCGGCCTGCTTCTCAGCATCGGTGACGATGCGCTCCGCTGACTCACGGGCGCGACTGAGCTGGGACTCCGCGAAGTTCTTGCGGAGGAAGAAGCCGAGAGCGACGCCGGCGGCGAGTGCCAGGATCGCAGAGATCGCGATCTCCATCCGTCCCTCCCTTCGGGCGCTGGGTTCAGGTGCGCCCACGTTGAGATCTGCACGTGGCGCTGAGGGAGACCCGGCTGTGCCGCGGACGGGGCAGGACACTGCCACGCCACGGGAGCGCTGCGAACGCCCCCGAACAACACGAAGCCGGACGCTCAGCGTCCGGCAAAAGCGATTCCAACTGTATGCGGGAACGCAGGCACCGATATGCGCCACTAGGGCGCTTGAGCGCCCTAGTACGTCCTCAGGACCATCGGTCCCTCATACAAACACCGTGCAGCCACGTGCGCGCCGCCACGATGAGATCACATTTGCCGAGGTCAGGATACGGCGCGGAGTGGGTCCGGGTCAAGGTGAGGGACGTGCGACGAGACCCGGTCATGGCGTCCGTTCGTGCAGGTCAACGTGCTCGTCGAGGTCATACTCCCCGCCCTCGGGCACCGACTCGCCGTCAGCGTGCGCCATGGCGTCGCGTGACGCACGCAGTGCCAGCGCCGGAGCGAATCCCTTGCGTACGAGGCGGCCGGCGATCCGGTCGGTACGCGCGTCCGCACGGAGTGCGAGCCGGGCGGCCATCTCCGCGGCCGCGGCGGCCTCTGCGTCGGGAGGCAGGAACTCGTCGAGTGCCCGTCGAGCGAGGTCGGCGTCGACGCCCTTCGCAGCGAGTTCCCTGAGGACACGGGATCCGCCCAAGCCGCGGATCTCTGTGAGCGAGCGGGCCAGCACGCGCGCGAAGCGCTCGTCGTCGACGAGCCCGGAGCGCTCGAGATCCGCGACCACGGAGGCCGATACGTCCTCGCAGTAGCCGTCATCGACGAGACGCTTCCTCACCTCGTGAGCGCTGCGCTCCTTGAACGAGAGAAGGCGGAGAGCGCGCTCACGTGCGCGCCCGGGTTCAGCGCGCTCCAGGCGGCCGGCGAGCTCATCCGGGTCGACCGGGTCGCCGACGCGAACGCCGAGTGGAGCGAGCACCTCTATCGAGGTCGCGCGCCACTCGGCGTCGTCCAGGACGATCACCCGCACCTTCGAGCCGCGACGCGGAGCTCGGATGTCGGTGACTGTCGGCATCGGGTTCATCTCGACGTGAGGTAGAGAGTCATGCTACTTCTTGCCGGCCTTGGGCTGCGGGGTGAAGGCGCGCTCGGGAGCCGCCTCATCGTCATCGGATGCACCCGAACCGATCGGTGCGGTCAGTCCGCTGGTCTGCGGGACGTTGAGGCGCTCACGGACGAGTCGCTCGATGGTGTCACGGGAGTCAGTGTGCTCGCGGAGATAGTCCTTCGCTGCCTCACGGCCCTGGCCGAGACGCTCCTCGCCCCAGGTGAACCACGCGCCGGACTTGCTCACGATCCCCTCTTCGACACCCAAGTCGAGCAGCGAGCCTTCCTTGCTGATGCCCTGGCCATACATGAGGTCGAATTCGGCCTGACGGAACGGCGGGGCGACCTTGTTCTTGACGACCTTCGCACGGACACGGTTGCCGACGATGTCCGTCCCCTGCTTGATCGAGTCGATGCGGCGGATGTCGATCCGGATGGACGCGTAGAACTTCAGCGCGCGGCCACCCGATGTGGTCTCGGGGCTGCCGAACATGACGCCGACCTTCTCGCGGAGCTGGTTGATGAAGATGCACGTCGTGTTCGACTTGGAGAGCGAGCCGGCGAGCTTGCGGAGCGCCTGGCTCATGAGCCGGGCCTGGAGACCGACCGTCACGTCGCCCATCTCGCCCTCGAGCTCGGCGCGAGGAACGAGTGCGGCTACGGAGTCGATCACGATGACGTCGATGGCGCCGCTGCGCACGAGCATGTCGCAGATCTCGAGCGCCTGCTCACCGGTGTCGGGCTGGGAGATCAGCAGGTCGTCGATGTCGACGCCGAGCTTCGCCGCGTACGCCGGATCCATCGCGTGTTCGGCGTCGATGAAGGCCGCGATACCGCCCAGGCGCTGCGCCTCTGCGGCGATCTGGAGCGCAAGGGTGGTCTTGCCGCCGGACTCGGGACCGTAGATCTCGACGATGCGGCCACGCGGGACTCCACCGATCCCGAGCGCCGCGTCGAGCGCCAGGGAGCCCGTCGGTATCGCGGGCATCGCGCCGATGTTGGCGTGCTCACCGAGGCGCATCAGCGATCCCTTGCCGAACTTGCGCTCGACTTGTTCCTTCGTCAGTTCAAGGATCTTGTCCATCTGCTCGCGTTCCATGCTCTGTATCGCTCCCTCGCTCCGTGGACCCGGTGACTGCCCGCGTCCGTGCATATCGAACCTATACGAACACGTGTTCGATGTCAATCAGCGGGGCCGATACCTCACTCGTCTCCGAGGAGGATCTCGCCGAGCGACTCGTAGGCGGGACCGTCCGGCCCCAACGTGCTCGCGAAGAGCGTAAGCGCCGGCACTGACACGAACCTGTCCGTCTCCTTACCCGCGGCGATGACCGCGCGTGCGGCGGCGAGCGCCTCGGGCTGCGCGGCACGTGGGCGGCGGGCCCGCACCAGTGTGACGTGAGGAGTGAAGCGGTGAGCGCCGTCGGGTACCGGACAGCGGCTCCCGAGTGCCGAATCCACGACCTGGCGGAGTCCCCGTGCCCCGCCTCCCTCGTCGCTCAGCGTGCCCCAGAGCATCGAGGCGCGTCGCGAACCGGGCACGGCGCTGATACCCGAGAGGTGCAGCGACACGGGCGGATGGGCGGCGAGCGCCTCCCGGAGCGCGGAGAAGACTCCGCTCACCCCGGCGTCCGGCACGGCGCCCAGGAACCTGACCGTCACGTGACGCAGATCGCGCCGCACCCACTTCTCTCGGGTCCACTCGGGATCGGCGGCGAGGAACGCACGGTCGGCCGCGGCGAGAAGGTCCAGCGTCGCTTCAGGCAGCTCGTAGGCGATGAACACGCGCCCGGGCAGGGTTCAGCCCTCGATCAGCGCGCGCCGCAGAAGGTCGAGTGCCGTCATCGTGGCGCGTGCGCGGACGGTGTCCCGGCCACCGGGGAAGCGCTTGAGTGTCGCAGAGCAACCCGATGGCGACGCGACCGCGAACCACACCATGCCGACAGGCCGGTCCTCCGATCCTCCGCCGGGGCCGGCCACGCCGGTGACCGAGACTGCGAAGTCGGCACCGAGATGGTCGCGCGCGCCGGCGGCCATGGCCATCGCGACGCCGTCCGAGACCGCTCCGATCGAGGCGATGAGTCCCGGATCGACTCCGAGCAGGATCGACTTGGCGCTGTTCGAATAGGCGATCGCGCCACCGACGTAGGAGTCGGACGATCCCGGGATCGCGGTGAGCGCCGCGCCGACCATGCCGCCGGTGCAGGACTCCGCCGTCGCGATGGTCGCGTTCCGCTCGCGTGCGAGCCGCAGGACCGTCTCCGCCATCGATGCGCCGTCGATCGAGTAGACGCTGTCCCCGATCGACTTCGCGACCGCTTCGGCTGCAGCGGTCAATCCGTCAGCACCCGCACCCCTGTCGAAGAGGACAGCCTGCACGTCGCCGGGCTTCGCAAGGACGGTGAGCTCGATGTCGATCCGACCGGCGATGACGTCCTGAGCCGCGATCTGCACCTCCGACTCGGACAGTCCGTGGGTCCGCACGATCGCCGGCGCCGCCCCGCCGCTCCCCCACTCGCCGAGGAGGCCGGCCAGCAGGGGCCGCATCTCGCGCGGCGGACCGGGAAGCAAGACGAGCGATCCGCGTGGGGTCGGAACGACCTGACCCGGGGCGGTGCCGATGAGCGCCGGCACCACACGGGCGCCATCGAGTACGTCGGCCTGCCGGTAGACCTGCTCGGCTGCGCGCGGCTCGGAATGGCGAGCAGCGGCGTGACGCAGGTCTCGGACAAGCGCATCGTCGCGGCTCATGCCTATCCCGAGGGCCTCAGCGGCCGCGTGACGCGTGACATCATCATGCGTCGGTCCGAGGCCGCCCGTGACGACCACGAGGTCACAGGAGGCCGTCAGACGTCTGAGGATCGATGCGAGCACTGACGTATCGTCCGCCACGCTGGCCGTCTCGCGGACGTCGATACCCGCGCTGAGAAGGGCGTGGGCGATCTCAGCGGTGTTCGTGTCGATCGACAGTCCGCGGACCAGCTCGGTCCCCACCGTGACGATGGCGCCGGTGGCGGGGCGGCTCACGGCTTCTCAGATCCCCGGGGATCGGGCGGCAGCGTCGACCACGGGCCGTCGATGATGTCGCGTGCGTGATAGAAGTACTCGACCGCAGAGACGACCGTGAGCGCGAGCGCGGCGAACATCACCGCCCATGAGAAGTAGTCGAACGGCACGCTCCAGGCGGCGAAGAAGCGCGCGTCCTTCAGGATGAACAGCACGATCGCGATGATCTGGAAGACGGTCTTGACCTTGCCCCAGTTCGAGGCCGCGATGACCACGCCCTCG
>JAUSAU010000029.1 GCA_030652345.1 Coriobacteriia bacterium
CGAGGGTGAGGACGACTACGACCGCGATCACGACCCGGCGCACGATGAGGATCTGGGTGCGGACCCGGCGCTGGCTGCGATTGTCCGGCATGTCGATCGGATGGCGGCTCAGTGCGAGGTCGACGAAGAAGAGCACGACGCTCGCGAGCAGCCACCCGCACGCGGCGATCGTGGCGATCATCAGGATGTAGTCGACGATGCCCGGCAGCGGATCGAGGCGGGGGTCGAGTGTGACCAGCGCGGCGATCCAGAGCGCGAGCACCACGAGCGTCGTGCGCAACGGCGGGAGCACCCGCGTCTGCAGCAGGGTCGGCCACGAGCGCTTGCGCCCGACCAGGCGCAGCAGCGCGCTCACCACGGTCGCGACCACGAGGGCTGCGGCCATTGCGACGGCGAATCCGATCAGGGGAGTCAGCCAGAGCCAGATGCCGTCGCTTGAGACCTCGATCACGTCGTCCATGAACCGTCAGCCTAGGAAGCCGGCGCGCCGGCTCCTTGAGTGCGAGGTGCTTGAGTGCGAGGTGGGTGAGTGCGAGGTGGGTGACGCCCCGGCCGCTGAGGCGCATGCGGGGACGTCACCGCGACGTACACCCCCTGGGACTTGAACCCAGAACCCACTGATTAAGAGTCAGTTGCTCTGCCAATTGAGCTAGAGGTGCATGGGCCGGACGACGCCGGACCGAACGATCACGATAGCACGCGGCGCCCGGTGACCACGTGGCGCGGGCGGGCCTCAGCCTCCATGACTTGACATGAGCCGCCGCGGATCGATTGCATGTCCTGCGGACCCGCTTGCGCATTCGATCTGCCAAGGAGACTTCATGGCGATCACTGTCGTCGCCACGTTCCACCCCGGCGAAGGCTGGCAAGACGCGCTCCTTGCCGCCCTGCGCCGGCAGGTTGCGGCAAGCGCACCATGATGCGCGCCGTCAACATCGTCGATGACGACATGGGCGGCTCACTGCGGGTGGAGATGCTCCCTGAGCCGGAGGTCGGCCCCGACGAGGTCCTGATCGAGGTCTCCAGCGCCGGCGTCAACCGCGCCGACACGTTGCAGCGTGCCGGCCGCTACCCGCCGCCGCCCGGCGCAAGCGCGATCCCGGGGCTTGAGTGCGCCGGCACCATCGCGGCCGTCGGTCCCCTCGCCGCCGGGCGCTGGCACATCGGCGACCGAGTGTGCGCACTCCTTGCGGGAGGCGGCTACGCGGAGCGCGTGGCTGCGCCGGCCGGACAGGTTCTCCCGGTGCCCGACGCCATCTCGCTGGTGGAGGCCGGCGCGCTCCCCGAGACACTGACCACCGTCTGGGCCAACCTGTTCGGGCTCGGCCGGCTCTCCATGGGCGAGACCGTCCTCGTCCACGGAGGCGCGAGCGGCGTCGGAGTCACGGCCATCCAGCTCGCCCGGCTCGCGGGGGCGGAGGTCATCGTCACCGTCGGCAACCAGCACAAAGCGGACGCCTGCCTGAGCCTGGGCGCGCGAGCGGCGATCAACTACCGGACGGAAGACTTCGTCGAGCGCGTGCTCGACGAGACCGGCGGCCGCGGCGCGGACGTCGTGCTCGACCTCGTCGGCGCCGACTACGCACAACGGAACATCGACGTGCTCGCCGCCGACGGGCGGCTCGTGATCGTCGGGCTGCAATCGGGCGCCGACGCCACCGTGAACCTGGGCAGGATCATGGCCAAGCGTGCGGTCGTCACCGGGTCCATGCTGCGTCCTCGGCCCGTCTCCGAGAAATCGGCCCTCGTCGCGCAGGTGGGAAGGTACGTGCTCCCGGCGCTGGGCCGCGGTGAGGTGCGGCCGGTGGTCGATGCCGTCTTCAGCTTCGACGAGGCCATGCTCGCCCACGCCCGCCTCACCAGCCCCGAGCACGTGGGAAAGGTCCTCCTAGTCCCCTGATCCGCGTGCCCTGATCCTGATCCGCGTGCCCTGATCCGCCGCCGTTGATCCAGCGAGTCCTCGCGATTCCGGCCACACGACAGGAACGGAACCAGGCTCGCTACGTCAGCATGACTCCCGCTACGTCAGCATGACTCCGGCGTCGACCGTGAGTTGCAAGCCGGTGACGTACCGCGACTCGTCGGAGGCGAGCCACAGCACCGCATTGGAGATGTCGACCGGCTCGACCCACGGGATCGGCAGCGCGTTCATCGCCTGGAAGCGAGGTGCCAGCACCTCCTTGGTGCGCTCCGCCTCGGGCACATCCGGGCCGAACAAGGCATAGGCCGCCGGATTCTGGATCATGTCGGTGTCGACGTTCGTCGGATGCACGCTGTTGACCCGGATGAACTCCGGCGCCAGCTCGAGCGCGAGCGTCTTCATGAGGCCGACGACCCCGTGCTTGGCGGCGACGTAGTGGCCCACGTTCTGCGCCCCGATGAGCCCGGCCACCGAACTGGTCAGGATCATCGACCCGCCCTTGTTCGCCCGCAGGTGCGGGATCGCGGCCTTGGCCGTGTGCCACACGCCCTTGAGGTTGACGTCGGTCATGTCGTCGAACTGCTCCTCGCTCAGCTCGTCCATGGCGCCGAAGCTGAAGATGCCCGCGTTCGCCGAGACGATGTCGAGCTTGCCCAACTGTGCGACTCCCTCGTCGAGGGCGGACTTGAGGGCGCCGAAGTCGCGCACATCGGCCTGCGCCGCCACGATCCGGCGGTCGAGCGCCTCGACCTGCTTGACGGTCTCCGCCATGTCGGCCGGGGTGCTCATCGCATATGGCACCGTGTCGATCTGGCTCTCGATGTCGACGGCGATGATGTCGGCGCCCTCCTGAGCCATCCGGAGT
>JAUSAU010000036.1 GCA_030652345.1 Coriobacteriia bacterium
GTCCGCCGGACGTTGTGTTTGTATAGCACCACGCACGAGCCGAGGCGTGACTTGAATACTCGGCTCCCATGCACGGAGGTGAATGCGATAAGCACTATCGAGACTCGCATCAACGAGCGGATCCGCGCCCCGAGGGTGCGGCTGGTCGGTGTCGACGGTTCCCAGCTCGGGATCTTCGCCACCCCGGACGCTCAGAAGATCGCCGACGACCAGTCGCTCGACCTGGTCGAGGTGGCCCCTCAGGCCGATCCGCCGGTCTGCAGGATCATGGACTTCAGCAAGTGGAAGTACGAAGAGGCCATCAAGGCGAAGAAGGCTCGTAAGCATCAGACGACGATCCAGGTCAAGGAGATCAAGTTCCGGCCGAAGATCGACATCCATGACTACGAGACCAAGAAGAAGCACGTCATCCGCTTCATCGACGCGGGTGCGAAGGTCAAGGTCACGATCATGTTCCGCGGGCGTGAGATGGTTCACGCGGAGCGCGGGCTGCACATCCTCGAGCGTCTGGCGGAGGACATCCGCGAGATAGCGCACATCGAGAACCAGCCCAAGCTCGAGGGCCGCAACATGTTCATGCTCGTTTCGCCGACCAAGAAGGACATCAAGGCGATCAAGGGCGACAAGGAAGAAACGAGCGAGGAGACCGCTCCTGCGGCCGACGAGGCCTAAGGCGACAAGCATCTCCCGGATCGAAGAAGGAGTCACAGACAGATGCCGAAGATGAAGACCCACAAGGGGACCGCGAAGCGCTTCAAGCTCACCGGCTCCGGCAAGAAGATCAAGCGCGCCAACGCGTTCAAGAGCCACATCCTCGAGAAGAAGAGCCCGAAGCGCAAGCGCGCCTTCACCTCTCCCTCGTTCGTGGCCAAGTGCGACGAGACCGTCATCCGCAGGAACCTGGGCATCTAAAGCAGCCCCTGAACAGTCCATAAGATCGAGGAGTTGATCTAGATGCCTCGCGTAAAGCGCGCAGTCACCGCAAAGAAGAAGCGTCGTACCGTTCTCGCGCGGGCGGCAGGTTACTACAGTGCGAAGTCACGTTCCTACCGCGCCGCCAAGGAGCAGGTCCAGCACTCGCTCCAGTACGTGTACCGCGACCGTCGCAACAAGAAGCGCGAGATCCGCAAGCTGTGGATCACCCGCATCAACGCCGCGGCCCGTCTGAACGGTATGTCGTACTCGGTGTTCATGAACGGCCTGAAGAAGGCCAACATCGAGCTGGACCGCAAGGTCCTCTCGGACATGGCGATCACCGATCCGGCTGCCTTCACGCAGCTGTGCGAGACCGCCAAGGCAGCCCAGGCCGCCTAGCTCGAACCGCACTCATCCGAAGGCCCCGTCGCACCCGCGGCGGGGCCTTCGTGCACGCTAAGGGCAAAGTGGTCTCTGGACTAACGTGCAGGAACGGCCCGACGATGTCCCGAATGTCTTGATGGGGGACCGCAGGACATCGCGCCGGGGACATGCCGCGGCGCCGCGCGTTCGACACCGGAGGAACCGTGGACGCTGTACAGGACATCCGTTCGATGACGGGACTCACCGAGCAGGAGGCGGCGCGTCGCCTCGCCGAGGAGGGCTTCAACGAGATCGCCTCGGCCAAGCGGCGCAGCTTCCTGCGCATCGTGTGGGAGGTCGTGAAGGAGCCGATGCTGCTCCTGCTCGTCGCCGCCGGCACGGTCAACGTGCTCATCTCCCTGCAGGAGCCGGGGCGCATCAAGGAGGCGCTGCTCCTCTTCGTGTTCGTCTTCGTGGTCATCGGCATCACGCTGTACCAGGAACGCAAGACGGAGCGGGCGCTCGAAGCGCTGCGCGACCTGTCGAGTCCGCGCGCGCTCGTCATCCGTGACGGCGTCCAGCGCCGCATCCCCGGTCGCGAGGTGGCCCGCGGCGACCTGATCCTGCTGGCCGAGGGCGACCGCGTCCCGGCCGATGCGATCATGCTCGAATGCTCGAACATCAGCGTCGACGAATCGCTGCTGACCGGCGAGTCGGTACCGGTGCGCAAGTCGCAGTGCGCGGCCGACGCGCCGCGCGAGCTCGGAGCGCCCGGCGGCGACGGCACGCCGTGGGTCTTCTCGGGCACGCTCGTGGTCAAGGGCCAGGGCATCGCGCTCGTCATCTCCACCGGCGGCGCCACCGAACTCGGCAAGATCGGCGCCGCGCTCCAGACGCTCGAGCCCGAGCGCACGCTCTTGCAGCGCGACGTCGACAAGCTCGTCCGCAACCTCGCGATCATGGGCCTGTCCGCCGCCGCGATCGTCATCGTCGTGTCCGGCCTGACCCGCGGCGACTGGCTCGAAGCGACGCTGGCGGGCATCACGCTCGCGATGGCGATGCTGCCCGAGGAGTTCCCGGTCGTGCTGACGGTCTTCCTGGCACTCGGTGCGTGGCGCGTGTCGAAGAGCAACGTGCTCACCCGCCGCATGCCCGCGATCGAGACGCTCGGTGCCGCGACGGTGCTGTGCTCGGACAAGACCGGCACGATCACGCAGAACCGCATGACGGTGAAGGAATTGAGTGTGGCGGGCGGCACGTTCGAGATCGACAGTCTGCCGCTGACCGAGGAGTTCCACGAGGTCGTCGAGTACGCGGCGCTGGCCTCGCCGATCGATCCGTTCGACCCGATGGACACCGCGTTCAAGGTGCTCGGTGAGCGCTTCCTGGCCGACACGGAGCACCTGCACACGGACTGGGCGCTCGTGCGCGAGTACCCCCTCTCGGAGCACCTGCTCGCGCTGTCGCACGTGTGGCGGTCCCCGGATGGCGGCGACTACGTGATCGCCGCGAAGGGAGCACCCGAGGCGATCTCCGACCTGTGCCACATGAGCGAAGCCGAGTGCGCCGCGATGGTGACCGAGGTCTCGCGCATGGCCGACGAGGGGCTGCGTGTTCTCGGCGTCGCCCGCGCGGAGTTCAAGCATTCAGCGGAGCTGCCTGAGGCGCAGCACGACTTCGAGTTTGAGTTCATCGGACTCGTGGGCTTGCAGGACCCGATCCGCGAGGACGTGCCGGATGCGGTCGCGCAGGCGCGCACGGCCGGCATGCGCGTCGTGATGATCACGGGCGACTATCCGGGCACGGCACGCAGCATCGCGACCGAGGCCGGGCTCGATACCGAGACGCACATCATGACCGGCCCCGAACTCGAGGCGATGGATGATGAGGCGCTCGCAGCCCGCATCGACGACATCGATGTCTTCGCACGTGTGGTACCCGAGCAGAAGCTGCGGATCGTGCAGGCGCTCAAGGCACGCGGCGAGGTCGTCGCGATGACGGGCGACGGTGTGAACGACGCTCCGGCGCTCAAGGCGGCCAACATCGGTATCGCGATGGGGCAGCGCGGCACCGACGTCGCGCGCGAGGCATCGGCGCTCGTGCTGACCGACGACGCATTCTCGTCGATCGTGCGCGCGGTGCGCGTGGGACGCCGCATCTATGACAACCTGAAGAAGGCGATGGCCTACATCCTGGCGGTGCACGTGCCGATCGCGGGCATGTCGCTGCTGCCGGTGCTCGTGCCGAAGCTCTTCGGCGTGGACATGCCGCTTGTGCTGATGCCGGTCCACATCGCGTTCCTCGAGCTCATCATCGACCCGGCGTGCTCGGTCGTGTTCGAGGGCGAGGCCGAAGAGAAGGACATCATGGACCGCCCGCCGCGCGGGATCGACGACCCGATGTTCTCGCGTCGCATGATCACGGTCAGCGTGGTACAGGGCGCGTTCGTGCTGGCAGCGACGCTCGGCGTCTATCTGTGGGCCGTCTTCACGGGGCATACCGCGGACGACGTCCGGACGCTCGCGTTCATCACCCTCGTCATCGGCAACCTCGCACTGATCTTCGTCAACCGCTCGTGGAGTCACACGATCATCGGCGGGATGCTCACGAAGAACAACGCGCTGTGGTGGGTCACGGCCGCCACGATCGGCATGCTGGCGCTGCTGCTGTCCTTCGAGGGCTCGCGTGAGCTGTTCCAGTTCTGCGTCGTGCACCCCGAGGACCTTGTGATCTGCTTCCTCGCGGGCCTGGCGAGCGTGATCTGGTTCGAGATCTACAAGCTGATCCGCCACAAGAAGCACAGTCCGGTGGCGTAAGGGAGCCGGTCGGCTGATGATTCACAGGGAGGCCCCGTCGCGATTGCGACGGGGCCTCTGCGCAGAGGGAATTCGCGCACGGTCCACTCCCGGAAAGACACCGGTAAGCCCCATTTGCGACGATGCCAGTGGCGCCGCCGATGGCTACGCGTGTCACGTGATGGGTTACGAGGAATCGATGATCAGGACGTTCGCGAACAAGCAGACGCGTGAGCTGTACGCGACGGGATACTCGCGACGATTTCCGCCCTCGGTCGCACTGCGAGCCCGTCGCAAGCTCGACTACATCGATCTCGCCACTCGGCTCGATGACCTGCGCGCGCCGCTCGGCAATCGACTGCACGGACTGTCGCACGACAGGCAGGGCCAGTACTCGATCTCGATCAACGATCAGTGGCGAATCTGCTTCCGTTTCATGGACGGAGACGCGTACGATGTCGAAGTCACCGACTATCACTGATGAGGTGCGCCATGTCTGTTCCGCGCAAGGCCCCGATGCACAGGCGTCCGACCCATCCGGGCGAGATGCTGCGCGAGGACTTCCTGCCTGACTACGGGTTGACCGTTGCGACGCTCGCGGACGCTGTCGGCGTATCTCGTCAGTCGATCAACGAGCTCGTGCGGGGCCGCAGGGCGGTGAGCCCGGAGATGGCGCTGCGCCTGTCGCGTCTGTTCGGCAACTCCGCGGAGTTCTGGCTCAACGCCCAGCGCGCCGTGGACCTCTGGGATGCCGCCGAGACCATCAAGGACGAGGTCGCGCGCATCACGCCCCTCAGCGTTGTCTGAATCGGTCGAGCCCGAGCTGTTGCGGTTCGGTTCCCGGTAAGGCTCCGGTAAGCCCCTCTTGCGACGATGTGTCCGGGCCGCATGCCGCGTGCGGTCCGGTACGCATCGGACAGTAGCCGCTCCGACCCCTCGGACGGCGCGAAAGCAGAGGGGTGGACGGATGAAGAAGCTCATCCTGTTCGTGCTCACGGCGCTGGCGGTACTCACCGTCGGCGCCGCGGGCGCCTATTTCACGGGTCAGGCGACGGTCGCTGACAACGTCATCAAGGCGGGGACGGTCGCGGTCTCGACCGAACCGACGTCGGCGGCGATCTCGATCGACGCGCTGGCGCCCGGCGCCACGACGAGCAAGACGCTCACGGTCGTCAACGACGGCAACCTTGCGGAGTCGATCGTGGTCACGGCGGCGAAGAAGGCCGGCACGACCGCGTTCTACGAGGCGCTCACGGTCCGCGTGACCGCCGACGGCGTCGCGCTCTACGACGGGCCGATGACGGCGCTCAAGACGGCGCCGCTCACCATCACGCCGGGTGCACGCGCCCAGTTGCAGTTCGCGGTCGGCCTGCCGGCCGAGGCGGGCAATGACCTGGCGGGCACCTACGCCAAGCTCACGCTGTACGTCGACGCCGAGCAGGTCCACTAGTGCGCGCCCGCGCGGTCGCGGCCAGGGTGTGCGCTGCGGCCCTCGCGGTGGTCGCGGCCGTGTGGGCAGCGGAGACGTGGAAGCCCGTGTTCGTGGGAGGCGACTCGATGGCGCCCGCGATGCGCCGCGGCGACCTCGCGTTCGTGCGACGCCGTCCGGAGCGCTTGGCGTCCGGGGATGTCGTGCTCGTGACGAAGGCGGGTTGGTCGGGCGGGATCCTGCACCGCGTGGAGAGCGTGATGTCGGACGGGTCGCTGCGGCTGCGCGGGGACGCGAACCCGGTGGCCGACCGTGAACCCGTCGCGCTCGCGCGCGTACGCGGGCGCGTGGACGCGATCGTGCCGTTCGGACGCGGGTTCGCCGCGTTGGAGCGCCTCGTGCGCCGGTGGTACAATCCGGGCTCACAACCGAAGATCGAGGCGATGACGGAGAGGCGCGTGCGCACGTGCACGAGCCGCCGTTCCAGAGAGGGCCCCTTCGGCTGCAAGGGTCCACGGCGACACGCGACACGCGGTTCACTCCATCAGCCGCCTCCCAGAACCGACGCAGGTGCGGACACGCCCGCTTACGTCGCAAGGGGAGGACGGATCCCACCGATACGGGGACGCCGGGCGCGAGGGCCCGGGACAGCCGCGAGCTGAGCGCTCGCGTGCACGAGGTGGGTCGCCGCACGCGGGCGGCCAACCGGGGTGGTACCGCGGAGAGCCGACTTTCCGTCCCCGGGCATGTACGTAGTGCCCGGCGAGGACGAGGGTCGGCTTTGTTGTTCCTGGACGACGGCAGTAAAGGACGCATCCACATGTCACTGATCGAAGAGCTGCAGCAGCTGCGCGAGGCGGGAGTCGCCGCCATCGCGGCCGCGGACGACCTCACCGCGCTCGACGCGGTCCGCGTCGCCTACCTCGGCAAGAAGGGCTCGCTCACCGGCATCCTGCGCGGCCTGGGCGCGCTCTCCTCCGAGGAGCGCCCGGCGGCCGGTAAGGTCTCCAACGACGTGCGCGTCGCACTCGAGACCGCGCTCAGCGAGCGCGAGGCCGTGCTGGCCTCCGCCGCGCTCGCGTCGCGTCTGACGGCCGAGGCGGTCGACGTCACGATGCCGGGCCGTCGTCGCGCGCCGGGCCACCAGCACCTCATCGAGCGCGTCACGCGCGAGATCATCGACATCTTCGCGGGCATCGGCTATCGCGTCGCCGAGGGCCCCGAGTGCGAACTCGACTACTACAACTTCACGGCGCTCAACACGCCGGAGGACCACCCCGCGCGCAGCGAGAGCGACACCTTCTACGTCGAGGACCTCTCCGGCGACGTGGCGGCGGTCGCGGGCGAGTCGGACGTGCTGCTGCGCACGCAGACCTCGCCGGTGCAGGTGCGCGTCATGGAGAAGTCCACGCCGCCGATCTACATCCTGTCGCCGGGCAAGGTCTACCGCCGCGACGTGGCCGACCCGAGCCACCTGCCGCAGTTCACGCAGATCGAGGGCCTCGTGGTCGACAAGGGCATCACGTTCGGCGACCTCAAGGGCACGCTCGAGCACTTCGCCCACGAGATGTTCGGGCCCACGCGCAAGGTGCGCCTGCGCCCGCACTTCTTCCCGTTCACGGAGCCGTCGGCCGAGGTGGATGTCAGCTGCCACGTCTGCGACGGCGCCGGCTGCCGCATGTGTAAGCAGTCCGGCTGGCTCGAGGTGCTCGGCTGCGGGATGGTCGACCCGAACGTCTTCGGCTACGTCGGCATCGACCCCGAGGTCTACTCCGGCTTCGCCTTCGGCATGGGGGCCGAGCGCATCGCCGCGCTCAAGTACGGTGTGCCCGACCTGCGCTACCTCGTCGAGAGCGACATGCGCTTCCTCAAGCAGTTCTGACACAGAGCCCCCGAAAGGACGACATAGATGCGCGTTTCGATGAAGTGGCTGCGGGAGCTCGTGGATGTGGACCTGCCCACGCCCGAGCTGACCGACCTGCTCGACATGACCGGCACGAAGGTCGAGGCCGTCCACACGCTCGGTGCGGCGCTCGACGGCGTCTTCGTCGGGCAGATCATGACCCGCGAGCGCCATCCGGAGGCCGACAAGCTGTGGGTGACCACGGTCGATGTCGGCGGTCCGGCGTTGCTCAACATCGTGTGCGGCGCGCAGAACTTCGAGGCGGGCGACAAGGTGCCGGTCGCGGTGGTCGGCGCTGTGGTGCCCAACGGCATGGAGATCAAGAAGGCGAAGCTGCGCGGGGTCGTGAGCGAGGGCATGAACTGCTCCGCCACCGAGCTCGGCGTGGGCGCCGACGCATCCGGCCTGCTCATCCTGCCGGCCGACGCGCCCGTGGGCACTCCGTTCGCGGAGTATCGCGGCATGTCGGACACCGTGCTCGAACTCGAGGTCACGCCGAACCGCCCCGACTGCCTGTCGATGACGGGCGTGGCCCGCGAGGTCGGCGCCGTCACCGCCAAGCCGGTCCGCGCCGTCACGAGCGCGCCCGCCGAGTCGGGCGTGCCTACCGCCGACGTCGTGAGCGTCACGATCGACGACGCCGACCTGTGCCCGCGCTACACC
>JAUSAU010000048.1 GCA_030652345.1 Coriobacteriia bacterium
TCTCCAAGAACGGGATCCAGTACGTCGGCGCAGTGGTCATCGGTTCGCCGGCGGCAGCTCGTAGGCTGGCGCTCGATCCGAAGGTCACCGCAGTGTGCGTCGGCTCGATCGTGGCGCCTTGGGACTAGCCCGCCATCGAACAAGCGCTTCAACCCGCATGCGGCGCAGGTGAGGTAATCTCATACATATCGCGCCGACCGTGCCCTGCGGGTTGCGCGCAACACGTTCGGTGTAGCAGGGGGAAGCGGTGGCGGACTTGCCCGACAAGAGCGACGTCGTGACCGGCTCTCGGTGGGTCCTGGGAGCGGTGTCGGCGCTGATTCTGGTGTTGTCTCTCGGCACTGCCTGGTGGATAACCACTGCGGCTGGCATCAGCACGTGGCGGTCGACCTACACCCTGCGGTTCGCTGGCTTCGTGTTCCTCGCGTGTGCCTTTCTCCTGACCACGCTGTTCTTTGCTGTCGTGCCGGCCGTGCTTGAATGGCGCGAGATCAAGAGGCAACGCAGGTCCGAGTCCTAGGTGGGCACGCCGAACCAGCGCTTCAACCCGACTGCGGCGCAGGTGAGGTAGCCTCATACATATCGCGCCGACCGCGCCTTGCGTGTTGAGCGCATCACGTTAGCCCCATCGGCCGCGAGAATCCGGGGCAGCACTCAATCCTGCGCGGCCATCGTGCTCAGCCCGGTGATCGCAGCGTCGGCGGTCGACGACAGACCGAGGGCGTCAAGCAAGGCGCATCCGTCGACAGCAGCCATCGCCAAAGCAGCGAGGGCGGCGCGTCGATCAGGCCGATCATCGGCGATGGCTGCTGCTATCCAGTCCTGGAAGGCTGTCGCAATGGTGCGGATCTGCGACCTATAGGCCACATCACCTGCGGCAGAGGCTGCTCCCAGCTCGATCCAAACCCGAAAGTACGGCTCGAACTCCGGCCCGCGCATCTGGGCCGCTAGTCGCGGTACGAGCTCGGCGAAGGGCTGAGGGTCTGGCACTGCGTCGGACAGTATCTCGAGCAGTCGTCCCGCTACTCGATCGAGGGCCGCACCGACCAGCTGCTCCTTGTCCGTGAAGTAGTGCAAGAGCATGCGGTCACTCGTGCCCAGTGCCGCGGCGAGAGGGCGAAGACTCGCCCCTTGCAGGCCAACGGTCAGCAGATAGTCGGCTGCCTTGTCTGCGATCTCCTGACGCTTCGCCTCTGTCTTGTCCAGGAGCGGGCCCATGTTTCCCCCTTGCGCGTTGCTGTAGCAGTCGCTACATTGTAGGTCATGTAGCGGTCGCTACACAATGCCGACGCTAGGAGATACGCATGATGCAAGTCACTGCACCGACGCCAGAGCGCAGCACCGGTACTCGCGGCCTCATCGCTCTTACGGTCATCTGTCTTCTGGTGCTGATCCCGGTCACCGTCATGGCCCTGTGGCAGTACGGCGTGGGCGGCGTCTTCGCCTCGATCGTCCAGAGCCGTGCGAGTCTGCAGATCTACCTCGACCTCTTCATCCTCTGTGTCTTCGCGATAGTCTGGATGCGCCGCGACAGCCGGGAGACGGGCCGTCGCTTTTGGCCGTGGGCGATTCTCACACTCGCAGCGGGCAGCTTCGGGCCGCTGCTCTACCTGCTCGTCGGCGCGGTTCGCGACACTCGGAGGTCCTGAACCGTCTGGGTGGGTGTGACGGCGAGTCATCATTGAGGGGCTACCACGCGCATCGAGCGGACGCCGCAAGCGCTATCCTGATGAAAGCGCCGGAGCGCCGCTCATGCGCATCACGATAGAATGATGCCAGCTGCGTGGTCGCGAAGACTCCTGCGCATAGTAACGCTTGACGTGAATAACGCGACGCGTTACTATCTGCGGCATGATCATCTCGTTCCGTGACTCCGACACGAAGGCACTCGCTGGCGGCACTCGCGTCAAGCGCTTCGTCGGGTTCGAATCCGTCGCGCGGCGCAAGCTGCTACAACTCGAGATCGCCGGTCGGCTCGACGACCTTCGGGTGCCTCCCGGCAATCGGCTCGAGGCACTCAAAGGGGATCGTAGCGGGCAGCACAGCATCCGCATCAACGACCAGTACCGTGTTTGTTTCCGATGGAGCCCCGCCGGACCCGAAGACGTTGAGATCGTCGACTACCACTAGAAGGTGAACACCATGGCCACCACACTTGCACCCGTTACGCCAGGCGAGCTCTTGCGCGAGGAGTTCCTGCTTCCCATGGGGATCTCGCAGTACCGCCTCGCCAAGGAGATCGGCGTGCCCGCGCAGCGCATCGGCGAGATCGTCGCGGGCAAGCGCTCTGTCACCGCTGACACCGACCTGCGGCTGTGCCGCTATTTCGGACTGTCAGCCGGCTACTGGCTGCGCGCGCAGGCCGTACACGACACGGAGGTCGCGCAGAAGCGGCTCGCCGGCGAGCTCGATCGGATCCGCCCGTGGTCCGGAACGGCCGCGTGAGGAGTTCGGGCCCGTTCTAACTGGCGCTTCAACCCGACTGCGGCGCAGGTGAGGTAATCTCATACACACCGCGCCGGCAGCGCCTTGAGGGCTTGGGCGCAACACGTTGGATGGACTCGGGGTTCGAAAGGGGTGGGCGCATGAACTTCAACCGCCTGGAGCTGCGAACAACGGGCGAGCCGATCGTTCTGATCACGTGGCACCTGCCCCGCGAAGACGGCCACTTCTACACAATCGCGCTCCAGTATGCCGACGGTGTCGATGACGAGACCAAGAGCGCGATCCTCCAAGTCATCAGGCGGCCGCTCAAGGTCCCTGAGAAGCAGAACAAGTTGGCGCAGAGTGGCAGCTCCGACCATTTCGGAGCGTTGCCGCGAGTATTCGACCGCGTCGGGTTCCGCAGCCGCTCTTTCGGCACCTCGATCTACGAGCATCCGTTGAGCGACCGGCCCATCGAGACGCCTTAGGATTGCCTTCCGCGCCCGCTGAACGGGCCCCGCTATCGCCTCGAGTTCCCGCCGCGACGTGTGAGCCGGAGTAGGCGCGGGAGTGCCGTCCAACTGGCGCTTCAAGCCGACGCGTTTTGGGTCTTCGCATACTGGAGGGGACAGGCGCGCGGGTTAAGCGATCGACCTCGGCCCGACGCGGCAGATCGCCACAACAGTCGAGGGGCGCAACTTCAGCGGCTCGAGCATGACGGCGGAGCTCGAGTTCATCGAGCCGCCTCGGGGCGGCGGCACATTGGCGGACATGATGTCGGCTGATGCCAGCCGTCCGGACGTCACGGCCGACACTCTGTTCATAGCGCAGGCCGCCGCAGTGCGGGAGAAGTCGCTGGCACGGTTGGCAGCAGCCCCCGCGTCTGCCACCGTGGAGATGGCCGTGTCCTTCGCAGATGTCGAGAAGCTCGACGACGTCGAGGATCTCGTCGGTGATGACCTTCGCCTCGCTTGGGGCGCTGTGAGGACCCGTGAGGCGAACGACGAGTGGCGGCCACAGATGCCCGGGTATGGCCTTGGGGTCCCGTTCGAGCAGACCCGCTACCCGGGTCGTCGGGATGCTGATCTCCATAGGGAACAGGAGGCGTTCGCCGCGAAGCTTACGGGATGGGGGGTCTCGAACGGTGCACCCCCGGTTATCGCGGGACACCTCCGCGAGGTCGCCGGCTATGTCTCCAAGAACGGGATCCAGTACGTCGGCGCAGTGGTCATCGGTTCGCCGGCGGCAGCTCGTAGGCTGGCGCTCGATCCGAAGGTCACCGCAGTGTGCGTCGGCTCGATCGTGGCACCGTGGGACTAACCCGCCATCGAACCAGCGCCTCAACCCGCGTGCGGCGCCGGTGAGGTAATCTCATACATATCGCGCTGATCGTCGGCGCGCGCCCAACACGCGCTTCCGGCAGAAGGCGCCGCCGAGTGAGGCAGTCGAGAGCCGTGATGTAGTGAGGGCGGCGCTTCAGCTGAAGCGCGACACGTCAGGTTCACTGGGACTGAGGGGGCCAGTTATGGGTTTGATCGAGGAGTTCAGGCGTGCGTACGCGGGCGACGAGACTCAGCATTACAGCGTCGCAGGCATCCAGGTCCGCTGTCCCCACTGCGGTGGTGAGGACTTCGACCTAGGGCCTGCACAGCTGAACACGGCCGGCTTGACATTCCTGGACCTCGACTGGGCCAACCGCAGTGCGAGCGTGCTCATCTGCACCTCCTGCAGTCACATCAGCTGGTTCTTGGCGGAGCCTGACCGCATCTGAGCGGCACCCGGCACCCGGCACCTGACAGCGTATCAAGCGGACGCTGCAGTTGTATCATCCTTGTAGCCTGTGCGCGCCGCTCATGCGCGACACGTGCAACAGACCCCGAGGGGGGGGCGGGTCGGATGGGCAAGCCATCGCGTGAGCATCACTCCGACGAGTTCGGGCAGCTTCCGTCGAGCGGCATCAAGGGCCTGGATGCGCCGATGATCGGCGCCGCGGTGAACATCACTCTCGACGGTATCGTCGAGCGAGAGTCGGGCGTGACGCCTTCTCCCCCGACCGTTTCCGTCAACGCGCTCGTGATCGCCCTCGTTGTCATGTTCCTGCTGGGAGCGGCGATCGCGGTCTATGTGCTGTGGTTCGCGCCGCCCCCGGACTATCGGGGACTTGAGTTCGGAGCGGCGGCGCGTGTCGGATCAGCGCTTCAATCGGATGCGTCCACGGTTGTGGCACCCATGCCGCGCTCATGAACGATCAGAGCGTCTCCAACTCCGCGACGAAACCGTCCAACCAGCGGATCTCGCCCTCGAGCAGGTACCTCGGGCGTCGCGTGACGGCGAGCCTATGCGCGGGGCAGGAACTCGAGCCCATGTACTCCTCGGTCGCTTCCCAGCACGCGATCCGCTCGCACAGCACCTTGCGGTAGCGGGCGAGCGCGGCCAGCGCGTCGTCGGTAGGGACGAGGTTCAAGTTGTACGTCGCCAGATCGATTCCCCAGGTCGGTGACTCCGGCTCACCGAGAAGCGCCAGAAGGCTCTCGCGAGCGGCCGTGAGGCCGACGGTGGTGAGGGAGTAGACCTTCCGGGCGCGACCGTCGACCACGTCGGTGGTCGACTCCACGAGACCCGCCTTCTCCAGTGAGGTCAGCTGCCGGTAGATCGTCGACTGCGAGAGTCCCGTCCAAGAGCGCATGTCGCGATGCTCGACGTCGCGCTCGATCTGCCACGCGTGTTTCGGCTTCTCACTCAGCAGGCCGAGAAGCGCGACTTCAGAGTTTGTGAGAGCGTCTTTGAGAGCCACGGGATCCTCCAATGCCGAAAGACTCTTGCACAGGCATATTCCCATACAGTAATATACCTGTCAAGAGGTATGACTTCGGAAGGGGAGTCGTCATGAAGGGCGTCATCTACTACTACTCGGGGACGGGCAACACGGCGCTGGCCTGCCGGTACATCGCCCGCGGGATGCCGATCCCGTTCGAACTTGCCGACGTCACGCGCACGTGCGATATCGACTCGGAACAGGCGGACGTTGTCGGGTTCTCCACCTCGACGGACTTCTGGGGCGTCCCTCAGGTCCTTGAGACGTTCATCGACGGGCTTCCTCGGCAAGCCGGCAAGCCGGCGTTCGTCTTCAACACCTTTGGCGCGGTCAGTGGCAAGACCCTGAAGATCCTGTCGGAGCTGGTCACGGCGAAGGGGTTCGAGGTGCTCGCCGGGCATTCGCTGCACATGCCCGAGAACTACCCGCCGATGCTTGGGGGGAAGATGGCGTCCGTCGATGCGCCCGGCCCTGCTGAGATCGCGGGCCTCGACGCGTTCGTCGATGAGCTTGGCGGGATCTGGTCCGCACTGTCAGACGGCCGACGAGTCGAGCGCCGCAAGCTCAAGCTGGGCTTCTTCGACAGCCTGGTCCCTCGGCGGCCCAGAACGACCGCCCGAAAGGACATGGGGGAGAAGTTCGTCGACGAGTCCGCCTGCACGGAGTGCGGCACGTGCGCGCGGAACTGCCCGTACGGGGCGATCCGTCTCGGTCCCCGGCCCATCTTCGACATGAGCGAGTGCCACGGTTGCTGGCGGTGCTACAACCAGTGCCCCTCCAACGCCATCTACACAGGCAAGTTCCGGGGAGGACCCTACTATCCGGGACCGAACGAACTGCTGCGGGCGAAGTTGGAGAGGACGCATGATGAGCACTGAGTACGTCGTCCGGCTGGCCGGCGCCGAGCACGTCGACCGGCTACCGGACATCGAGCGCGAGGCGGCCACCCGGTTCGGCGATACGCTGCCGGAATCCGTGTTTTCGCATGTCACCCCGCAGGACGCCCTGGCGGAAGCACAGCACGCGGGCTTGCTCTGGGTGGCCCTCGAGCCGGCGGGCGCCCCTGTCGGTTTCGCCGTTGCCAGCATCCTCGGGCGGCGCGCTCATCTCGACGAACTCGATGTGTTGCCCGGGTATGGCCGCAGGGGAATAGGGACGGCCCTTGTCGAAGCTGTCGAGGACCACGCGCTGAGCAGCGGCTGCGTCGAGATCACGCTGACCACGTTCCGCGATGTCCCGTGGAATGCGCCGTTCTATGCTCGTCGCGGCTTCGAGGTGATACCGGAGCAGGATCTCGGCGCGGATCTCGCTCGGCGGCTCTCAGATGAGGTCGCGATGGGGCTGGAGCGTTCAAGCCGGGTGGCCATGCTCAAGAGGCTGAGCCGTCCAACGAGCGGATCGACGCCGAAAAGGCGCCCGGTGGGGTAGTCTCTGGTCGGAGGCGTGGCGGAACCGACGTTCGGGGGGAACAGTGGATGAAGTAGTGCTCGTGGGAGTGATGGCAGTCCCGTTGGCGATCTTCGGCGCTCTGATGTTCCTCTATCGCCGCTGGGCCGAGAAACGCGACCCCATGGGAGGCCGCCCGGGTGCTTACCCGCCTCTGGACGGCGAGGCCAAGCGGCCGGACGTCTACCACGACTAGCCGGTCTCACGAACACGGCATCGCGGGCGTGGGAGTGGGTTGCAGTGACGATCATCCGCTCGCGCGCCGTTCGGGCTACACTCGTCGCAGGTCGGTGTCCGGCTCCCGGTAGCGCCGATACAGCCGGGTGAACGTCGTTCGGCCGAGAAGCCGTGCAACCGGGGTCCAACGCGAAGCGAGCCACAGCGCTCCGTACCCCAGCGCCCACGCCGCCAGCATGACAGCCCACGAGGCCGCCTCACCTGCGAGTCGCCCCACCATGCTGTCTCCCGCAAGCCCCGCGGCGGTAACCAGGGCGCCCACCGGCGCTCCGATCGCCGTGGCGAGCGCGATGAGGACCAGGATTCCCGGTTGCCACGCCTGAACGGCCTCTTCAGGGCAGACGTTCATGCACCGCATGCACCCCTCGCACGAGTACGTCCAGTAGGGGCGACGCGGCGGATCGCCGAGCATCCGCACGGCGTCGAACGGGCAGGTCTTGGCACACAAGCCGCACGAGGTGCAGCGCTCGTCAGCGACGAGGAGCTTGGAAAGCAGCAGGCGACCGATGAGCAGGTAGCCGAGCGAGATCGGGGCCAGAAGCAGGCCGAAGAGCAGCGAGATCCAACCGCGATACAGCCGTCCTCCACCAAAGACGGCGCTCGAGAACGCGTCGACGCGCACGTGTGCCCGGCTGATGATGTCGGACACGTTCGCCGGGCGCATCCCCGGGTGCAGGACCGTCCAGTTCGAGGGCATGTCGACTCCGGTGATGCCCCTGACCTGTGCGCCTTTGAGCGCGAGCATCGATGCGATGAGCCAGGAGCCCGTACCTTCGAACCCAGGAAGGCGAAGCCGTTCCCATCCCCACCCGGCGCGAGTCGCCATCACGAACGCCGACCGCCCTGTCAGACGAGGCAGCCGTGCCACGTACTTGATCACGCCCCAGGGCGCGGTGAAACCGTGTGTGGGGAACACCACGCCCAGCATCTGCGCGTCGCCAAGCGTCGGGTGATCCGCGCCGATCGCCTGCAGGGTCGCCGTCGCGCCCGCGGCCTCGGCCGCCCCCTGCATCCATGCCGAGGTTCGCAGCGAGTTGCCCGTTCCGGTCATGTAGTGGATCTCGACACTGGCCAGCGTCCCCGACATCAGGTCCTCCCATCGTGAATGACACATCGACCGCGCCGCACGTCATCGCCATGCGGTCAGTCGCGAACGTTGTACGCCGCATCGACGAATTCGAACGTGCCGTAGACGAAGTCGCCCTTGGGCAGGTGCCAGATCGCGACGGTACCGGTCGGGAGCATACGGCCGTCGACTTCCTTCCAGCCCCCGATCGGGGTCGACCACCGAAGTCGGTTCTCGCTTCCCGAAGCGCTGCCCGGATCGAGTTCGGTCGTACACCGTAGTATCGTGCAACACGGATACTTGGTGAATCGGCGCTGGTGCGAGCCGCCCGGGATCGACCGGGCTTCGCGTTGGGGGGCATGCGGTGAAGGCATCCAAAGCGTGGGTCTGCTTCTTGAGCCTGGCCACGGGATCCGGGATCCTCCTGCAGTGGATCCTGGTGTGGACCGGCGCGTTTCCTGTTGCCGACAGCGTCCCGGGCTTCCGCACCTACTTCCTCTCCTTCGTCGTGGCCGACCTCTGGCTGATCGCGACTGCATTCATGACGGGTCTCTTCATCCTCCGGAAGGACCACAGAGCGCTTCTGTTCGGGGTCGCTCTCGGGTCGGCGATGGTGTTCTTCGGCCTCTACGCGCTCACGTACGACTTCAACACCGGCCTACTGTTCGACCTGTCGGCACGGGAGTTGTTCGGCAAGGCCGTCACCCTCTACAACCTGGTGGCGGGTGCGCTGATACTGGTGTTGAGCTGGCGAGACCGACTGTCGCTCCGGTGAGGTAGTCTCATACACATCGCGCATGCGCGCAGCCGATCCGGCGCGATGCATTGGTCGCACCAAAAGGAGGCACGGTTTGTTGATCGATGTGACGACGCTCGCGGTGTTCATCCCGACGGTACTGTTCCTCGTGCTGACTCCGGGTCCGGACATGCTGTTCATCACCGCGAACTCGCTGGCCTCGGGCAAGCGCGGCGGCATCTTCTCGGCACTCGGTTGCACGAGCGGGGCGTTCACTCACGCGGTGCTGGCCGCCTTCGGTTTGACGGCTGTCGTCGCGGCATGGCAACCGGCGTATGAGGCCGTACGCATCGGCGGTGCGCTCTACCTGGCCTACCTCGGCGTGAAGATGGTGCTCTCGAAGGAGTCGCCGCTCGCCATCCGCTCGACCGGGGAACGCATGTCCGGATGGCACCTCTATCGTGAAGGTTTCATCAACAACCTCATGAATCCGAAGGCGATCCTCTTCTCGCTCACCTTCCTGCCGCAGTTCGCGAATCCCGCACGTGGTCCCATCTGGGCGCAGATCATAGTGCTCGGGATGGTGCTGTCGGTGATCATGCTGGCCATCGAGATACCGATCGCCGTGACCAGCGGCCATCTGGGCCAGTGGTTCACATCCCGCCCGAAGGCCGCGCTTGCGTTGAACCGGACCATGGGCGTCGCGCTCGTCGGGCTGGCCGTGTGGGTGTTCCAGAGCCGCCGGTTGGCGCACTAGGCACACTCGAACCGAAGTACGTCGGGAAGGCGGAGAGATGGAACGCATGGACTGGTACGACGCTCTCGCGAAGCCGATGTGGACACCGCCGCCCGGCTTCATCGGCACGATGTGGACCGTGCTCTACCCGATCATCATCGTGACCTTCGGCTACGTGGTGTACCGCATCGCGCGTGGGGAGGTGCCGACGTCCCTGCTCGTGCCGATCGCGATCAACGTCGTCGCGAACATCGCCTTCACGCCGATCCAGTTCGGTTTGCGCAACCTGCCCCTCGCCTCGGTCGACATCCTCATCGTCTTCGCGACGATCGTCTGGTGCATGGTCGTCTTCTGGCCGTACTCCCGGGTTGCGTCGCTCGCGCTCACGCCCTATCTCGGCTGGGTCGGTACGGCCAGCGTTCTGCAGCTCTCCATCACGTGGATGAACCGCTAGAAGACGCCGAACCGAGGGGCGCGAAGATGGGCAACCAGGAGTGGGCGCCTCCGGGAGCAGGGGCTGGATGTCATCGAGGACTAGAGGCATCGGGAAGGTCGACATGCAGAGAAGGCTCTCGCGTCTCGGGTTCGTGAGTATAGAACTCCGGGTACGAGGCATCACCATCCACTATGTCGAGGGGCCGCGGCGCGGGCCGACACTTCTGCTCATCCCCGGGCAGTCGATGATCTGGGACAGCTATGCGCGCGCGCTACCTCTCTTGGTGGAGCACTTCCATGTCGTCGCCGTCGATGTGCGCGGCCACGGCACCTCGAGTTGGACGCCCGGCGAGTACGACTTTCCCACCATGGGCGCGGACGCCGCAGCCCTCCTCGATGAGGTCGCACAGGGCCCCGCCATCATCTCGGGCAACTCCTCGGGCGGGCTGATCGCCATGTGGGTCGCAGCGAACCGCCCCGACCTCGTTGCCGGCATCGTCATGGAAGACGCTCCTGTGTTCAGCTCAGAGTGGCCCCGGCTCAGGGATGACTGCTATGTCTACCAGGTGTTCGAACAGGTCTCCCGTTGTCTCGCGCGACCCGGTAAGCGCGACCTGGCCGGGTTCTTCGCAGGGCTCAAGGTCCCGGTGGAGCGCGGCCAGCGTCTGTGGGTGCTGCCCCGGTGGCTGATGGAGCCGCTCGGATGGGCCGCCGGCGTCCATGAGGTCCTCAAGCCGGGCGAACCCGTCGATCTCGTCTTCCTGCCATCCACGATGCGGCTGCTCGTCCGCTCCCTCACGTCCTACGACCCACAGTTCTCCATCGCGTTCCTCGACGGGAGCGCCTGCCGTGACTTCGACCATGCCGAGACGCTCAGCCGCCTGTGCTGTCCGACGATGTTCCTCCACGCGGACTGGTTCCGTGTCGGTGGCGACGGGATGTTGGTCGGTTCGGCGGACGATGCGGACATCTCCCGGATGCGCGAGCTCGTGCCCGCGCTCCGCTACGTCCGGATGCGCTCGGGGCACATGATCCATTTCTACAAGCCGCAGGACTATGTGAGGGAGCTACGGAGCTTCACGACAGGGGCCCTTACAGACTGATGGGCCGTGCCGGCGGCGGGGTCCGGACGCTAGCCTGCGTGCGGGCGGTCCTTCTGCGAGAGTTCGCGGATCATGAGGTTGTCTTCGTCCTGTTCCGCGACCACCGTGAACCCGAGCGCCTCGTACATCTTCACCGCGTAGTTCGCCTTGTCGACGCTCAGCGAGGTCCGCGCGTAGCCGCATTCGGAGAGCAGATCGATGAGCGAGAGCATCAGGCGCGTCCCGATCCCTCGATTGCGGTACTCCGGCAGAACCGATATCGCGAGTTCCGGAGTCTCGTCGTCGACGTAACCGTATCCGACAGGGTCTCCACCGAGCACGCGCGCCCATGCCGCACCGACCACTGTCCCGTCGACCTCGGCGACGAGTCCGCGATCATCAGGGCGGCTTCCGAAGTCCACGATGTAGTTGCGGACACGCGGTTCGTCGATGACGCTTCGCGGTATCGGCTGCGCGGGGTCGCGCTGATAGACGGCCAGATACAGGAACTCCTCCAAGAGCGGGTAGTCTTCAGGGCCGATCTCGCGGATCCTCGCATCGGGCATGGTGGTGTCCACCTCATCTGAGCGGCTATGCGGGGAGCCGTTCCCGCAGGTCGACGACGATCTCCGCGAGCGCGGGCTTCGCGTCTATTCCCATGTGCGGAAAGGTGAAGAAACCATGGCACATCCGCGGGTAGTCACGCAGGGTCACCGGGACCTCGGCCGCGTGGAGCTTCTCCGCGTACATGATGGCGTCGTCGTGTAGCGGATCGTGCCCCGCAGCGACGATGAAGGCGGGCGGCAGGCCCGCGTGGTCGGGTGCGAGGAGTGGTGACGCGCGAAAGTCCCGGCGGTCCGCATCCGGACCGAAGTAGTAGTCCATGAATGCTTTCGCGTCTCGCAATGTCAGGATGATCTCGTCCTTGTTGCGCTCGCACGATCCGGTCGCGAGCCTGGCCTCGGTCATCGGGTAGACGAGCGTCTGCTGCCGGATTCCAGGGCCGCCCCGCTCCTTCGACACGGTGCTCCCCCGATGACTCGACCGTCTCCCCAGACTGATCATACGCGCCGCACCAGGCCGGGGTGCGCTGCGCGCTGCGTTCCGGGTGCCGAGTCGATGGGGATCACGGCTCTGATCGGGTCGCTGGTCGGCACGGCCTCGTAGCAGGTCCGGAGGTAGAATCCAGACACGAGCAGCACGGCCGCCGCTGGTGCGCGACGTGCCGGACACGACCGTGGGGGCCCCGTTGATCCGAGTCGAGATCCATCCCGAGACCGCGAATGAGAGCGACGACGTCCGCACGATCAACATAGAAGCGTTCCGGGAGCACCCGATCAGCCAACAGACCGAGCACCTGATCGTCGATGCGCTGCGCGATGCCGGCGCACTCGACGTGTCACTTGTGGCCGTCGTCGAGGATCGGGCTGTCGGGCACGTCGCATTCTCCCGGGCCGGCGTCGGGGACTCGGGGGCGGGCTGGTACCTGCTCGGTCCCGTCGCCGTGATGCCCGCCATGCAGGGCCGGGGGATCGGTTCGGCGCTCGTGGAATCCGGGCTGGCGGCGTTGCGGGCCCGGGATGCGGTCGGCTGTGTCCTCGTGGGGGACCCGGGCTACTACTCCCGATTCGGCTTCAGCACCTTCCCCGACCTCTCATACGCGGGCGTGCCGCATGAGTACGTTCTCGCGCTCTCGTTCACCGGGACAGCGCCGCACGGGCCGATCGTCGCGAACAAGGCGTTCGAGATCGAACCTGAGTAGGCTGGCGAGCGTCTGCCGGGTGTGTTCGAACCTGACGATGGCGGACTCGGCGAGTCATGCACCGCCGAGTCCGCCATCGCGTCATGGCCCTTCACGGCGTAGACGATCCGCGCGGGTGGAAAGTAACACGTGAGCGCACGATCGGGACTGCTTGGGTGAAGGAGGACGGCCATGCATCCGGATACCGTCGAGTACAACGACTCGCTCGATGTGGCAGCGCGGCAGACGTGCGATCTCCTCGCCCGGGAGATCGATGGGGCTCTGCCCGAGGCGGAGAACAAGATCTGGCATGGCCATCCGGTGTGGTTCCTCGACGGGAATCCGGTCGTCGGGTACAGCACATCGAAGGGCGACGTCGTCCTGCTGTTCTGGAGCGGTCAGTCCTTCGAGGAAGAGGGACTCAAGCGCGAAGGCAGCTTCAAGGCCGCGGAGGTCCGTTACGCGGCGGCCGATGAGGTGGACGAGCGAAGCCTTCGGCGCTGGCTCGCCAAGGCGCGGGACATCCAGTGGGACTACAAGAACATAGTGCGCAACAAGGGCAGGCTCGACCGACGATGAGGCGGTCTCCATGTGCAGGAACATCCGGGTGTTGTCCAACTTCGAGCCCGCGGCCACGGACGATGAGGTCCGCGCCGCTGCACTGCAGTACGTCCGCAAGATAAGCGGCTACGCGAAGCCCTCTGTGGCCAACGAACTCGCCTACAACGAGGCCGTCGATCGGGTCGCTGCGGCCTCGTCCGCCCTCTTGGGCTCCCTGGTGACCTCCGCACCACCGCGCAATCGCGAGGTCGAGATCGCCAAGGCGCACGAACGCGCGCGGCGAAGGTTCGGTGCTGCCTGATCTCCCGGTGCATCGGTGACCGCCGGGCCGGACGGGGGAGTCAGTCCTCGATGGTCGCGAGTCCCTGACGCTCGAGTTTCGCCAGATGATCCAGCATGCCTTGCAGCACCTCGGGAGGATGGCTCTCCCAGTCCTTGACCTCGCCTGCGACCCGCAGCGGCTCCCGCGTCCGGTAGGACTTCGTGGGATTGCCGCGGAAGCGCTTGTTGGTCAGGTTGGGGTCGTCCTCGAAGGGGCCGGTGGGCTCGACGATGTAGATCCGTCCGGCGCCCTCACCCTTGGCGAGCTCGGCACCCCATACGGCGGCATCCAGCGTGGCGCTGAAGTAGATGTTGTTCGACACGCGGCCATCTTCGAAGTTGGAGCCGTAGCCCGGGATCAGAAGGTCGCCCGTCGCCACGTCGGCCTTGGTCCCGTGGTAGAACGGGCCCTCGACGTGGTCGTGGTGCTCGAAGGTGACGGGGACGTGAGCGTTGTCGTCTTCCATGACGCGTCTCCCTGGTAGTCGCGGTGCGGTCATTCTATCGGCGGCGTCGAGCGCGTTGTGCCGGCGCTAGACTGATGCAAGCCGCGCGCCGAGCGCGCGACGATTCGGCCACATGACGGAACGGGTGCGACCGTGATCCTGCCCAAAGTCCGCGACCCCCGCTTCATCACCATCCGTCGGGGCGGGACGCTGGCCGACACCGACCACAGGCTGCTGGCTCTGTGGGCGGCTGCGTGCGCGGAGCACGTCCTGCCCCTCTTCGAGTCGCAGCGACCCTCCGACCCGCGGCCTCGTCGGACGATCGAGAGTGCGCGGGCGTGGGCTCGCGGCGAGATGACGATGTCGCAGGCGCGCACGGCTGCGGGCGCCAACGCCGCTGCGCGGGACCTGAGCGGAGCCGCGCGGTACGCGGCGTATGCGGCGGGGCAGGCGGTGGCGGTGAGCCACGTCGCCGCGCACGAACTTGGCGCCGCCGCCTACGCGATCAAAGCGGCGCGAGCCGCCGCGTCCGCGGGCGAGTGCGAGGAAGCGGGCCGGGCTGAGTGTCGCTGGCAGCGCGAGCAGCTCCCCGAGGAGATCCGCGAACTGGTGCTGGACGACCAGCGGCTGCGAAACGCGATCTGCTGGTCGGCGTTCGACTGCTGAGTGCGGACTGCACGAATCGATCGGCGGCTTCGCGGCGGCCGGCGTGCGCCGACTCGTTCTGCGGTAGATAGAGAGAGCGCTCCCATTCTCTCTCTAGGAGGAACCATGTCTGCCGAGACCGCCGCGTACGAGGTTCTCAGGCACGACGGCCATTTCGAACTGCGCCGCTACGCGGGTTACCTGACGGCGAACGTGCACGTGGCCGCGGGCGACTACGCGCGGGCCATGAACGAGGGCTTCAACCCCCTGGCCGACTACATCTTCGGGAACAACCACGGCGCCGGCCGCATCTCGATGACCGCGCCGGTGACTGCGGGCAGGGTCTGCTGCCAGAGGATCCCGATGACGTCCCCGGTGACAGCGCAGCAGGCCGAAGACGAGTACGTCGTCAGCTTCACCATGCCGTCCGGTTACTCGATGGACGACCTTCCGCGCCCGAACAACGAAGAGGTGTCGATCGAGTCGGTGGACGCGCACCTCGCTGCGGTCGTCCGCTTCGGCGGCAACTCGTCGGGGGGCAAGGTCGACCAGGAAGAGGCGCAACTGGAGGCGTGGATCGGCGAGCAGGGCCTGAGGGCCGTCAGCGGCCCCATCGTGGCCCAGTACGACCCGCCGTGGAAGCCCGGCTTCGCGCGCCGCAACGAGGTCATGATCGTCGTCGAGCAGGACTGAGGGCGTCGGGGATCGCCGCGGGTCAGGAGGCTTCCTTCAGCAGCGTACCGCGCGACGCTTGAAGCCGACCGTGCCCTTCCCGGCGGCCGCGCGGATCTGGTCAGCGGCGCTCGCCAGCGGCTTGAACACGCCGTCCGAGGCCACCTCGACGAGTCCGATCGCTTCCGCGGTGTTCAGCGCCTCGTCATGCAGCGGCCGGTACGACACGCCGACGGCGATGATGAACTTGTTCATGGCGCGCTTGAGGCGCGGCGATGCTTCGTGGACGCTCGCGGCTGCGAGGTCCAGCAGAGCGCGGATCGTCCCCGGTTCGAAGTACTCGTCGGGCCGCCATCCGAGGAGCCACTCGTAGCACGCCCATCCGGCCGCCGCTCGCTCCTCATCCCCGCCGCGGATCCAGCGACCCGCCACGCTCTGAGCCAGGTCGGACTCGGCGAGCGTCACCGAGACGACGAGATCCGAGAGCATCGGTCCGTACGAGGCGTCCATCCAGCGATCGAAGTCGGCCTCGGTCATCACGTCGACGTCCGCGATCATCCCGGCGAAGTACATAGCGTCGTAGTTGCCCGTTGCCCAAAGCTCGTCTGCGAGCGCCTGGTTCACGCCGATGCGCTTCTTGAGCGGCTTCATGGCACCCGTCGCGACGCCGAAGAGCGGCTCGCGGACTCCGCGGGACAGGTAGCTCTTCTTCGTGTGCGCGGTTCCGAGGGATTCGAGTTCGCGCATCACGGAATCGAGGTCGGCGGACACAAGCACCTCTTCTCAACGCCGGTGGTGGCCTTCAGGTCCGTATTGTAGTGCCGCGGCGGGGCGCGTTCGGTGACGGGTGATCCGTCGGGCGCGGAGGGGTCGGCGCATAATGGCGTCGCATCGAATGCAGCGTCCCCGGGGAGATTCGTGACCGATCAGGGATCCAGGTACTTCGCACTGACGCTGGACTCGCTGCGGGCCATCGGCGGCTGGTCGGCGGAACGTGCGGAGAGGGCGCTGCCGCTCTACGAGGCCCGCGCCGGCTGGGACCCGCGGCCGCGTGAGGCGATCGAGGGCATCCGGGAGTTCGCGGGCGGGGGGAAGCGCGCGGCCCGGCTGCGCACGCTCGCGGTGGCCGCGCACGCGGCCGCGCGCGAGATCGACGACCCGGCTGCGGCCGCTGCCGCGCGCTCAGCCGGTTCGGCGGCGGCGAGCGCCTACACGCACCCGCTGATCGACGTCCATCAGACGAAGCACGTCGTCGGCGCCGCGGCGTATGCGGCGCTGGCGCTCGAGCTCGAGGCGGGCGGCGATCCGCGTGTCGGTGACGAAGCGGTACGCCGGGCGATCGAGAGCGCCCCCGCCGAAGCGCGCGAGGTCCTGCTCAACATGCCCGCGCGCGATGCGGGCGCGAGCCGGCTCGACCGGATCCTCTACGAGTTGGATGCCGGCATCCGCGCCGGAGGCGGCTCCCGGGACCCGGTGCGCTAGTCTGGGGAACGGCGTCCGCACGTTATCGCCCGCCATCTGAGCCACCGGATCCGACGCGAAAGCGATCCCGATGCAACGGCACGACGCGACCGATCACTCCGCCCTGCCCGTCCTCATCGCCCTGGCGACGATGGTCGTGTGGGGCGGCACGCCGCTGTTCTCGAAGGTGGCCGCGGCGCAGATCGACCCGCTCCTCGTCGGGCTGCTGCGCACGGCGATCGCCGGGTGCCTCGCACTCCCGCTGGCGCTGCTCATGCGTCAACCGCTGCCCGCCGACACGCGCGGACGACAACTGCTGGCGTTCTCGGGGTTCGCGGCGTTCGTCGCCTTTCCACTCATCTACACCGTCGGGCAGCACGCCACCTCGGCGCTGCACGGCGCACTCATCCTGGCCACGCTGCCGGTGTTCACGAGCCTGTTCGGCACGCTGGTCGAGCGGCGGCGGGTCTCCAAGACGTGGATCGTCGGCTGCGCCATCGCGCTGGCGAGCGAGGCGACCGTGATCGTATGGCGAACCGCCGACGCATCCGGCGGCTCGAGCCTGTGGGGAGACCTCATCGTGCTGGCGTCGTCCGCGCTGTGCGCGATGGGTTACGTCGCCGGAGCGCGACTGTCCCAACGCGGCTACGGGGCCACGCCGACGACGCTGTGGGGCGTGTCGTTCTCGGCGCTGGCGCTGCTGCCGCTCACGGCGTGGGCGCTGGTTCGCGACGGGGTGCCGCAGGCGGATGGTGCGGCGTGGGGCTCCATCCTCGTGCTGGCGCTGCTCACATCGGTCCTCGGCTACATCGCGTGGTACTGGGCGCTCGCGAAGGGTGGGATCAGCCGCATCGCATCGGTCCAGTTCACGCAGCCGTTGTTCGGCATCGCGCTGGCGGCGGTCGTGCTCAACGAGCGGCCGGCACCGGTGACCGCCGTCGCCGGTGCCGGGATACTGCTCGGCGCGTGGCTGGTCCTGCGCGCGGGGTCGCGGAAGGCGGGCGAGGAGCCGGGAACGTAAGCGATTCGTATGGGTTGCGTCCATGGGGTGTCAGGTCTGCATCGGAGTATCGACTCGCAGGCCGGATACTGACCGGCTCGCGCGACGCAGTCGCCGGGCCGACGATCGCGGGGGTGTCGCATGAAGGCAGTCGTGTGCACGGCGTACGGATCGCCGGACGTTCTCAAGCTTCGTGACATCGAGAAGCCAGTGCCCGGGGACGACGAGGTCCTCATCAGGGTCTGCGCGACCACCGCGCACCGCGGCGACGTGCGGATCCGGAAGTTCGAAGTCCCGAGGGGGCAGCGGTTCATGGCGCGCCTCGTCCTCGGCTTCACGCGGCCCAAGAACCCGATCCTCGGGATGGAGCTGTCCGGCGTCATCGAGCAGGTCGGCAGGAACGTGACCCGCTTCCGCCCGGGCGACGAGGTCTTCGGCTTCACCGGGTGGGGGCTCGGCGCATACGCGCAGCACGCCTGCATCCGTGAGAAGGCGAGACGGTCGATCACCAGAGACGGGATGCTGGCCCGGCGTCCGGCGAACATGACCTTGCAGGAGGCCGCCGCGGGTCTGGCGACCGGCGCGCCGACGGCGTTGCGGCTGCTGCGCAAGGCCGGGGTCAGGCGCGGGCAGACCGTGCTCATCTACGGCGCGTCCGGGAGCGTGGGAACCTACGCCGTCCAGCTCGCGAAGTACTTCGGTGCCGACGTCACCGGGGTCTGCAGCACTGCCAACACGGAGCTGGTCGGCTCGCTCGGCGCGGATCGCGTGATCGATTACACGCGGGAGGTGCTCCCCGATGACGCATCGTACGACGTCGTCATCGACGCGGTGGGCAAGCTGGACCGCTCGGCGGCCCGTCAGGCGATGCGGCGAGGCGGCGCCTACCTCGACGTGAACAAGGACTCGGGCTCGCGCGGCACTGACGGGCTCGAGGACCTGGTGTTCCTCACGGACCTGGTCGAACGCGGGAAGCTCCGTGCGGTCATCGACCGGGTCTACCCGCTCGACGAGATCGCCGAGGCCCACCGA
Source organism: Coriobacteriia bacterium (assembly GCA_030652345.1). The sequence continues at coordinate 18,857 of JAUSAU010000048.1, forward strand.
TATGTCGAGCAGGGGCACAAGCGGGGGAACGTCGTCATCACCGTCGCGGGCTAGCAGCGCGGGCGGTCGCCCGCCGAGACGGTACAATCGCTCCAGCGCGTCCGCGCGTCCGCACCGGGGAGGAATCCGTTTGACGCCCAAAGGTCGCATCCTCGTTCTCGACGACGAAGAGACGATCCTCGGCGTCGTCTCCATGAACCTCGCCGCTGAGGGCTACGGCGTCGACACCGCGCCTGACGGAGAGAGCGCCGTCGAGCTCTTCGATCCGTCCGAGCACGTCATGGCGATCCTCGACATCATGCTCCCGGGCATCGACGGCTACGAGGTCGCACGGCGGATCCGATCGATCTCCGACGTGCCGATCATGATGCTCTCCGCCAGGGATACCGATGTGGACATGGCCGTCGGCCTCGGGATCGGGGCCGACGACTACATGACCAAACCATTCTCGCCGGTGGAGCTGGTGGCGCGCGTCAAGGCACATCTGCGCAGGTACTCAGCGAGCCGACGTGAAGCCGGCCTGGGCGGGGAGGCCTCGAGTGACGAGCTCATCACCGCCGGGCCGGTGCGTATCGACACCGCCACGTTCGCCGTGTCCGTGCGCGGCGTCCCGGTGGATCTGACGGCCACGGAGTTCGGGATCCTGAAGCTCCTGGCGGCACACCCCGCCCGCGTCTACACCAAGGCGCAGATCTACCAGATCGTCTGGGACGAGGACTTCGGCGGCGACTTCTCGACCGTGCAGGTGCACGTACGCCGTCTGCGGGCGAAGATCGAGGAGGATCCGTCCGAGCCGACGCTCATCGGCACCGTGTGGGGGATCGGCTACCGGTTCAACGCGGACGCCCGAGGATGACCCCGACAACCATCATCATCGCGGTGCTCGCGCTCGCCATCGTCGCGGCGGTGTCCGCGGCCTATCTGGTCGAGCGGCTGCACCGTCAGTCCGCGCTCACGAAGGTCATCGACGGCCTCGACGACCTGGCCCGCGGCGACCTGGTCCATCGCGTGACGCCGGGCTCGCGCGAGACGGCCGAACTCGTGTCGGCGGTCAATCGGCTTGCCGACGCGATGCAGGCATCCCGCTCGGACGAGCTGCGCCGCAAGGAAGCCCACACCCAACTCATCAGCAACCTCTCGCACGACCTCCGGACCCCCATCACCTCGATCGCGGGGTATGTCGACGCCCTGCAGCGGGGGATAGGCGAAGATCCCGCCCGGCACCTCGACATCGTCGCGACGAAGACTGCCGAGCTCACGCGACTCGCGGACGACCTGTTCTATCTCACACGTCTCGACGCAGGCGACCTCAGCCTCACGCTCGCCCCGACCGACGTGAGCGAGGTCGCCCGGCGCTGTCTGCTCGGGTTCGAGCACGAACTGCGCTTACGGGGCATCGAGGTGGTCGTGGAGATCCCGGACATGGCGTGCGTCGTGCCTGCTGACGAGGCGGCGCTGGGCCGTGTCATCGGTAACTTCGTCGCGAACTCCCTCAAGCACGCGCGTTCCATGCGCACCCTGGGTGTGACCGTCGCGCGCGAGGGCGGCGGATGCGCCGTCACGGTGTGGGACGACGGGGAGGGCTTTCCCAAGGGTGTCGCCGAGCTTCTCGAACGCGGTACGTCCGTGGGTCCCGGTGGCGGCGCCGGTCTCGGTCTGTCGATCGCGCACGAGCTGAGCGCGCGCATGGGCTCCACCGTGCGCGTGTCGAGTGTCGCTGGGGAACGGACCGCGGTCACCGTACTGTTCCCTCAGTCCGCACCCCTTCCACTCACCGCGGAGAACGTATGAGATCCGTATGGTTTGCGACCACGCCACGCAAGCTCCACTCGGGAGTATCGATGCAGAAGGTTGCATCGGACGCGTGCCGGCCCCAAGGGCGGTCGGCATGACTGAGAGGAGAAGGACCATGGACTACATGGCGATCCTGAAGGATGGCTGGGGCGCCACGCAGCGCAACAAGCGGTTGTGGATACTCGGCCTGTTCGCCGCCGGAAGTGCCGGGCTCTCGTCGAACGATTGGCGACCGAGCTCGTCGAACTCCGGAAGCTCGCAGGGCATTCCTGCCGGTTGGGAGAACGTGCACACGCCCACCGAGGCGCTGCAGCGCGGGTTGGATCTGGCCGGCAAGGAGATCGGCGTCGCGCTGGGTTCCGCAGAGCAGTGGTGGACGATCATCGCGTTCGCAGCACTGACCCTGCTCGCTCTCTGTTTCGTGTTCTGGGTCGTCGGGATCGCCGCGCGCGGTGGTCTCATCTCGCAGACGCGTGAGGCCATCGCCGGTCGTCCGACCAGCGCGGCCGCCGGGTGGAGGACGGGTCTGCGCCGCTGGGGACGCGTCTTCGCTGTCGGCTTCCTTTTCGCCGTACCAAGCATGGCGCTCGCCCTCTTGGCGCTCGCGGTCGTTGCGCTGAGCATCCCGTCGTTGATCGCCGGCGGCGGGCTCTCCGACGCGATCGTCGGCGGGGTCGGCCCCGGGGTGACCGCAGGACTCGTCGGTATGGGGCTCGGGCTTTCCGTGATCGGCATGCTCGCATTCGCTATCGGCGTCGTCGTCGACGTGATGGAGGAGACGTCGCTGCGGCACGCGATCCTGGGCGACCGTGGAGCGCTCGACTCGATCAAGACGACGTGGGCCGACCTGCGGGCGAAGCGGGGCGTGGCGAGCATGTGGCTCGTGATGCTGCTCGTCAACATCGCCGCCGGTATCGCGGGCGCGGTCGCGTTCATACCGCTCGCCGTCGTTCTCGGATTCGTCGTCGCCGCGGCCGTCGCTGCGGGCGGGACCGGGATGTTCTGGCTGATCCTGCCTGCATTCACGATCCTGACCGCTGCCCTGATGCTGCTGAAGGCGGTCTACTCCACGTTCCGCAACTCGGCGTGGACATCCTTCTACGAGCGTATGCAGAACCTCGAGCCTGATCCGGCCGAGTCCGGCACCGCAGAGACCGTCGCTGCCTGACATGGCTTCCACCCCGCTCATCGAAGCGATCCGCCTGTCCAAGAACGAGGGCAGGCGGATCCTTCTCGATGATGTGTCCCTGTCCGTGGCGCGCGGGGACCTGTACGCGCTCGTGGGCGAGGCGGGCTCAGGCAAGTCGGCCCTCCTGCGAACGCTCGTGGGGCTCGCTCATCCGGACACGGGCTCCGCGGGGATCCTGGGCCGGACCGCCGGACCGGGGGCCTATCGCGTGTTCGAGCGGGTGGGCTTCCTCTCCGCCGATCCGCCGGTACGCCGTGGTCTCAGCGTCCGTCGCGACGTCGAGGTGAGCCTCTCGCTCGCGGGCGTCCGCGAGCCCGATGCGGCGCGCAGGGCGCTCGCGCTCGTGGGAATCGAAGATCTCGCGGAGCAGGCCACGCACCTGCTGAGCGACGATGATCGCCGCCTGCTCGGCATCGCCCGGGCGATCGCCCACAGCCCCGAGATCCTCGTGCTCGACGAGCCCACGCGCGGTCTCGGGGGCGTGGAGCGCCGCCGGGTCCTCGAGTTGCTCCGCATGCTCTCGGTGGAACGCGAGGTCACTATGATCGTGGCCACGCGCGTCACCGACGGCGTGGTCGAGCTGGCCTCCCGCATCGGCGTTGTGCGCGGCGGCGCTCTCGTCGCCGAGTTCGACCGCGAGGGGCTGCGTGAGCGCGGGCGCGAGCACGTGGAGGTGGTCGTCTCCGACCCACCGCGAGCCGCCCTCGTCCTCGAGGAGCGACTCGGACTGACCGACTTCGCCGTCTGCCAGGAGCACCTGATCAGGATCTACGTCCCCGGCTCCCGGATCAGCGAGATCAACTCGGCCCTGGTGGCCGACGGGATCGAGGTCACCCGGCTCACCGTGAACGCGGGGTCGCTCGAGGAACTGCTCGAGCGCCTCTCGAGCGGAGAGGCGGGCATCTCGTGATCACTCGTCTCATCGCTGCCGAGCTGGCCGGGCTGCGCCGCTCATGGGTCGTGTGGGTCGCCACGCTCCTGACCGTCGGCGGAGCCATCGTGGCCCGGTCGATCGCGTGGGTCACGCATGCCATCGGGAGCACCGAACTCAGCGCGCTTCCGTTCGTGCGGCCGGACATCGCCTGGAGCGACACCGCGGTCCCGCTCGCGCTGCTCGCGTACCTGATCGTCACGTCGTACGTGTTCGGTCGGGACTTCGAGGACGGCACCATCGACCTGATCCTGACCGCACCGGTGAGACGGGGTGCGATCGTCGTCGCGCGTACGCTCGTCGTCGGGATCGCCCTGTTCCTGCTGTGCCTGATGGGATGGGCCGCGGACGCCGCCACCTACGGGCTGCTTGCGACGACCCCGCTCGATCCGGGCCCGGCGACGGGGCTCGGCGCCGCCTTCGGATCGGGCATGGCGGCGTTCGGGACGCTCTCGCTCGTGTCGTGGGCGGCCGTACGGTTCCGAGGCGTTCTGCCTGCGCTCGGACTGGGCATCGCGATCCAGGCCGCAGCCCTCGCCCTCGGCGGTCTGGAGGCCGCGCGGTCACTCCCGTGGCTGCTTCCGTCCGCGATCGCGTCCGGCGGCGACGCCTCGCTCCTGGCGGTCTCGTTGACGGGGCTGCTCTTCGCAGGCGGGTTCGCCGCGACCGTGCACTCGCTCGACCGCGTCGATCTGAGCGAGTAGCCTGTCCCGGCTCCCGGTGCGGTCCGGGCGCGTCGAACGTATGGGATTCGTAAGCAGCACGTCTGCTGCGCTTCAACTCCTCTCGGGAGAATCGATACAGGGAATCGGACTGGCGCTCGCCGGCCTTGCGGCCGGTCAGAGCGACCGAGAGGAGACGTACGATGGATCGCATGAGAACGACAGTCTCGACGTTGTGGATCGTCGTCATGCTCAACATGATCATGGCGGACATCCTAGGCTTCATCCAGCCGGGGGCGTTGCAGGGAGCCGTGACCGGGCCGGGCGGCGTGCAGATCACACAAGGGTTGCTGCTCGTCTTCGCGCTGCTGCTCGAGATCCCGATCGTGATGGTCTTCGTCTCCCGCGTCCTCAAGCGCGGGGCGGTCAGTCGCTGGGCGAACGCTGTTGCGGCGGTCATCACAGCCGTGTTCGTGGTGGGCGGCGGGTCCATGGAGCTGCCGTTCTACGCCTTCTTCGCGACCGCGGAGATCGTGTGCATGGCCGCCATCGTCTGGCTCCTGTGGTCACGGCGCGGCGCGGAACTGATGGCGTAGATCGGTTCGCCCCCGCGCGCGATGTGCGCGCGCCGGGGTGTGGACGGGCGAGAGCTCCGGGCGGAGGACCGAGATGGCTGCCGGCGAGTCCCGGGGCGGTAGTATGAGAGTGACGAACGGAGCACCCATGACGCCCTGGAATCCTGACGAGTACCTGCGCTTCGGCGACGAGCGGACCCGCCCTTCGGTGGACCTGGCATCACGTATCGCCGTCGAGTCTCCCTCGCTGGTCATCGACCTCGGGTGCGGCCCCGGGAACAGCACGAGGGTGCTTCGCGATCGCTGGCCCGAAGCTCACGTCATCGGCTTGGACAGCTCGGCAGAGATGATCGACGCCGCTCGTGCCGAGATGCCGCAGGAGGAGTGGATCCACTCGGGCATCGAGGAGTGGAACCCGCCGCAGGCGTTCGACGTCGTCTTCTCCAACGCCGCCCTTCAGTGGCTGCCCGACCACAGCGCGCTCGTGCAACGCCTGTTCGCGGCCGTCGCACCGGGAGGCGCGCTCGGCTTCCAGATCCCGAGCGCGTCGTTCGCGGCGGTCCGCACGCTCATCCACGCCATCGCGCTCGACGGCCCGTGGACGCCGCGGATGACGGGTCCGCTCGGCGCACTCACCATGGAGTCGCCGGGTGTGTACTATGACTGCCTCAGCCCCGAGGCCCGCTCCGTCGACATCTGGGAGACCGAGTACTTCCACGTGATGGACTCGCATGCGGCGATCGTGGACTGGATCGGCAGCACCGGTCTGCGCCCCTTCCTGGATGCGCTCGGATCGGAAACGGAGAAGCAGCAGTTCGTGTCGCGCCTGGACCGAGCGGTGCGTCAGACCTATCCGCTGCAGCAGGACGGGCGCGTGCTCTTCCCGTTCAGGCGGACGTTCGTGATCGCGTACCGATAGCACCGGCAACGAGGAGTGAGCATGCGGGTCGAGGATCTTCGGCGCTACATCAAGACCACCGAGAAGCTGGTCGTGCCCGCCGACGTCGCGTCCACCACGCAGGGCAGCGCGTTCCTGCGAAAGCTGCCGCTCCGGGTGCAGCGCGCGATCGTGAACCGGGCGTCGAGCACCAACCCGTATATGAGCTTCGTGGTCGAGCCCTACGCCACATTCCTCGCGTTCGAGATCACGGACACGGACGCGGCCGAGAAGCTTTTACCGCCGCACTACAGCCTGTTCCCGTCGGCGATGTTCGACGGGACCGAGCCGCGGTTGTGCGCGATCGTGAGCGCATTCAACATCCACACGAACGTCTTCTGGGGCAGTCGCGTCGAGTTCTACCTGATCGCGCAGAACTGCAAGACGGGGCTGCTCTCCTGGATCATCGACGAGTACGAGAGCAACACGCACAGCTACGATCCAAGCCAGGGGTTCATCGGCCCGAGCACCTCGCACTCGGTGGTCACGACCTCGTACCGCGGTGAGGTGATCGTGGACGTGGCGAGCGAGAAGTCCGGCAACAGTCTCGCGCTCGTCGCCGACCTGAAGAACGGTGCGATCACCGACCTCGATCAGCGCCTGTGGGTCGAGGGCAACCTCTCGGTCGACTACGGCGGCGAGCTGCAGCAGTGCACCAAGCCGTTCAGCCTGATCTTCGATCCGGGCGAGATGGCGACCGCGCTCAAGCTCCCGCTCGACGACATATCGCTGTGCACGAACACCTTCGGCAAGGGGATGCTCGACCCGAGGCCGTTCGAGGCGGCCTGCTTCCCGTATGCGCAGCACTTCGTCACCACGAGCGTCCCGACCGCCACCACCATGCGGACGGCCGAGGACCTCGAGAGCGCCGTGACCGAGATCAACGACACCCTGAGCGGCCCCCGGGGATGACGGCCGTCAGGATCGCCTGCGTCGGGGACAGCATCACGCGGGGCTTCTTCGTCGCGCGCCGCAGGACGATGTCGTACCCGGCGCAGTTGCAGAGGATGCTCGGCGAGGGCTACTGCGTACGCGGCTTCGGCGTCAACGGCCACGCGGTCCAGCAGAGCGCCGACCTTCCGTACCGCCGCAGCAAGGAGTTTGCACTCAGCACGTCGTTCGAGCCCGACATCGTGCTCATCATGCTCGGCACGAACGACTCCCGGGGTCACAACTGGAAGGGCGTCGCAGCCTTCGCCGCCGACTACCGGACGCTGTGCGAGCACTACCTGTCGCTCGAGTCCGGTCCACGGGTGTGGTTGCTGACGCCGCCGGCGCTGTTCCGACCGGCGTGGAGCACGAGCGTCCCGTACGGCATGGACCCGGCGGCGCTGCAGGATATCTGCGGCGCGATCGCGGACCTCGCGCGCGAGCTCGGATGCGGACTCATCGACATCAATGCGGTGACGGCGAAGCACCCTGAGGCGTTCCGCCTCGACGGCGTACACCCGGGAGCGGCCGGAGCGACCATCATCGCGACGGCGGTCGCGGAAGCGCTCCGTCGCTGAGTCAGCTCGCGGCTTTCCGCACGATCTCGGCGAGCTTGGCCTCTGTCGCGTCGTCCAGCTCGGTGAAGAACCACGAGGATTCGCGGAGCCGGTGTGGCGCGCCCTCCTCGGGGGAGAGGTTCGCATTCTCGGTGAGGCCGAAGGTCATGTAGGTGTCGGCGCGGAAGAAGCAGATGACCTTCCCGTCCTTCGCGTAGGCCGGCATGCCGTACCACGTGGTCGGTTGGAGCTCGGGAGCGGTGCGCCGGATGAGCGCGTGGATGCGCTCGCCCATCGCGCGGCAGGGTTCGGGCATCGCGGCGATCTTCGTCAGCGCCTCGGCTTCGCCGTCGGCCTTCTTCGCCGCGCTCATCGCTTCGTGCTCTCTGTGCTCACGTCCACACCTCGCAGATTCCGGGTACGACTGCCGGACACAACCGAGATTCCCCCGATGACCCCGCCCGAATCCGCCGGATGGGATACTCTGGGAATTGCGCGGAGATGGCGCCGACCGCGCCGTATGCCGTCACGAGTCCTGAGCCCGGATCGAAGGAGTGGTCCTGCAGTGAAGGTCAGCACGCCCGTTCGGACGTTCGTCACCATCGGCCTGTTCTGCTGTCTCGTCTTCGGCGCGGGGTGCGCGGCCCAGTCGTCCGGGGATCTCGCCTCCGGGGCCGGGTTCGCTCTGAGCGAGGCGGTCGGTATCACGGTGCCGGACGGGTGGAGCGGGACCTGGGATCGGTGGACGCAGAGTGAGCGTTCGGCGATGGATCCTGAGCTCGAACTGCAGATGATGCGCGAGACGGCGTCGGGTCGCACTGATTCCATTCGGATCGGCGTTTTCGCGTCGCGGGCGGATGCCGCGAAGCTGATCGGGCTGGACGAGGGCGCCGCGGCTCGCTCGGCGGAGTCTACGGACCCCGCGGGAGTCCCCGCCGGCGGTGCGATGCGGTTCGAGAGTGCCGCCGGCCCGGCCGTCGCTCGCGTCGTGCGCAATCGACCCGAGACCCTTGAGGAATTCAACCCGTTCGAGATCGTGGTGTGGCTCGGCGCGGAGTCCGAGCGGCCGATCCGCGTGAGCGCGTCGCTGAACGACTACCCGGGGACGGTGCCGGCGACTGCGGGCGACCGCGAACTCGCAACGGGGCTCCTCGACTACCTCGGGCTGGCTCGGGACGGCGGTCGATAGCCGGAGCCGGAGGCGCCGCGCTCGATCGAGTCTGCGTCGAGGACCTTACCTACTTCACGCGCGTCGCGGCGGTGCCGGCTGAGGACGCGCGGCTCGTCGAGACGGGGATCGATCGCATCGACAGGCGTCTTCTCGGGGCTGTACGGGGGAGGGTCTTGGAAGGAAACTGCTTGACAGTGCAGTTTCCATGACGGAAACTGCAGGCGTAGCGAGTTTCCGACGCGAGCAGGCGGACCATGAGTGCGATGCGGCAACTGATAGCAGAGACCTTCGAGCGCCACGTGCTCGACCACGGCTACGCGCGGACCAACCTCGACGACATAGCGCGCGAGCTGAAGATCTCGAAGAAGACGATCTACGTGCACTTCGACGGCAAGCGGGACATCTACGCCCACGTGGTCGCGCTCCAGGCGCGGCGCGACAAGGTGCGCCTCGGCGCATCCGTCGCGGCACTTCCCACCTACGCTGCGAAGGTGGACGCCGTAGTCCGTCTGATTCTGGACTCGGCCCGGGCGCACATCACCGCGACCGGCGAGGACGAGTGGCTCCGCGAGTATGAGATCGCCGCCGACGCCTTCCGCAAGGCGAACGGCGACCTGCTGCGCGAACTCATCCAGGGAGGCATGGACGCCGGCGAGTTCGGTGCCGGCGACGCATCGCTCATCGAGCGCATGGTCGCGGCGATGATCATCGAGTACCTGCTGCTGGTGAACGCCGACCCGTCCTACGACCGGGACGCGGAGCTCGCGCAGCGCATCGGCAGGTTCGTCAACTAGGCACACGGCCGCGAAGAAGAGCGGCCTTCGTCAGGCCCTGCGGAAACTCAGAGCAGAGACAGTTTCCTCGACTACAAGGAGTAAGGACATGAGCAAGGTACTGTGGATCGCGCTTCTGCTCGTCGGCGCCCAGGTCAACCTGAGCGCGCTCGTCCCGGCGGCCCCCGGGCAGACGCCGCCGCCCTGGTGGGTCGGCGGCGGGATCCTGTGGCCGTTCTTCGCCGACACCCGCACCCTCATGCCGCGCGGCGATCTGCTCGACCTGCTGACGCCCGTGCTCGGTATCACGGCTACGGTGTGCTTCCTCGCGGCGGTCGCCGCGCTCGCGGGTTGGGTCGTGCCGGCGGGGTGGACCCCGTGGCTGATCGGCGCGGGAGCCGTCGCATCCGTCGTACTGCAGGTCATGTGGCTCTCCGGCTGGGCCGTGGTGCCGCTCGTCGTGGACGCCGCGCTGCTGTGGTCCGTCTTCGCAGCATCCGGGTCCGCCGTCGGAATGCGCGGGTAGGGGACACGATGCGCATCCTGATTCGCGTGCGCAGCACGCTGACGCCGGCGCTGCGAGGCGCGATGGACAGGGGGCTGCGGATCCTGGGGCGCGGACTCACCTCCGCGCCCCGGTTCACCGCCCACGATCGCGTCTTCGAAGCCGGGCATTCGCCGGACAGTTGGCGGGTGCGCTAGGCCGCGTCGTGTCGCTCCGACGCGGAGCTCGCTCCACGTGCTAGGTTGTAGTCGTGCGACGCGCGACCGTCGCGCTCCCCGAGCATGGCGCATGAGGAGTAGGCGATGACGGCTCGGCTCTGGTCGGAGCTCCTGTATTGGGTCGTCGCGTCGGCGGCGGTCACCGGCGGCGGTTTCGTCGTTGCCTACGGAGCCGTCTTCGCGCTCGGCGCTCTGCTCGAGGAGACGTCACTCAACACGTGGGGCTGCTCCGCCGGCCTGATCGGGCCGTTCTACATCGGCTACGGCGTGCTCGTCGTCGTCGGGTTCGCGGCCGCGGTCGTGCTCCGCCGACGGATGCGTCGCGCGCTGTAGGCAGCGACGGTCCGCTCGCTAGCGGATCGTCTGCTCGTCGTCGACGCGGCCGTCCTTCAGGAAGACGACACGGTCTGCGTATCCGGCCATCCGCGGGTCGTGCGTGACCATCACGATCGTCTGTCCGTCGGAGCGCAGACGCTTGAGCAGCGTCATGATCTCCTCGGCGCTCACCGAGTCGAGGTTGCCCGTCGGCTCGTCTGCGAGCACCACCGTCGGGTTCTTGACCAGCGCCCGCGCCACGGCCACGCGCTGCTGCTCGCCGCCTGAGAGCTCCGCCGCCATCTGGTCGACCTTGTCGGCCAGCCCGACCGCCTCAAGGACCTCGACCGACCGCGACCGGCGCTCACCACGCGGCATCCCGGCGTACTCCGCCGCCATCATCACGTTCTCGAGCGCGGTGCGTGTGGGGATCAGACTGTAGCCCTGGAACACGAAGCCGATCTCCTTCGCACGGATGCGGTCCAGCTCGCCGACCTTGAGCTTGGTCACGTCGCGGCCGTCGATCCGGATGTGGCCGGCGGTGGGCCGGGCCAGGCACCCGATCACGTTGAGCAGCGTCGTCTTGCCCGAGCCCGACGGTCCCATCACCGCGACGAACTCGCCGTCGGCGACCTCCAGCGTCGTGCCCCGAAGCGCGTGGACGACGTTGCGCTTGCCCATGTGGAACAGCTGTTCGACGTTCTCGATCGAGATCGCGGACATCGTCTCCCCCTACTCGTGTGCGAGCGCGGTCGCGGGCTCGAGCCGTGACGCGTAGCGTGCGGGATACAGGCCTCCGAACGTGCCGAGGATCGCCGCGAAGAGCACGGCGCCGACGGCGAGGCGGCCGGTGAGCAGGAACGCCGTGGTCCCGGTCGTCGCGACCATCGCCGAGTTCAGCCCGAGCGTGACGAGCGCGCCGAGCGCGAGCCCGCCGATGCCGCCGAGCGTTCCCATGACCGCGGATTCCGCCAGTACGTCGCGCGCGACTCGCCAGCGCGACGCCCCCAGCGCGCGCTTCACGCCGATCTCCCGGGTGCGCTCCGAGACCGAGATGGTCATCGTGTTGATGATCGAGAGGCCGCTGATCAACAGCGCCATGGCGGCGACGCTCCACACCACCGTGTTGAGCAGTCCGACCAGCCCGTTGACCGTGTCGAACATCTTGGTCGGTCCGGTGGCGGTGATGCCCTCGACGTCGCGATTGAGCGTCGCGGCCACCTCGTCAGCGTTCACGCCGGGCTTCACGTAGACGTTCGCCTGCATGACGAGGTCGGTGGCCACAACGCTGCCGCGGAACGGCTCGGGCAACGCCTCGTAGTAGAGCTTCTGGGCGTCGGTCAGCGTGACGTACGCGGCGGAGTCGGTGAGGTTGACGTACGAGCGGTCCAGCACGCCGACCACGTCGAACTTCTCGCCGCGCACGTCGAGCGTGTCGCCCACGCCGAGCTTCGTCTGCTTGGCGAGGTCGTATCCGAGCAGGACCGCACGGGTGTCATCACGCTCCAGAGCTCGCCCCTTCGCCAGCTCGAAGGTCTCGTAGTCCCGGCTGCCCGGCTCACTCCCGAGGATCATCGGTGGGATCACAGACATAAACGTGCCGTTGAGCAGCATGTTGACCTGCGGGCTGACCTCACCGACCCCTGGCTGCCTACGGATCTCCCGGATCTTGTCCATGGAGATCGGCCGGTTGCCGTTGGACATGCCTACGAAGTTCGCATCGCTCTTCTCGGCTACCACGATCGCGTTCTCGTAGTAGCTGACGAGCTGCTCGACGTAGACGTTGTCGTTCTCGGCCACCGCACCGAGCACGACGAGGGCGAACACGCCGACGCCGATGCCGGATATGGTGAGGATCGACCGTGCCTTGCGGCGGAAGATGTCCCGAAGCACGCTCATCTGCGGCCTCGCTTCCCGGTGGTCTCGTGGGTGTGAGCCGCTCCTTCGTCAGCGGAGCGGGGGGACCCCTTCTGCCGGGCGACGCCATCCGGGCCTGCCGCTGTCGCCTTTGCGATGCGCGCTTCGGCCGTGTCGAGCCACTTCAGGACGGCCTCGGTCTTCATGATCGCCATGTCGAGCTGCAGCACGGCCGCGAGCTCCAGTTCCGCGTCGCGCTTCTCCTTGAGTTCGGTGAGCTGACCGATGCGGCGAAGCTGGCCCTTCCGCTCCGCCTGGATGACCTTGTCGACCGGGACGTCGCCGGTCAGTGCAAGCAGGATCTTGGCGTGCAATCCGTCGCGGGAGGGGTCGGAGCTGTCGATCGGCGTGAGGAACCACTGATGGAGCTCGGTGCGGCCCGCGGGCGTGACCGTGTAGAGCTTGCGGTCGGGGGCGTCACCGGATGCGACCGTCTCGGACTGTACGACCAGCGCATCCCGCACGAGCCGCTCGAGGGTGGAGTAGATCTGGCCGTAGTTGACCGCCCACTCCGGCCCGAGCTCGACCTCCAGTTCGCGCCGCATCTCATAGCCGTGCATGGAACGACGGTTGAGCAAGGCGAGCAGTCCGTACTTCACGCTCATGGCGGGCACCTCTCCGAGACTATATACCGTCTACCTAGATACCGAGCATATAGTATCGTATCCAGGGAGTGTCAAGCGCCCTTCGTGGCCGGTCATCGGGAACGCTCCGCCGTTGAGGGGTACATCCGCTGCAGCGAGCCATTCCACCATCCCCACGGGAGGTCCGATGACCGGGAAGACCGTCGCCGAGAAGGCACACATCAGGCCGGCCGCCACGATCGCCGTACTCAACGCCGTTCCGGGCGTCGTCGAGTCGCTTGGTCTGCCCGAGGACGTGACCTTCGTCGGACCGACAGAGGCGCAG
>JAUSAU010000066.1 GCA_030652345.1 Coriobacteriia bacterium
ATCCCGACCCGCAAGACCGAGACGTACACGACCGCCGCGGACGGCCAGACCAGCGTGGAGATCCACGTTCTTCAGGGTGAGCGCGAGATCGCCGCGGGCAACAAGACCCTCGGCAAGTTCCACCTGGCCAACATCCCGTCCGCTCCGCGTGGCATCCCGCAGATCGAGGTCACCTTCGACATCGACGCGAACGGCATCGTGAACGTCTCGGCCAAGGACCGCGGCACCGGCCAGGAGCAGAAGATCACCATCTCCGGCTCCACCGCGCTCTCGGACGACGAGGTCGAGTCGATGGTCACCGACGCGGAGTCGCACGCCGAGGACGACCGCAAGAAGAAGGAAGAGGCGGAGGCCCGCAACATCGCCGACACGCTCGTCTACACCACCGAGAAGACCGTCAAGGACCTCGGCGACAAGGTTCCGGAAGAGACCAGGACGGCCGTCGAAGAGGCGGTCGCCGAGACCAAGAAGGCGCTCGAGGGCGAGGACACCGACGCGATCAAGGCGGCGACCGAGAAGCTCCAGGAGGCCTCCTACAAGCTCGCGGAGATCGTCTACGCCGACGCGCAGGCCGCCGCCGAGGGCGACGGCACCGGCGACGAGGCGGAGACGCCCGCCGAGGACGAGGAAGTCGCCGACTTCGAGGTCGTCGAAGACGAGAAGAAATAGCCATGACCCCGCGGAAGCCATCAGACGGCCCGCGCGACGAGAAGCGCGCCCCCGGGTCGGGACTCGATCCCGAACTCGAGTCCGACCTCGGGGCAATCTTCGCGGCGGCCGGATCCGTCGAAGAGGAACTCGCCGACGCTCGCGAGGAAGCGGCGCGCTCTCTGGCGACCGCCCAGCGATGGCAGGCTGAGTTCGAGAACTACCGCAAGCGTCAGGAGCGCGATCAGGCGGATATCCGGGCGCGGGCGGGACAACGTATCGTCACCGAACTGATCCCCGTCATCGACGATCTTGACCGGGCGATCGATCACACCGCCGCCAGCGCCGGCGTCGCCGGAGAGCTCGAGCATCTGCTCAGGGGTGTCGAGATGGTCCGCTCGCGCATCCTCGCGGTCTTCGCCAAAGAGGGCGTCGAGGTCATCGATCCGCTCGGCCAGGCGTTCGACCCTCACGCGCACCAGGCGGTCAGTCAGCGTGAGGATGTCGGCGTGCCCGAGCACACGGTCGTCGAGGTCTACCAGAAGGGCTACCGCATGGGCGGCATCGTGGTGCGGACGGCGATGGTCGTCGTGAGCACCGGCGGACCCGGAGAGTAGGAGCCCACGCCATGGCCGCCAAGGACTACTACGAGACCCTCGGCGTTCCCAAGAGTGCGACCGCCGACGAGATCAAGAAGGCGTTCCGCAAGGCGGCTCGCAAGCACCACCCGGACACGGGCGGCACCGAAGAGAAGTTCAAGGAGCTCAACGAGGCCTACGAGGTCCTGTCCGACCCGGAGAAGCGCTCGCAGTACGACCAGTACGGCGCCTACTTCGGGGGAAACCCGCCTCCGGGCGCCGGCGGATCCTCCGGCGGCGCGGGTTGGCCGGGCGGGTACGCCTCCGGCGGACCGGGCGGGGCCTACGCCAACGTGGACCTCGGCGACTTGTTCGGGAGCGTCTTCGGTGGCATGGGAGGCGTCCAGGGTTCCAGCGCGTCTCCCCGCAGCCCCAGCCGCGGCAAGGACCTGACCTACGAGGTGTCGCTGACGTTCGATGAGGCGATGGAGGGAGTCTCGACCAAGGTCGATGTCCATCGCGCGGAGGCGTGTCCGACCTGCAAGGGCGGCGGCGCGGCGCCCGGCACGGGGCCCACGACCTGCCCCGTGTGCAGAGGCACCGGTCACCAGGCCCAGGGGCAGGGGCTCTTCTCGTTCTCGCGCCCGTGTGCGCGCTGCGGCGGGAGCGGCACGGTCATCGAGACACCCTGCTCGACCTGCCGCGGCAAGGGCCGGGTCATCAAGGTCAAACCCGTCCCGGTCAAGGTGCCTCCCGGTGCGGCCGACGGCGGCAAGCTCCGCTACAAGGGCAAGGGCGAGCCCGGTATGTCGGGCGGCCCTGCCGGTGACCTCTACGTCGTCACGCGCATCAAGCCGCACCCGTACTACACCCGGGAGGGCTCGGACGTCGTGCTCGAGCTGCCCGTGACGTTCTCCGAGGCGGCCCTGGGTGCCGAGATCGAGGTACCGACTCTGGACGGGCGCGTGAAGCTGAAGGTCGCGGCCGGTACCGTCGACGGCAAGATCTACAAGCTTCCCGGCAGGGGAGCGCCGAAACTCAAAGGCGGCGGCCGCGGCGACATGAAGGTCCGCGTGAAGGTCCGGACGCCGACGGACCTGAGTGCCGAGCAGAAGGAACTGCTCAAGCGCTTCGCATCGGCGCGGGGCGACAAGGACACGGTGCGCGAGCACCTGTCGAAGTGACGAAGGGAAGCTGAGAGAGATGCCGCGCAGGCGCAGGATCGTCGGGGGCGGGAACGATCGGCCCCTCTACATGATCAGCGTGGCCGCCGATCTTGCGGGTGTGCATCCTCAGACGCTGCGGATCTACGAGCGCAAGCAGCTCGTCAGCCCGTCGCGGAGCCAGGGCAACACCCGCTTGTACTCGGACGCCGACATCGACCGACTCCGCCTCATCCAGCAGCTCACGCAGGAAGAGGGCATCAACCTCGCCGGCGTGGTTCGGATCATCGAGCTCACCGACGAGCAGGCCCACCTCGAGGCGGAACTCGAGCAGTTGCGCGCGCTCGTGCAGGTCATGCGCCGCCGCATCGCGGAGAACGAGGTGCGCGCCCGCAGTGTGGTGCGCACCGACCTCGTCCTCATCCCCCGCGGCGGGCTGCAGCGCCGTCACGGGTGACCGACCACCCCATCTTTGACATCGACGGATCGGCGACCTTCAGACCGAAGACCCCCGCTCCCGCGCAGAAGCGCTCTTCCCGCACGGCCGCGGAGCGGTAAGATTGCAGGAAGCGACGGTTGTCGTCGCGAACACTCCATGACACGTAGCGGTACCGAGATGCAGGGGGTCGAAGGCATGAGCCAGAACCACAAGAGCCGTTCCGTCCGCATGACCGCCATCCTGGTGGTCCTCATGCTGGCGTTCGGCGCGGTCGCGCTGGTCGGCTGCGGCGGGACGAAGGAGGCCCCGGGCGGCCCCTCCGGCACCGGAGCGCCGAAGGACGTCAAGTACGCGGCCCCGGCCGTGGCGAACGAGGTCCTCGCCGCCGCCGCGGCGGCCGGCTACAAGTTCGACAAGAGCTTCGTATGGGTGCTCGAGGGCGAGAGCCCGGCTGCGGCGGAGATCGCCGGCCCGCTGACCGCCAAGGACGGCTCGAAGACCGAGAAGCTCGCGCTGCACAAGGGCAAGGACGGCAAGTGGGCGGTCGTCGCGAAGTAGCCTGACGCACACACGACCCGTCGAGCCGGGTCCGCGCTCAGGCAGCCGTCGAACGGCGGTGTGGGTGCGGATGTCCGGCTCGACGTGTGTCCCGGGGACGACCCCGTCCCCGCCGGGAAGGAACGAGGCGGGCCCCACGAGGGCCGCGCGACGAAGGACGTGAGTGAGAATGAGACTCGACAAGTTGACCGTGAAGGCGCAAGAGGCCCTGCAGGCGGCGCACGGGATCGCCGATGAGGCGGGCCAGCAGGTCATCGAACCCGAGCATCTGCTCGTGGCGCTGCTCGACCAGGCCGAAGGCATCGTGCGGCCGGTCGTCCAGAAGGTCGGCGCCGACGCCGATGTGGTCGAATCCGAGGCGCGCAACGCCGTCGCCGCGATGCCGAAGGTCGAGGGCGCCGGCGGACTGCAGATCGGCGTGGGCCCGCGGCTCAACAGCGTGATGACCGCGGCGTTCAAGCACGCGGAGACGATGAAGGACGCGTACGTGAGCACCGAGCACCTGCTCATCGGCGTGGCGGCGGACGGCGGTGAGGCAGGGCGCGTACTGTCCAGGCAGGGCGTGACGCCGGAGCGGCTCTCCGTCGCTCTCGCCGAGCTGCGCGCCGGCGTGCGGGTGACCGACGCGAACCCGGAAGCGCAGTTCCAGGCGCTGGAGCGCTTCTCGCGCAACCTGACGCAGGCGGCGCGTGACGGAAAGCTCGACCCGGTCATCGGCCGCGATGGTGAGATCCGTCGGGTCATCCAGGTTCTTTCGCGCCGAACGAAGAACAACCCGGTCCTCATCGGCGAACCGGGCGTCGGCAAGACCGCGATCGTCGAGGGGCTCGCCCAGCGCATCGTCGCCGGTGATGTCCCGAGCACGCTGGCGGACAAGGACGTCGTGGCGCTCGACCTGGCTGCGATGGTGGCCGGAGCGAAGTATCGCGGCGAGTTCGAGGACCGCCTCAAGGCCGTCCTGCGCGAGATCGAACAGGCGGAGGGTCGGCTCGTTGTCTTCATCGACGAGCTGCACACCCTCGTGGGCGCCGGCGCGGCCGAGGGCGCGATGGACGCGAGCAACATGCTCAAGCCCGCCCTCGCGCGCGGCGAGCTGCGCGCCGTGGGCGCGACCACCCTCGACGAGTACCGCGAGCACATCGAGAAAGACGCCGCGCTCGAGCGCCGGTTCCAGCCGGTCTACGTCGGCGAGCCGAGCGTGGAGGACTCGATCGCGATCCTGCGCGGCATCAAGGAGAAGTACGAGGTCCACCACGGCGTCAGGATCACCGATACCGCGATCGTGGCCGCGGCGACGCTGTCGTACCGCTACATCACCGACCGCTTCCTCCCCGACAAGGCGATCGATCTGATCGACGAGGCCGCGAGCCGACTGCGTATCGAGATCGACTCGATGCCCACCGAGATCGACGTGGTGGACCGCCAGTACCGGCAGCTCCAGATCGAGGAGGCCGCTCTCGCCAAGGAGACCGACGAGGCCTCGGCCGAACGGCTCGAGACGCTCCGTGCCGAGATGGCGGGCCTCAACGAGTCACTCGCGGGGCTCAAGGCGCGCTGGGAGTCGGAGAAGGCGGTCATCGACGGCGTCCGGACCGCGAAGGCCGAGCTCGACGCCGCCAAGGTGGACGAGGAGCGCGCCGAGCGCGACGGTGACCTGCAGCGCGCCGCCGAGATCCGCTACGGCCGCATCCCCGAGTTCGAGCGTCGCATCGAGGAGGCCGACGCGCGCCTCAAGGATCTCCAGGCCGGCTCGCCGATGCTCAAGGAGGAGGTCGACGAGGAGGACATCGCCGAGGTCGTCTCGGCGTGGACCGGCATCCCGCTCTCCCGCCTGATGGAGGGCGAACTCGCCAAACTCGTGCATCTCGAGGAGAAGCTGCACGAGCGCGTGGTCGGTCAGGACGAGGCCGTCGCCGCGGTGGCGGGCGCGATCAGGCGCTCGCGGGCAGGGCTCTCGGACCCCGATCGGCCGCTCGGCTCGTTCATCTTCATGGGCCCGACGGGCGTGGGGAAGACGGAGCTGGCCAAGGCGCTGGCGGAGTTCATGTTCGACGACGAGCGCAGTCTCGTCCGCATCGACATGTCCGAGTACATGGAGAAGTTCAGCGTGCAGCGGCTGATCGGCGCGCCTCCGGGATTCGTCGGCTATGAGGAAGGTGGGCAGCTCACCGAGGCTGTCCGGCGCCGGCCGTACGCGGTCGTACTGCTCGACGAGATCGAGAAGGCGCATCCGGATGTGTTCAACGTCTTGCTCCAGGTCCTCGACGACGGGCGTCTCACCGACGGCCAGGGAAGGGTCGTGAGCTTCCGCAACGCGATCGTCATCATGACGAGCAACGTTGGGTCCCAGTTCCAGCAGTTCATTGAGCAGGGCAACGAGGCGGAGGCCAAGAAGCTGGCCGAAGAGGCGCTCCGCGCGACGTTCCGGCCGGAGTTCCTCAACCGGGTCGACGACATCGTCGTCTTCGACGCACTCTCGATGGAGCAGATCGAGCATATCGTCGAACTGCAGCTCGCCAAAGTGCGTGAACGTCTCGCCGAGCGCCGCATCACCCTCGAGCTCTCGCCTGCGGCGGTCGAGCGCATCAGCCTCGACGGCTTCGACCCGGTGTTCGGCGCCCGTCCTCTCAAGCGCGTCATCCAGCGCGAGGTCGTCGACGCGGTGGCCAAGGGCCTGATCGACGGCAGCGTCCGCGAGGGTTCGACCGTCCTGGTCGACCTGGGCCGGGACGGCGAACTCGGGATCGGCCCCTAGCGGCTCCCGGCGGTACACTGTTCGCACGAAGACGACCTGAGGGGGGAGACCGATGAGGCTCCGATCGATCGCACTCGTCGTGGTGCTACTCGCGGCCGCGCTCGTCGCCGGCTGCGGAACGGCGGTTCCGGACGTGAAGGGCATGACGGCCGCTCAGGCGACCGAGGCGTTGTCCGCCACGGGTTTCAAGGCCGGTAAGGTCGAGTACGATCCCGCGGGTGCCGGCGCGAAGGGCGCCGTCTTCGCTCAGGATCCGGCGGCAGGCCAGCGCGTCTCGGCCGGTGCGGTCGTCAACCTCACGGTGGCCGGTCCGGCGCCGGTCGCGGTCCCAGCTCTCACCGGGATGACGCGCGACGGGGCCGCCTCGGCCTTGGCGGTCGTCGGTCTCACCGCCGGTGCCGTCACAGAGTCCTACGACGCGGCAGCCGCCGGCACGGTGATCTCACAGGTGCCGGCTGCGGGCTCGGTGGGCGCGGTGGGCGACACGGTCGCGTTCGCGGTCAGCCGAGGGCCGAAGCCATCCGGCTCGGGCAGCGCGGGCACGGACGATTCCACGGACAAGCCGCCCGCGATCAGCAAAGTGAAGGTCCCTGCGCTCAAGAGCCTCAAGCTCGCGGCTGCACAGGCCAAGCTCGCGTCGGTCGGGCTGAAGTACAAGCATGTCCTCGGCGCCGGCGACGGGATGGCCGATGTGGGCTTCGTCTACAAGCAGGTCCCGGTTGCCGGGACCGTCGTTGCCAAAGGCACCGTCGTGACCGTCTACAGTTGGAAGGGCCCGTAGCCCTCGGGCACGATCAGGCGGCAGGCTCCCGCGGCGGAAGCGGCGGCGCGGGCCGGGCGATGAGCTTCGAATACGCGTAGGGCACGACGCCCAGCGTCAGCACTCCCGCCAGGAGGCCGGGCGCCCACGCGCCGACCGTCTGGAGCAGCGCGCCCGCCACCGACGGCGCGGGGATGCGCGTCAGCGATCCGAGGGCCGTCGACAGCCCGATGATGCCGCCCACCTCGTCGGGGTAGACGGCCTTCGTCAGCGCGCTGCCGACGATCGTGTTGGTGACCGCGAGCCCGATCGACAGGAACGGCATGACGGCGAGGAGCACCCAGACGTTGGGGACGAACCCCCAGACGCTCAGTGCGAGTCCGGCGACGATGCTGGCGCCGACCATCAGACGAGCGTCGCTGAAGCGCTTGGTCAACTGCCCGATGAGGCCGACCTGGATGATCACCTGCAGGATGCCGACGTAGCCGAGCACCAGCCCGTTCGCACGCGCGTCGAGTCCGAGTGAGTGTGATGCCCAGAGCGTGAACCCGCCTTCGAACACCGCGAAGGTGAAGCCCGTCACGATGCGCAGCCACAGGATCGGACCGACGCGCGGGAGCGCGAGCGCGGTCGCGAGCTCGTGGAGGTTGAACCCGTGGGCGGGCGCCGCGGCGATCTCTGCGCGACGCTCTGCGGACAGCGACTCCTTGAGCACGAACGCCACGAGCAGCAGGTTGACCGCGGCCAGGCCGGCCGCCACGAACGGCGGCACGTGCAGGCCGATACCGGACAGCAGCCCGCCGCTCACGGGACCGAGGATGAATCCGAGTCCGAAGGCGGCGCCGATGAGCCCGAACGCCTTGCCGCGGTCCTCCTCCGACGTCACGTCCGCCATGTACGCCTGCGCGACCGAGATGTTGCCGCCGGTGATGCCGTCGATGAGCCGGCTCACGAACAGCATCCACAGCGCGGACGAGAAGCCCAGCATCAGAAGTGCACAGACCGTGCCGCCGATGCTGAGCAGCAGGATCGGCTTGCGCCCGTAGATGTCCGACATGCGCCCGAGTATCGGTGCGGCCACGACCTGCGCGAGCGGATACATCGAGAAGATGAGGCCGGTCACGAACGGGTTCGCACCGAACTTGAGCGCGTAGTCGGGCAGCAGCGGCAGGACGAGCGAGAAGCTCAGCATGTCGACGAGCACGATGCCGAAGATGACGAGCAGGCGACGGTCCTTCACGGAGCAGGCTCCCGGGGCGGTGGCTGGTGGTCCGATGGAGGATACCCGTTCACGGGTGCGCGAGCGAGGGTCGCTACGAACCGCGCGTCATCCCGGCCACCATCCCGGTGAAGTACGGCACGAGCCAGATCAGCCAGACGGCGATGCTCCACCGGTGGAATGTCGCCCGCGCCTCCGGTGTGCCGCGCAGCAGCGTCCGTGTCGCCCACGCCGCGTGGGCCGCCATGAGTACGAACGCGGCGATCCCGGTCACCCCGTGGACGCTCAGCCATTCCATCGGTCGAGCGAGCAGTTCGCCCATCATCCACGAGGCCACGCCGTCGCACGTCAGGCCGAGCCAGAAGGCGATGACGTGCCACGCGCGCAGATCGCGGACCGCTCGCTCGCTCCATACCCCGAGCGAGTAGAAGGCGAGTGCGGAGGTCATGAGTATGGTCGGTAGTATGAGTTCGGCAGGCATATGAGCATCCTATACGGAATCGACGCGCGGCGCGCCATTCACCGACGCTGTGACGCCGTTCACCGCCGCCGGGGGAGGCGACGCGTTACGCGGTGTCGAACCCTTCTCCATACTGCCGACCTGATGCGGCTCGTGCCGCGTGGCCCGCCAGCCACCGAGACGCATCCGAGACTGTCCGTGCATCCGCTCTCAGGGGGACCCGCTATGCCTCGTACCGCTTCCGCGCGCGGTTGGATCGTCACGCTGGCCGGCTTGGGGATCAATCTGGCGCTCGGCGTCCTCTACTCATGGAGCGTCATCGCCAAGACCCTCACGAAGACGTGGGGGTGGAGCGCCGGTCAGGCGAACCTTCCCTACGCGATCGCTGTGGGGACGTTCGCGCTGATGATGGTGTTCGCCGGGCGGGCGCAGGACCGATTCGGGCCGCGCATCGTCGCGAGCGTGGGCGGTGCTCTGACCGGTGCGGGGCTTCTCGTCGCGAGCATGGCGAGCGCCGGCAACGCGCTGCCGATGCTTCTCGGCTTCGGGCTGCTCACGGGCACGGGTATCGGGTTGGGATACGCCGCGGCGACGCCGGCCGCGGTGAAATGGTTCCCTCCCGCTCGCAAGGGTCTGATCACCGGTCTGGTCGTGGCGGGCTTCGGCCTCGCCTCCGTCTACATCGCGCCACTCACCACGCAGCTGCTCGGTGCATACGGGGTCCAGGGCACGTTCCGTGTGCTCGGCGGCGCCTTCCTCGTCGTGACGGTCGGCCTCGCCCAGCTGCTCGTCAACCCGCCTGCGGGCTACGTCGCCGCGGGTGCGGCCGCCGGTGCGGCGACCACCGGCTCCCAGCGCGACGAGTACGACTGGCGCGACATGGTGCGCACGCCGCAGTTTGTGCTGCTGTGGGCGATGTATGCCTGTTCCGCGTTCGCCGGACTGATGATCATCGGCCACATGGCGAAGATCGCCACGTTGCAGGCGGCCGGAGCCGACCTCGGATTCCTGCTGGTCGCGGTCCTCGCGATCGGGAACGCGTCGGGCCGCGTCGTCGCGGGCATCGTGTCCGACCGCATCGGCGGCATCCGTACGATGCTCGTGGTCTTCACGATCCAGGCCGGGCTCATGTTCGCGCTCGCGTCCGCCGACACCGCCGCCCTGCTCGTTCCCGTGGCTGCCGCCGTCGGCTTCTGCTACGGCGCGAACCTCTCGCTGTTCCCGTCGACGACCGCGGGGTTCTTCGGTACGAAGCACCTCGGCGTGAACTACGGACTCGTCTTCACCGCATGGGGTGTCGGCGGTGTCTTCGGATCGATGACGGCGGGCAGCATCGTCGACAGCGCGGGCAGCTACGGTGTCGCGTACGCGGTCGCCGCTGTCCTCTGCCTCGTCGCGTCGGCGCTGACCTTCGCCACGAAGGCCCCGCGTCCGCGCAGTGTGGAGTCCATCCGGGCCGCCGGGCCCGAGAAGGCGGAAAAGGCCGCCTAGGTCTGCTCAGCATCGCTCCGAAGTCCGTTCATCGCTTACTAGCGACCTTTCAGTAACACATAGCGACCGTTCAGCCGACATTAACGGCATGGGACGGAGCTACTGTCCGATCCGGGGCCACACCGGACATCTCGCGAGCCGAGATGGTGGCCAGGAGTGGCGAGACGCCACAGGACAGGGATGAAAGGGGTAGGGCGATGAAGGCGACAACGATCCGCCGCGCTATGGTCCTGGCCGTGGCATGCACGGTCCTCACACTCTCGGGCGCCATGTCGGCGTTCGCCGATGCGCCGCTGTCTTCGGACAACACGACATGCAGGGGATGCCATGAGGCGCGCCGGCCCGGCGCAGCCGTTCCGGTCGCGACCTTCAGCGACGGTGTCAACTACACGCTGTGCCGCTCCTGTCACTGGATCGACGGCAACGTCTGGGTCGACGCCTATCGTCACAAGCACGTCCCGGGCTCGGACTGTCAGCGCTGCCACTTCGGCATGGGCGATCGCGGACCCGACTACCGACCCGTGGTCCGCACGTCGTCGGGCTTCTTCAGCACCCGCAACATCCGCTCGATGAGCGCGGCACAGATCCACGCGGTCCATGTCAACGGCTCCTGGCCGCAGAGCGGTACAGCGGTGGCCAACGGCCCGAACTACTGCAACTCCTGCCACGCGCCGGCCGCGTGCGATGCATGTCACGTGACCCAGGCCGGGCACCGTCAGCACGGCATGGGTTCCGCCGCATCGCGCACGGCCGCTGCATCACCGTCTCGTCTCGTGGCGAACGGGACCCGGATCGGCGTCACCTGGGTGCCGACTGCGGTCGGCAGGTCGCAGACATGCCTGAGCGTCGGCTGTCATGGCACCGGCCTCCCGGCTCCGGCCCCCGCGTGCTCCCCGTGCCACACTCGCGAGTCCGCCGGGCATCGGCCCGCCAAGTAGCGATCGCTCTCCAGCACCCCTGCGATCGGGGCCGGCGCCGCCGTGACGCGGCGGCCGGCCCCGATCCTCTGTACGTCTGGCGACCCGCGCGCGACGAGCGCCGCAGTCGGTGGTACCTTCTTCTGGCACATCCTTCGCGACCATCCGGCGCACCTGCGCCGTCTGTTCTTCTCGAAAGGCCGACATGGCAGTCAAGCGCCCCGCCGAGACGCTCATCCGCCTCAGCTCCGTCTTCAAGACATACGACACGGGTGAGGTGCCCTTCACCGCGCTCAAGAGCGTCGATCTCGAGGTGCACCGGGGTGAGTTCGTGGGCCTCATCGGGAAGTCGGGCTCCGGCAAGACGACGCTCATCAACATGATCACGGGCATCGACCGTCCCAGCTCCGGCGAGGTCGTCATCGACGGGACGCCCGTCCATTCGCTGTCCGAGAACCGCCTCGCGATGTGGCGCGGCCGCACCATCGGCGTCGTGTTCCAGTTCTTCCAGCTGCTCCCGACACTCACCGTGGTGGAGAACGTGATGTTGCCGATGGACTTCTGCGACGTCCACGCGCCCCGCGAGCGGGAGTCCTACGCGCTGGCCCTGCTCGAGCAGGTGGAGATGGCGGACCAGGCCTACAAGCTTCCCTCTGCACTCTCCGGCGGTCAGCAGCAGCGCGTCGCGATCGCTCGCGCGCTCGCGAACGACCCGCCGATGCTCGCCGCCGACGAGCCGACCGGCAACCTCGACTCCGCGACCGCGGAGGCGGTCTTCGAGCTGTTCGAGAAGCTCGTGTCGGGGG
>JAUSAU010000069.1 GCA_030652345.1 Coriobacteriia bacterium
AAGCCGCGCGCCTCACACCTTACATGTCACACCGACCAAGACGCGTCGGCTTGAAGCGCTGGTTCAACGTGCCGCCGGACTATCCGCGTTTCTCGCCGGCTCGCAACCCCCGGTACGGTGAGCTCTCAGATGAGCGCTCCCCGGACAACAGGCACTCCCCCGACACGCTGCACCCGAGGGACCGAGACCGTGGTCCCGACTGTATGCCGATCCCCCGCCTGCTTGGCCATCGGAGAGCCGCGATGCGCTCTGTGGCCGGCGCCGAGAACCATGACTCGGCGGTCTAGGTGAACTACGTTTATACAGCAATGAGGACTATAGACCAGAATCCTCCATGCGGGCTGGCAACGCTCTCCATGGCGCCAGGCAGCATCCTCCAGCGGCAACCGATACCCGATTCCCGCGCAACCGCCCCTCAGCCGGCCTTCGGCTCGAGTCGCTCGACGATCCACGTCTTGATCAGCGCCTGCCGCGTGATCCCGATCCGCTTCGCCTCGACGTCGAGCGCATCCACGACCCACGGCGGGAAGTCCACGTTCACCCGACGCGAGTTCAGTCCGGGCCGGCACGCCGAGTCCATGTCCAGATAGGGCGTCATGTCGGTCTTGCCCTCGTCGAACAGTCTGTCGAACTCCTCAACTGTGATCTTCACCGGCTTCATAGCTGCGGATCTCCTCTCTTCGAGCCCTTCGTACCGAGATGACTCGTATGCGTTCGCCTCTGCGCGTGTATACGGCCGTCCAGATCCGTCCGGCCACCGCTCCGATGGCCATGCGACGCACCTCAGCACCCGGACGCGCGGGAATGTCGTATCGTCGCTCATCGCCCCACAGCTCCTGCGCCTCGACGAAGTCAATCCCGTGCTTCCACTCGTTCGCGCGACTCTTCTCCGCATCGAACTCAAACACGTGAAGCCACCCGTCCGGGCACCAGTATAGATAATATACCATTTCTATCCCTTCTACAGGCCGTCGAAGGGGCTGCGAACGCCGAGGCCGCCCTTGTTGAGCACGTGGGTGTAGATCATCGTGGTGCTCACGTCGCGGTGCCCGAGCAGCTGCTGGATCGTTCGGATGTCGTAGCCCGACTCGAGCAGGTGTGTCGCGAAGGAGTGGCGCAGCGTGTGGCAGGCGGCGCGCTTGTCCGTCCCGCTCGCTCGCACGGCGCGCTTCACCGCCTTCTGCAGGATCGTCTCGTGCACGTGGTGTCGGCCCTCGACACCGGTCGCGGGATCTCGCCAGCGCCGCTCCTGCGGGAAGACCCACTGCCAGCCGAACTCCGTCGCCGCGTTCGGATACTTACGTTCGAGCGCCGCTGGAAGCGTCGCCCTCCCCCAGCCGTCGGCCAGGTCCCGCTCGTGCACCCTGCGCGCGTGGTCGATCTGCCGTCGCAGCGGCTCCTTCAGCGCCTCGGGCAGCATCGTGCGGCGGTCCTTGCCACCCTTGCCGTCGCGCACCGTGATCTCGCCGCGCTCGAGATCGACGTCCTGCACGCGCAACCGGAGGCACTCCATCAGCCGCAGGCCCGACCCGTAGAGCAACGACGCCATGAGTCGCTGCTCGCCCTCGAGTCCGTCGAGCACCGCGCGCACCTCCACGCGCGTGAGCACCACCGGCAACCGCTTCTGCTTCCGCGCGCGGATGACCGTCCCCAGGTTCCCGACCTCGCGATCGAGCACCACGCGATAGAGGAACAGCAGAGCGGCGAGCGCCTGGTTCTGTGTGGACGCACTCACCTGCCCGCGGACCGCCAGATCGGTCAGGAATGCATTGATCTCGCCCTCGCCCATCTCGCACGGGTGCCGCCCGCCATGGAACGTGACGAAGCGCGCCACCCACAGGCAGTAGACCCGCTCGGTGCGGGGACTGTAGTGGCGGGAGCGCAGTGCGTCGCTCATGCTCTCGATCAGCGGGGGCGGGTCCATCCGGGCGGCTCCGATTCGGTCGACGGGCACCCCGACAGCGTCAACCCGCACCCTTCCCCGAACCTGCCCGGTCCCTGACCACCGCCTCCGGATTGGCTATTCCGACGCTCAGCCCGTATACTGCACGCACACCGCACCGCCATACGGGCGGTCGCGCACATCCAAGACCCGGTCGTCCTTCGCTCCTCTCCGCAGTGGCTGACGGATCGTTCCGCGTCTGCCACAGGCGTCGGCATGAAGCCGCGCCAGCGAAGGAGATACACCACTTGAGTTTCGACAACTTGGGTCTCGAGCCACGCCTTATGCAGGCAGTGGCCGCAATGGGCTATACCGAGCCCACCCCCATCCAGAGCCAGGCGATCCCGATCGTGCTCGCCGGCAACGACATCGTCGGCTGCGCGCAGACCGGCACCGGCAAGACCGCCGCGTTCGTGCTCCCCACGCTCCAGCTCATCCCGGCACGTCCGGGCGGACCTCGCGCGCTGGTGGTCACCCCCACCCGTGAGCTCGCGCTCCAGATCCTCGAGGTCGCGACCGCCGTGTCGCGCCACACCCGCCATCGCACTGCCGCCGTCTACGGCGGCGTCGGCTACGAGCCCCAGCGCAAGGCGATCCGCCGCGGCGTGGACGTGCTCGTCGCCACCCCCGGTCGCCTGCTCGATCTGGTCGGTCAGGGCGACGTGGACCTGAGCCACGTGGAGATCCTCGTTCTCGACGAGGCCGACCGCATGCTCGACCAGGGCTTCTGGCCCGACGTGCGCCGCATCATCGAGCGCATCCCCACCGACCGCCAGACCCTGCTCTTCTCCGCGACCATGTCACCCGAGGTCCTCAAGGTCATCGGCGACACCCTCAAGCACCCGGAGCGCGTCGACGTCTCGCCGCCGAACAAGCCGATCGAGGCCATCGAGCAGTCGCTCTACCCGGTCGCCGGCACGCAGAAGAACGACCTGCTGCTCGAGATGATCCGCCGTCACCGCCTCGAGCGCGTGCTCGTCTTCACCCGCACGAAGCACCGCGCCGACCGCGTCGCACACGCTCTCGACCGTGCCGGCATCCGCTCGGCCGCCATCCATGGCAACCGCAGCCAGTCGCAGCGCGTCAAGGCGCTCGACGAGTTCAAGCGCGGCCACTGCAAGGTCCTCGTCGCCACCGACATCGTGGCGCGCGGCATCGACGTGGACGGCATCAGCCACGTCATCAACTACGACCTCCCCAACGTCCCCGAGGACTACGTCCACCGCATCGGCCGGACCGCACGCGCCGGCAAGAGCGGTTTCGCCTTCTCGCTCATGTCGCCGGAGGAGCACGATCAGCTACGCGACATCGAGAAGAAGATCGGCGCGATCATCAACGCCGAGGACCTGCACGGCTTCGTCTACAGCCACGACCGCATGGTCCCGGACCCCGAGCGTCCCGTCGTCGCGATCAAGGCGCAGGGCGGCGGCAAGCCCCGCCCGACCGCCGGCTCCGGCCAGCGCTCCCGCCGTCGCGGCGGCAACGGGCGAGCGGGCGGCCAGCGCTAGACCCGCCCGTCACGCATAGCGATACCAGAAGGGCCCCGGGAGTCACTCCCGGGGCCCTTCGTAGCGTGCGATATGGTGCAGGTGCGCTGCGGGTCCTACTCCCCGCCGCCGCCCTTCGCCTTGGAGATCGCGGCGAGGAACTCACGGTTGCTGCCGGTCTTGCGCAGGCGGTCGATGAGCAGCTCGACGGCGGCTCCCGAGTCCAGCGAGTGCAGGACGCGGCGCAGCTTCCAGATGTACGGCGCCTCGACCGGGTCGAGCAGCAGCTCTTCCTTGCGGGTGCCGGACTGGATGACGTCGATGGCCGGGAAGATGCGCTTGTCGGCCAGCCGGCGATCGAGGCGGAGCTCCATGTTGCCGGTGCCTTTGAACTCCTCGAAGATGACCTCGTCCATCTTGGAGCCGGTGTCCACGAGCGCCGTCGCGATGATCGTGAGCGACCCGCCGAACTCGATGTTGCGCGCCGCACCGAAGAACTTCTTGGGCGGGTAGAGCGCGGTGGAGTCGACGCCGCCGGACAGGATGCGTCCGGACGCCGGGCTCGACAGGTTGTACGCACGGCCCAGTCGCGTGATGGAGTCGAGCAGGATCACGACGTCGTAGCCGCTCTCCACGAGGCGCTTTGCGCGCTCGATGCACAGCTCGGCGACCGCGATGTGGTTGTCCGACGGCATGTCGAACGTCGAGGAGAGCACCTCGCCGTGGATCGAACGCTGCATGTCCGTGACTTCCTCAGGGCGCTCGTCGACGAGCAGGCACATGAGGTAGACCTCGGGGTTGTTCGCGTGGATCGCGGCGGCGATGTCCTTGAGGATGGTCGTCTTGCCCGCCTTCGGCGGCGAGACGATCAGCCCGCGCTGGCCCTTGCCGATGGGGGCGACCAGATCGATGATGCGCGTCGTGAGCGCGTCGGCCTTCCACTCCATCCGGAACTTCTCGTCCGGGTAGATCGGGGTGAGGTCGCGGAAGTCCTTGCGACCCTTGTTGGCGTCCGCGTCCTTGCCGTTGATGCCGGTCACCTTCTGGAGCGCCGCGTACTTCTCGGTCTCCTTCGGCGGGCGGACCTGGCCGCGGACGAGGTCGCCGCGGCGCATCTCGTGGCGGCGGATCGCCGACATCGACACGTAGACGTCGTTGTCGCCCGGCAGGTAGCCGCTCGTGCGCAGGAAACCGTAGCCCTCGGGCAGGATGTCGAGGATACCGACGACATCGACGAAGCCCTCGGACTTCACCTTCGCCTCGAGCACTGCGACGATCAGGTCGTCCTTCTTCTTGAGCGGCTTGATGTCGATGTTGAGCTCGGTGGCCATCACCTTGAGTTCGGCGACGGTCTTGGGCTCGAGGTCGGCCCGGGTGACGGACGGCTGGGGCGGCGCTTCTCCGCCGCTGCCCTGTCCTCCGCCTCGACGGCCGCGCTTACGGGGGCGTGCACTCATGAGTTCTTGACCTTCTCCCAGTCGGCGAGGAACGACTCGAGCCCGCGGTCGGTCAGCGGGTGCTTCACGAGGTTCTTCAGCACGTTGAACGGTACGGTTGCGATGTCGGCGCCCATGAGCGCCGCCTGTGTCACGTGGTTGGCGGAACGGACGGAGGCCGCGATGACCTCGACCTCGTGACCGAAGTCGTAGTTCATGAGCGCCTGCACGGTGTTCTGCAGATGCGCCAGTCCGTCCTCCGAGATGTCGTCGAACCGGCCCACGAACGGCGAGATGTACGACGCCCCGGCGCGAGCGGAGAGCAGCGCCTGCGGGACGGTGAAGCACAGCGTCATGTTCACCTTGATGCCCTTGTCGGACAGCGTCTTGGTGGCTGCGAGGCCTTCCGGCATGACCGGCACCTTCACGATGAGGTTCGGCGCCAGTTCGGCGAGCTCCAGGCCCTCGCGGACGATCTCGTCACGCGTCAGTCCGACGGTCTCCCCGCTGACGGGCCCGTCGCAGACCTCGCAGATCCGCTTGAGGTGGTTGTGGAAATCGGCGAGCTTGCCGCCTTCACGTGCATAGAGCGTGGGGTTGGTGGTGACACCGGCGA
This sequence comes from Coriobacteriia bacterium, assembly GCA_030652345.1. The sequence goes on from JAUSAU010000069.1 coordinate 5,482, forward strand.
GCACGCCCCAGCTTGCCGCCTCTTCGATCTCGGCGATGTTCGCCGTGTCCAGGAAGAACTTCACGTGCGTTCCTTTCCGTCTGCCTGCCCCTGATCCCGCGTTCCCGTCTGCCCCGCCCTATCGCCGACGACCTCGTCGCCGGTCACCGCGGACACGACCCGTTCGAGCGTCTCGGCCACCGTCTTGTCGAGTTGGTGACTGTGCACGAGGGGGGTCCCGTGTTCCTTGGCAAGGTCCTCGATGTAGTGCCCGAGCAGCCGTATGTTCTCGAAATTGGCCCGGTACTTCTCATACGGGCGGTTGCCCTCGGTCGCCACCTCACGGATGTAGAAGTGGCTCCTGTGAGCGTCCTCGTCATCCACCGTGATGATGAGCTGGACGACCGATGCGTCCTTGAACTGGGAGGGTTCGATGTAGCCGGGCACCAGGTGGATGCCTTCGACCACCATGCTCACGCCTTCGAGCACGGCGCGTTCGATGAGGGACTTGATCCCGGTGGTCACGACGGCGGTCTGCTCGCGGAATCCGACTATCACAGGATCGGCGCCTTGCGGGACCGGGATTCGTAGACCTCTCCAGGCGTTGAACGACGATTCGTAGATCGCCGGCATGAGGTCCTCCGAGAAGATACCACGCATCACCTGTCGGATGCTATCCGTCGAGACGATACGCGTGATGCCGAGCCGGTGGGCGACCTCGGTGGCGACGGTCGACTTACCGACACCCGTGGTGCCCCCGATGAGGATGATGAGCGGACGGTCGAGCTTGGCGACCTCGGCGAGGCGGCGGTAGCGGCGTGCGTACACCTCGCCCGCGGTCTCCTCGAGCGTGTCGACGGCGAGCTGCTTGAGACGCACCAGCGACACCGTCGTCTCACCCGCGTCGCGCAGCGTCTTCTCGACGGTGGCCGCCACCGCGTAGGCGCGGCTCGGGGGCAGTCCGGTGGCCATGAACGACTGCGCCATGAGGCCCTTGCTGTACGGCAAGCCGTGGCGCGCCTCCGAGATGACGATGGGCGGACGGTACGGGGCCTCGGGCGTCATGACCTGTGACTCCTTCCGGCGGCGCGAGCGGCGGTGAGTGCCGCGAGTGCGTCGATGGTCCCGTCGAGGGCGTCGCCGCCCACATGCACGGGGACGTTGTCGGCGAGCACGGTCGGCACGCCTGCCTCCTCGCCCGCCATCGCCACGACGTCGATCGCGGCGGCCTTGAGCTCGGTGACGAGCGTGTCGAACGATCCTGCCGCTGCGGCGAGGTCCTCGCGCAGCCGCGCGCGGTCCGAAAGGTGCGGGCTTGCGGCGATGACGGTGCAACCGGACTCGGCCTGGAGATGCGCGACGAGAGAGGGCAGCAGCGCGGCGGGCGCCGTCGTGGCGTAGAAGACGGTGCGGCCCGCCACCGGTTCGATCGGCCGCGGCCGCAGGGTGACGAGCGAGAGCGGGACGTCCGGGCGCTCGGCGCGCACGGCGGCGACGAGCGCCTCGACCTGCGCGGGTGTCACGAGCGGCTCCTCCGCGCCCGAGATGACCACCGCGTCGGCCTCGGCGACTCGGAGGGGCCCGAAGTAGTCGCGTGCGTACGACGGCCCCTGGGCGGCGCCGATCACGAGCAGTGTGGCGTCGGCGGCCACGGGCGGGATCGCCGCGCCCGAGCCCTCGAGCACGATCAGGCCCTTGCCCAGTCCGTCCGCGAGCCGGGCACCCTCGGGAACGTTGCTGAAGAACGTCGAGCCCGCCATCCCGCCGCCGCAGCGGCGGCAGCCGACCGTGGTCACGCGGCTCATGACCGCGTCCTCGTAGTTGTCGGAGCTCGCATGCCGGCCCTGCCGGGCGAACCCGAGCAGGTCGGCGGTCGTGAGCGCGATCTCGTCGCCGCGCAGCAGCTCCGGCTCGGCGGGGCCCCCGCGGCCCATGGCGAGCACAACGAGATCGGTCCCGCCGGCGGTCAGATGGCGCGCCAGGTACGCCGAGATGGCGGTCTTGCCGACGCGCTTGCCCGTGCCGGTGATCGCGAGTGCGGGCGTGCGGGTGATCAGCGCGCGGTCCGGCGGGCGGAACGAGAAGTCGGCGCCGCGGTACTCGACGCCGCGAGCGAGCGCCACACTCGCGAGCCGGAAGCGGTCCGCGCTCGTGAGCACGGGCTCGTCGGAGAGGTCGAACACCGCCTCGGGCCGGTAGTGCTCGATGGCCTCGTCGAGTGCAGCCGCGGGTGTCTCGCCGCGCACGACCGGCACGCCATACGTGTCGGCGGCACCCGCCGAGCCCACCTTCTCGGTCCCTCCCGCGAAGACCGCCGCGAGGACTTCGTGTTCGCACGCGAGCGAGGAGAGCGCAAAGCGGACGACCGGCGGGTAGTGCTCGCCGTCGATGAGCGCCAGCACCCTCACGAGAGGCCCTCCCCCGTGAACTCTTCCGTGGGCCGCCAGCGGCACTCGTGCCGGTGCGCCTTGCGGAAGTCGGCGACGACCTCACGGCGACCGAACGGATAGCTCAGCGTGACCTTCACCCGGTCCGGGTAGACCTCGACGATGTTGTAGCAGGGCTGTTCACGCCCCCGCAGGCGCACCGAGCATGCCGTTCCGGCGTTCACGATGAACATGTCCTCGAGCCGCCACACGTTCGGGACGTGCTTGTGCCCGCACAGCACGAGGTCCACGCCGTTCGAGCTGAGTACGCGGAGCAGGTCGCCGGCGTCGAGCACGATGTTGCGCTCGCGGCCCGTTCCCGGGACCGGCACCAGGTGGTGGTGGATGCACAGTATCTTGAACTCACCGGGGTCGGCGAAGCGCTCCTCGATCCATCGGTAGCGCTCGCGGCCGACCCGCCCGCTGTCGAGGTCGGGCTCCGACGAGTCGACGCCCAGTATGCGCACGCCGTCGAGCACCATCTCGCTGTCGCGCCGTCCGAACAGCTCTTCGAAGTGCACCTCGCCGACGTTGCGCGCGTCGTGGTTGCCCGGGACGACGAGCACGCGCTCGCACTCGATCCCGTCGATGAGCTCCCGCGCGGTGAGGAAGTCGTCATGGAAGCCCATATCCGTGAGGTCACCGGTGATGGCCACCACGTCGGGACGCAACTCGTTGACCTCGCGCACGACCTCGCGCGCCAGTTCTGGGCGGTAGTAGATCGAACCGCAGTGCAGGTCCGAGATCTGCGCGATGACGACCGGCTTCGTGTCTGACATGACTGCGGTCCTCTCGTCTCCCGGCGGGATCGGCGTGTGCGTAGGGGGTCGCGTGCGGGCTAGCGCATCGTCGGCCGCGCCGGCAGCAGGTTCGGCGCGGTGGCCCCGATGGCTCCGAGGCGATCCACGGCGGAGGTCAATTGCGACAGCAGCGTGCCGAGCGACTCGTCGCGATAGCTGATGATGCGCGGCTCGCCTTCGATCTTGCCGAGCTTGCCGGCGCGCGCCACCGCGTCCGAGTAGTTCCCGACGGTGTCCATCAGACCGAGTTGCTTGGCGCGGCTGCCCGGCCACGCCCAGCCCGTCGCGAGCTTGCGGACGTCGGCCTCACTCATCTTCCTACCCTTCGCGACGACCGAGATGAAGTCGTGGTAGACGAGTTTGACGTCCGCCTCGAGCATCGCGGTCTCGGTCGCGGTCAGCGAGCGCCACGGAGATCCGGCGTCCTTGAACTCGCCCTCGTGGATCGAGATGAACTTCACGCCGAGCTTCTTGGCGAGCTCGGAGTAGTCGCCGACTTGCATGATGACCCCGATCGAACCGATGTCCGACGAGTTCGTGCCCATGATCTCGTCGCACTGCGAGGCGATCATGTAGGCGCCCGATGCGCAGACGTCGCCCACGCTCGCGATGATCGGCTTCTTGACGCGCGCGACCTCCATGGCGATCTCGGCCGAGGCCGAGGCGGTACCGCCCGGGGAGTCGATGCGCAGGATGATCGCTTTGACGGACTCGTCGTTCTCCGCCTTCTTGAGCTGCCCGATGATGCCCTCGGGGGTGACCGAACCCGCTGAGCCGAGGCCCGCGGCGCTCACACCCGAGATCTGCTGATCGATGTAGATGACCGCGACGGCATCCCTGCTGCCCGAGAACGGTTCGTCCGGCGAGGACGAGGCTGCAAGCGCGATGAAGCTCGCGAAGCAGCACGAGAGCAGCGCCATCACAGCGACGACGATGCCGACGATCCACCAGGTGCGGCGCTTCCTCGGCGGCGCGGCGACCGGATCGGAAGCCGGCAATGCCGCTTCAGGGACGTCGGCCTCGGTCGCGTCGGTGAGCAGTTCGTCGGAGGCCATGGTGCGGTCCTTCCTCTACTTGTCGATGAGAACGGCGCCCGCGCGGTCGAGTGCGACCACGGCCGGCGTCCGGCGTCCTTCGTGTCCGGTCAGCAACTCGGCTGCGCGCGAGGCGACCTCCGCGGCGCGTGCGAGCGCCTCGGCGTCGTCGGCGCCCGCCACGAGCCCGATGACCGTGGGGCCGGCGCCGGAGAGCGCAGCGCCGTCGGCGCCCGCTTGCAGCAGAGCCTCGCGGACCACGGTCAGGTCGGTGACGGCCGCTGCCCGGTACGGCTCGTGGAGGCGGTCGTTCATGCCGGCACCGATGAGATCGGCACGGCCGAGCGCGATACCCGTGGCGAGCAGCCCGGCACGCCCGGCGTCGAACGCGGCGTCACCGTGCGGCACCTCCAGCGGCAGCAGAGCGCGCGCCGCCTTGGTGGACAGCGGGGCGTCGCTCACGACGCACACCGCGGCGATGCCGCCCGGGGGCGCCACGCGCGCGGCGCGCGGGCCGTCCTCCTCCTGCCAGCAGATGGTGAACGCGCCGTAGAGCGCGGCCGCGACGTTGTCGGGGTGTCCCTCGAGACGCGCCGCCATGCGGAAGATGTCGTCGGTGGAGAACGGCCGCGAGAGCAGCTCGTTGGCGGCCACGAGTCCGCCGACGATCGCCGCCGACGAGGAGCCGAGGCCCTTGCCGAGCGGGATGCCGTTGTCGCACGTGATGGAGGCGGACCTGCCGCGCTCGCCCGCCTCCGCGAAGAGGTGCGCCATGGCCGACGCGACGCGGTTCTCGGCATCGAGCGACACCATATCGGCGCCCTCGCCGGTCACACTGACGCCCCAGCCCCCGGCCGAGAACGCGGCGCTGACGGTGTTGTGCATCGCGAGCGCGAGCCCGAACGCGTCGTATCCCGACCCGAGGTTGGCGGTGGAGGCCGGTACCTTGACGGTGACGGACACCACAGGCCTAGAGCTCCTCGACGCGGATCACAGCGGCGACCTCGGTGACCACATCCAGAGCGGCGATCTCGGCCAGCGCGGCGCGCACGGAGCCCTCGGCCGCAAGGTGGGTGACGTAGACGATCTCGGCGTCGCCCGACTCGCAGACGCGCTTCTGGATGACCGAGGCGATCGACACACCATGCTCGCCGAACTTCGAGGCGACGGCCGCGAGCACGCCGGGGCGGTCGGCCACGGCGAATCGGATGAAGTAGCCGGTCTCGAGCTCCGCGATGTCACGCACCTCGAGCTGCTCGTTGCAGGTGCAGCCGACGAGTCCGAGGCAGCCTGAGCTGATGTGGCGCGCCGTCTCGATGACGTCGCCCACGACCGCGGAGGCGGCCGGCAGCGAGCCGGCGCCCTCGCCGAAGAACATGGTCTCGCCCACGGCGTCGCCGGTGACGTAGATGGCGTTGTAGACGCCGTTCACGCCGGCGAGCGGGTGGCTCGTGGGAATCATGGTCGGGTGCACGCGGATGTCGATACCGCCCCCGGTGCGGTTCGCGATGGCCATGAGCTTGATGGCGTAGCCCATCTCCGCGGCGTAGGCGATGTCGATCGGCGTGATCGGGCGGATGCCCTCGACGGGCACCTTGTCGACCGTCACGCGCGAGTTGAACGCGATCGAGGCGAGGATGGCGATCTTGGCCGCCGCGTCGTGTCCGTCGACGTCCGCGGTCGGATCGGCTTCGGCGAAGCCCTTCGCCTGCGCCTCGGCGAGTGCGGTGGCGTAGTCGAGGCCGTCGGAGGCCATGCGGGTGAGCATGTAGTTCGTCGTGCCGTTCACGATGCCCATGACCGACACGATCTCGTTGGAGACGAGCGAGTGCTTGAGCGGGCCGATGATCGGGATGCCGCCGCCCACCGCCGCCTCGAAGGAGATGTCCACGCCGGCCGCAGCCGCCGCGTCCATGACCTCCTGGCCGCTCGACGCCATGAGCGCCTTGTTCGCTGTGACGACCGACTTGCCGGCGCGCAGCGCGTCGAGCACGACGGTCTTGGCCACACCGGTGCCGCCGATCAGCTCGATCACGATGTCGAGCGACGGGTCGGCGATGACCTCGGCCGCGTCGGTCGTGCATGCGTCGGCGGGAAGGCCGAGCTGCTCGAAGCGCTCCGTGGCGCGGTCGGCGAACCGGGCGAGCTCGATGTCCACGCCGGCGCGCCGCGCGAAGTCCTCGCGGTGGTCGCGGAAGATCTCCATGACGCCGGAACCGACGGTGCCCAGGCCGATGAGGCCGACTCGGATGGTGCGCATGCTCAGCCGTCCCTTCGAGAGTACGCCGGGATAGTGCGGCGCAGTCGGGGGGTGGAAACGGGAGTGCGTGCGGCGGTCGCCGGACGCGAATGGGAGTATACCCCACGCACGGGTGCGCAGGCGCGGACGGACGGCGGAGGCACGGCTCGTGCACGACAGGGTTTTCCATCCACGTCGCCTTGTGCCAGACTCGCTTCCCGGGACGAATCCGCCTGAATGGAGAACGCCGCATGACGACGCCGGACGGCAAGCGCCGCCAACCGAGGGCCGCATGGGTCCTGCCGCTGGTCGCCGTGGTCTCAGCGCTCGCGATCGTCGCGGCCGGCACGGTCGGCGCCTTCGCGCTCTCCCGCCCCGTCGTCGCACCGACTCGCGTGTCGGACGCGCCACTGCCGCGGACCGCGTGCCCCTCCAACCTCGCCGCGCTGTGCGCCGCCACCCGCGAGCCGACCCCGACGCCCGACCCGGCGCTCGCGTTCGACGCCGCGCGTGCGCTCGCCCACGTCCGCACGCTCGCGGCGATGGGCGCCCGCGCGGGTGGCTCGATCGTCGAGAGCCGCGCCGTCGGGTACGTACGCGCGCAGCTTACGGCCATGGGCTACGAGTCGCGCATCGAGACGGTGCCGCTTCCCGGCGGCAAGGACACGCACAACGTCGTCGCGATGAAGCAGGGCAGCGGACCCGGCGTGGTCGTCATCGGTGCACACCTCGACTCGAAGAAGCCCTCACCCGGCGCAAACGACAACGCATCGGGCGTCGGCGTCATGCTCGAACTCGCACGTGTCATGAAGACCCGCCCGGCCTCGGCGTCGATCGAGTTCGTCGCGTTCGGCTGCGAGGAGACGATGTTCGCGGGCAGCACCGAGCACCACTTCGGCTCGCGCGCGCACGCTGCCGCACTGCGCTCGGCGCGGTCCGACGACCGCATCGCGATGTTCTCGGTCGACATGGTCGGCGTCGGATCCACGTTCGCGGTCCGAACGATGGACAAGGGACCGCAGGGCATGCGGCGCGAACTCCTGGCGTACGCCAAGAAGACGAAGGTCAAGCTGACCTACGTCAAGGACACCGCGAAGACCGGTTCGAGTGACCACGAGGCGTTCGAACTTGCCGGTGAACCCGCCGTATGGCTCCAGTGGCGCGAGGACCCGAACTACCACACCGTGCGCGACACGGCGTCCCGCCTCGTGAAGGCGAAGGTCGCCGCTGCCGGCAAGCTCATCGCCGGCTTCCTCGACGGCGTGGACGACGCGCGCATCGCCGACTGGTACGTGCGCTAGGGACCAAGCTCGCTCGGCGACGGCGCTCCTCCCTGCTACACTATGTACACGATGTACGTTGTGGAGCGATACGGACGGAGCGAACGCGATGACCAAGGTGAGTGTCGCCGAGGCACGGCGCGATCTGGCCGAGATCCTCAACCGCGTCTCCTACAGCAAGGAGCGCGTCGTCATCTCCCGCCACGAGACGGATGTCGCCGCCCTCATCTCGATGGACGAACTGCGGCTGCTCGACGCGCTGATCGAGCGCTGGGAGGACGAGAGCGACGTGGCGGACGCGAAGGTCGCGCTGCTCGAGGCGCGCGAGGACCGCGTCGCCTGGGGCGACATCAAGCGCGACCTCGGCCTCTAGGCGCGCTCATGGAGTACCGCATCGAGTTCGCGCCGTCCGCGTCCAAGCAGTTCGCCAAGCTCCCGCGCGAGATGCAGCGCCGGCTCGCTCCCGTGATCGACGCGCTCGCACTGGACCCGCGGCCCGAGGGCTGCGTCCGCCTCGCGGGGACCGCGGAGCTGTGGCGCGTCCGCGTCGGCGTCTACCGGGTCGTCTACACGATCGAGGACGACCGTCTGGTCGTCCTCGTCGTGAAAGTCGGGCATCGCCGCGACGTCTGCGGCCCTACCCCACTTCGCACTTCATGAGGTCGTCGTACGTCTCGCGGCGGACCGCCCATCTCCATTCGCCGTCCTTGACGAAGACGACGCCGGGGCGGACCTGCTTGTTGTAGTTCGAGGACATCGACTGGCAGTAGGCGCCGGTGGCGCACACGCACAGGATGTCGCCGACCTCCGGGCACTGCAGCGGAGCGTCGTTGACCACGATGTCGCCGCTCTCGCAGTGCTTGCCGGCCACGGTCGCGACCATCTCGCGGGGCTTGTCGGCCTTGTTCGCGATGAGCGCCTCGTAGTGCGCGTCGTAGAGCGAGGTGCGGATGTTGTCCGACATGCCGCCGTCCACCGCCACGTACGTGCGGATGTTCGGGATCTCCTTGATCGAACCGACGGTGTAGAGCGTCACGCCGGCGTTCGCCACGATCGAGCGGCCCGGCTCGACGGCCATGCGCGGCACCGTGAGGCCGTGCTTCTCGCACTCCTCCTTGATGCCGTCGACGACGACCTTGCCGTAGTCCTTGATGGTGGAGGGCTCGTCGGGCAGACCGTACGCGATGCCCAGGCCGCCGCCGGTGTCGAGCATGCGCACCTCGACGCCCGTGCGCTCCTTGATCTCGCGCATGAAGTCCACGATGACCTCGATCGCCTTCGCGAAGCTGTGCAGCGCGAAGATCTGCGACCCGATGTGCATGTGCAGGCCGTCGAAGTCGATGCCGGGAAGCGCTATGGCGCGCTCGACGGCGGCGAGCGCGAGCCCCTGGTTGCGGCCGAAGCCGAACTTCGAGTCCTCCGCGCCGGTCATGATGAAGTCGTGCGTGTCCGCCTCGACGCCCGGCGTGACGCGCAGGAGCACCTTCTGGCTCACGCCGCGCTCGGCGGCCAGCGCGGAGAGGCGCTCCATCTCCTCGAAGCTGTCCACGACGATGCGGCCCACGCCCGCCTCGAGGCATTCGGTCAGCTCGAGCGGCGTCTTGTTGTTGCCGTGCACGTAGATGCGCTCCATCGGAAAGCCGGCGCGACGCGCGAACGCGAGCTCGCCGCCGCTGCTCACGTCGAGGCAGCAGCCCTCCTCCGCGACGATCCGCAACATCGCGAGCGACATGAACGCCTTGCCCGCGTAGACGACGTCGACGTCCTTCCAGTGGAACTGCGTCCACTTCACGTACTCGGAGAGCTGGTGGCGGATGGTCGCCTCGTCCATGACGTAGATGGCCGTGCCCGCATCGGCGGCCAGGGCCACCGTGTCGAGGCCGCCGATCCACAGGTGCCCGTCACGGACCTCCGCGGTCTTGGGCAGCACGCTCATCAGGTCGGCGGCCGTCTTGGAGTCGGGTACCGCAGGTACACGCGGTGCGCTCGGCTTCCCCATGGGAGTCCCCCTCTGGATCCGTTCGGACTTAGTACGTGCTAACTCTGTAAGTTAGCGCATGGTATCTGTTCGTTCGCGACCGTGTCAAACGCCTACATGCGCTGCGGTGCACTCACTCCCACGAGCGCGAGCACGCGCTCGAGTGTCAGGCGCGTGGCGTCCACGAGCGCGATGCGCGCGGCGGTCAGCTCGGCGTCCTCGGTGACCACGCGGCACAGGGTGTAGAACTGGTGGAAGCTCGCCGCGAGACTCTCGGCGTAGTGCGGCAGCTTGTAGGGTGCGAGCGCCTCGGCGGCCTCTTCGACCACCTCGGGGAACTCGGCGATCGTGCGGATGAGCGAGAGCTCGGCGGCCTCGGTCAGCGGCGCGAGCGAGACGCCGGCGGGCGCGAGACGCGCAGCGGCCTCCCCCGCGTCGATCTCCTCGCCCTGCTCCACGCCCGCGGCTTTGCGCAGGATCGCGCAGATGCGGGCGTGCGCGTACTGCACGTAGAAGACGGGGTTGTCGCTGCTCTGCTCCTTGGCCAGCCCGATGTCGAACTCGAGCGGCTGGTCGGTGTTGCGGCGCAGGAAGAAGTAGCGCGCGGCGTCAGCGCCCACCTCGTCGAGCAGCTCCTCGAAGGTCACCATCTCGCCCGTGCGCTTGCTCATCCGCACGGCCTCGCCGTTGCGCAGCAGCGTGACCATCTGGCCGATGACGACGTCGAGCTTGCCGGGATGGCCGAGCGCGGCACACGCCGCCTTCATGCGCGGCACGTAGCCGTGATGGTCGGCGCCCCAGATGTTGATGACACGGTCGAAACCGCGGTCGAACTTGTCCTTGTGGTACGCGATGTCCGCGGCGAAGTAGGTGAGTTCGCCGTCGGACTTCCGCAGCACGCGATCCTTGTCGTCGCCGAAGTCCGTCGTGCGGAACCAGACGGCGCCGTCGAGCTCGAAGATGTAGCCGGCCTGCCGCAGCGCCTCGATGCCGCGGTCCACCTCGCTCATGCCGTCGGCGCCCGCGACGTGCAGCGTGCGCTCGGAGAACCAGACGTCGAAGTCCACGCCCATGCCGTGCAGCACGTGCTTGAGGTGCTCGAGCACCTGAGCGTAGGCGCGCTCCTTGAAGTGCGACTCACGGGCCTCGGCGTCAGCGTCGGCCCACACCTGCCCCTCGTCCTCGACGATCTCGCGGGCGATCTCGGTGATGTAGGTGCCCTGGTACCAGTTCTCCGCGAACTCCACCGTCTTGCCGCACAGCTCGAGGTACCGGGCCGCGACCGACTTGGCGAAGATGTCCATCTGCACGCCGGCGTCGTTCACATAGAACTCGCGCTCGACGCTCCAGCCCGCGTGCGCGAGCACGGCGGCCATCGAGTCGCCGAGCGCCGCCCAGCGGCCGTGGCCCACGTGCATCGGCCCGACCGGGTTGGCGGAGACGAACTCGACCTGTACGCGACGGCCGCGGCCGAGGTCCACGCGACCCCAGTCCCCGCCCGCGGCGCGGACCTGCTCGACCTGACGCTGCAGCGCACCGTCGGAGAGTCGCATGTTGATGAAGCCCGGGCCCGCCACCTCGACGGCCGAGACGTCCGCGTGGCCCGCGATGCGCGCGGCGATGATGTCGGCCAGCGCGCGCGGGTTCGCCCCGGCTGCCTTGGCGGACTTCAGCGCGACGTTGGTCGCCCAGTCGCCGTGCGACGGGTCGCGCGGACGCTCGAGTTCGACTGCCGGGACCTCGGGAAGGGCGATGTCGCCGGCCGCGATCGCGTCGCGAAGGGCGTCCTCGACAAGGGTCTGGAGCGTCGTTCTCATGCGGCGGTTCTCCCGTGCGGTAGGGGTGCGGAATAGGCGCATAAGGATACCACTCGCATGCGTGGGCGAGCATGGGCGGGAGCACGCGGCCGGGTGCGGGCGGGAGCACGCGCGGGGGCCCGCCGCGGCGTGCCGGCGGGCCCCTTCCAGCGGGCGTACGGGCGGCTGCTCCCGCCCCCTACTGCGCTCCGGCGTCCGGAGCCGGTCCGGTCTGCGCCGGCGGTGCGTACTGCGGCGGCGCAGGCGGCATGGGCCTCGGCGCCTTGCGGAACACCGTCTCCCAGTCGACCTTGGCGGTCTTGGCCATGAAGAACCCGAGAGTGAGCACCGATCCGATCGTCACCGCGAGCCCGGTGAGCCCCTCGAAGAAGAGCGAGTAGCTGAACAGCACGAGGAAGACGAACTGGCTCAGTCCGATCTCGAGCAGTGCGCGGTTGCGCCCCACGACGATCGAGAGGTAGCCGAGCACGAGCGCCACCGAGACCACCGACGAGATCGCGAACGCGAGGTTGATGTCCACGCGGTCGACCATGTAGCTGAACAGCAGTTGGAAGGCGAAGAACGCAGCGGCCAGGAAGCCGTAGTGCACGGGGTGCAGCTTCACGCCCGAGGTGGCCGTGAGCAGGATGAGCGCCGCGAAGAAGAAGAGCAGCGAGACCGGCGCGAAGAACGAGATGCGGCTGGCGAGCGGGCCGGGGTTGGCCGGCTTGGGCATCACGAGCGCGATCGGGCGCCCCGACACGAGCGAAGTGTACTGCCACGCCAGATCCATACCGGTCTTGGTGGGCGTGACCTTGGTCGGCGAGACGGCGTCGGTCGGGTAGTCCACCTGGGTGAAGTCGGTCGTCATGCGCACGTTGAGGTCCTTGATCACGCCGACCTGGCCCGGCGAAGGCTCGTACCGCCACTCGTCGAGGCCCTGCGTCGCGTAGCCGGTCTTGACCACGGCCGTCGCGCCCGCGGCGAGCGGGAACTCGGCGATCGCCTCGCCGTCACGCAACGACATCGGCACATCCTTGCCGTCCACGCGCACCGCGAGCCCGTTGTAGACGCCGTTCGGTGTCGGCAGGGCGAGGCTCATGCGTACGGTCGCACTGGTCGCCTCGGTGTTCTTGACCTTGTAGGTGCCGGCGAAGTCCACGGCGTAGGTGGCGTACCACAGCAGCCCGCGGCGACGCTGGTCGAGCTTGAACCTCGCCTCGATGTCGGTGCCTTCGAGCGAGACGGTCGGCGAGGCGGTCGCGGTGCCGGCGCGCACGAAGCGCGGGGCCTGCTGCACCTGCCGCTCGCCCCACAGCTCACCGACCTGGCGGGTGAGCGTCCCGCTCGTGTCGTCGGTGCGGACCATGTTGGTGGTCCCGAGTACCGCCCATGCGACGGTGGCGAGCACGAAGATCACGAACACGGCGAACAGGCGCAAAGCTGACATGGGTTCCCCTCACACGCGCGGCCATCCGGACTGGAGGGCGGAGGTCGCCGCCGATCCCCGGCGGCTCTGTCCTCACATCCGAGTATGTCGGGGCATGGCGGCATCCCGGCGGCGAGCCGGTGACGTGCGTGCGTTGGGTCGGTGACGGCGCGATGACGCGCGAGCGGGGCTTTCCGATCAGACGACGGGTACGCCGCGCCCCTTGTAGAGCAGGTAGAGCGCGTGGATACCGTCGTTCTCGTGTCCGGCGTCGGCGAGCTCCTCGAACAGGCGCAGGACGAGGGCGAGGCCGGGCAGGTCGACACCCATGGCACCGGCCTCGTCGCAGGCGATGCGCATGTCCTTGATGAAGTGCTTCACGTAGAAGCCCGGTGCGAAGTCGCCGCCGAGCATGCGCGGCGCGTAGTTCGCGAGCTGCCAGGAGCCTGCCGAGCCCGCGCCGATGGAGTCGAGCACGCTCTGCGGGTCGAGACCTGCCGCCTCCGCGTAGGCGAGTGACTCGCACACGCCGAGGATCGTGTCGGCGATCGCGATCTGGTTCGCCATCTTGGTGTGCTGGCCCGCGCCGGGGCCGCCCTGCAGGATCACGTTGGGGCCGAGCACGCGCAGCATCGCTTCGACGGCGGCGAACGCGACCGGGTCGCCGCCCGCCATGATGGTCAGCTTCGCGTTGCGGGCGCCGACGTCGCCGCCGGAGACCGGGGCGTCGAGCACGGGCACGCCGCGCGCCTCCCCCGCCTCGGCGAGCCGGACCGCCAGTGACGGTGTGGAGGTCGTCATGTCGATGAGGACGGCACCCTCGCCGGCATGGTCCAGCAGACCGCCCGGCGCGAGGTAGACCTGCTCGACGTCGCTCGGGTAGCCGACCATCGTGATGACCGCGTCGGCGCCGTCCGCCGTCTCGCCCGGCGTCTCACACCAGGTCGCGCCGGCCTCGACCAGCGGCTCAGCCTTGGATGCGGTGCGGTTGTGCACGCGAAGGGAGTAGCCCGCGTCGATCAGGTGGCCGGCCATCGCCGCGCCCATGACGCCCGTGCCGACGAAACCGACGACAGAACCCGGACCAAGCGACACGGCTCTTCCCCTTTCACACCCACCCGTACGGTCGCTGCCGAGTATACGCCGCACCTGCTCACGGGCGGTCGCGGGCGGTATCATCTGCGACAAGGACGTCGATGGCCTGCACGACCGGGGCCACGTGCAACGAGGGGGTCTCCATATGCGGTGCCCGAACTGCAGCGCCGAACTACCCGATGACGCGCGATTCTGCGGTGCGTGCGGATCGGATCTGAGTGCATCCACGCCGACCGAACCGCTGGAGACGGCGCCTCCCGCGCCGGTAGCGCCTCCCGCTGCAGCGGTGCCGCCCGCCATGCCGACGCAGCCGCTTCCCGTTCCGGTCCCGATACCGGGAGCCGCTCCTCCTCCCGGAGCCCCCGTGCCCGGAGCCGCGCCTCCTCCCGCCTACACACCCACACCCGGCTACGCGCCGGCACCTGCCGGGTACGCGCCGCCTCCCGGCTACGCGACGCCCGCCCCTGCGCCGGCCAAGAAGAAGACCGGCCTGATCGTCGGCATCGTCATCGCGCTGCTCGTCGCTCTCGGCGTGTGTGGTGCGGTAGCGGCGTTCTTCCTGCTTCCCAAGATGGCCGCGCCGACCACCGCGACGAGCACGACCCCGACCAAGACCGTGGAGCCGACGAAGACGGCCGAGCCGACCAACGCGGAGAACACGGCCGTCGAGCAGCTCGTCGTGCGCTGGTATGAGGACATCAACGCCGGCAACTACGACTCGGTCAAGGCGGCGGTCGCTCCCGACCGGCAGGCCGACATGGACCCCGGCATGTTCGAGGGCTGGTCGAAGACGACCTTCGAGATCGCTCGCAGCGTGGTGGACGGCGACAGCGCCAACGTGTGGGGCCGCGAGAGCCAGCGCATGTTCGGCTCCGAGGACCGCGGCGTGAAGTTCACCCTCGGGCGCGTCGAAGACGGCACCTGGCGGATCGTGACCTGGACCGGCGTGGACGAGGCGGCCGTCAACGGCGCCAAGATCGAGTCGGGTCAGGGCGCCGGCGACAGCACGTCGCTCGATGAGGCCAGCGCGCGCGACGCCGTCACGAAGATCCTCGAGGCGCGGCGCACGGGCAAGTCGAACATCGTGCGCCAGTACACCACCGCGAACTTCCAGAAGAACAACGGTGACATCTGGCTCGACGGCTCGGATAACAGCGAGTTCTTCCTGAGCTTCGCCATCACCGGCGCCAAGTCACAGGGCGATGCGTACTTGGTGACCGTTCGCGAGGAGTGGAACTCCGGGGCCGAGACGGCGACCTACGCGGTGATCGAGCGCAACGGGGCCGTGCTGGTCGACAGCTGGGAGACCAAGCAGTAGCACGAGGCCATATATACGTACCGAGGGGCCGTCGGCGTGGTGCCGGCGGCACCTCGTGCGGTGTTCGTGGTGCCCTACAGGTGATACGGCTCGTTGCGCATGATGCGGAAGGCACGGTAGACCTGCTCGAGCAAGACGACGCGCGCGAGCTGGTGGGGCAGCGTCATCCGCGAGAGCGAGAGCCGGTCGTCAGCCCGGGCATAGACCTCGGGCGAGAGGCCGGCGCTCCCGCCGATGACGAACGTGAGGTCACTCGGCCCGTAGAGCATGCGATCGGCGATCCACTGAGCGAACTCCTCGCTGGACATCTGCCGGGCGCCGAGCTCGAGCACCACGACGCGTGAGCCCTCCGGGATGCCGCGAAGCAGGTCCGCACCTTCGGCTGCCATCGCGCGGGCGGGGTCGGCGGTGATGTCACGGTCCGCGACCTCGAGCACCTCGATGCTTCCGTAGGGACGCAGCCGCTTCAGATACTCGTCGCACGCCGCCTTCCAGTGCGGCTCCTTGAGCCGCCCGACGGCGGCAACGCGGATCTTCATCGCGCTCCCGTATCCGATCCGAGCGTCACGTCCACGGTGACGCGCTTCCCGTCACGCACGACTTCGACCGGCACCTTCGCGCCGATACCCGCTCCGCGTATCGCGGCGAGCATGTCCTCGAAGGAACCGACGTTCTGGTCGCCGATACGGACGATGACGTCACCCTGGCGGATGCCGGCCGCCGCCGCCGGCGAGCCGTCGACGACCTGCTGGACGAGCGCGCCGCTGTTCACGGTCAGCTTGTACTGCTGCGCGAAGGCGGCGTCCACGTTGATGGTGGCCACGCCGAGGAACGGGTGCTCGACCTTCTTGCCGGCGATGATCTGGTCGGCGATGGACTTCGCGTAGTCGATCGGGATCGCGAAGCCGATGCCGGCAGAAGCGCCCGACGTCGACTGGATGAGCGTGTTGAGTCCGATCACGCGCCCCTGCAGGTCGACGAGCGCGCCTCCGGAGTTGCCCGGATTGATCGAGGCGTCGGTCTGGATGAGGTTCGTGTAGGCCGCTTCGCTCGAACTGCCGCCGATGTTGCTGCGGTGGAGCGCGGATACGATCCCGGAGGTCACGGTCTTGTCGAGCCCGAAGGGGCTGCCGACCGCCACGACCGTCTGCCCGACGGTGAGCTCCGCGGAGCGCCCGATGCGGGCAGCGGGAAGGCCCGTGCGCGCGATCTTGACCACGGCGATGTCAGAGGTCGGATCGGTGCCGACGACCTTGGCCGACACATCCTCGGTACCGATGCGCACCAGGATGGTGTCGGCACCCTCGACCACGTGGTTGTTCGTGAGCACGTAGCCGTCGGCGGTCAGGATCACGCCGCTGCCGTTGCCGCTCGAGGTGCGGGCGCCGAACGGGGACTCCGTCGTCTTCTCGACGGTGATGTTGACGACCGACGGCAGGATCAGCGCCGCGGCTGCCTCGACAGGCTCGCCCTGCGCCGCGCTGACGGCGACCGCGGGCGTGGTCGTCACCTTCGCGGGCGCGGTGGCAGCGGGCGGCGCCTTCCACACGAGCGGCGCCGCCACGTAGATCGCCCCGCCGACCGCCGAGGCGCCGATGACGCCGCCCAGCGTCGCGGCGACGAGCAGGCGGCCGATGCCGGCACCACTGCGGGGGGCGGGAGGCGGTACGGGAAGCGGGGCCGCTGGAGGCGGCGTGGGGGCGTAGTACGGATCAGGCTGGACGGGCTGGGTTCGATCGTGATCGGTCACGGCTGACACCTCGCAGGTTCGCATGGGTCGAAGGATGCTTCTCGACGAGCGTACATGCCCGATCCGTGCCCGCGCACGCCTATCCACATCATCTCCACGCACGCTCCGTGCCACCACCACGAAGGGCGGCGAACCGCCCCGGGCGCGCGCTACGGGAGCGTGAAGCCGAGCGCGGAGAGCAGCGGCGAACCGGCGATGCCGAGCACGACGGTGGCCGCGGCCAGCAGGAACAGCGCGACGGCGACCGGCCGCGAAAGACGCGTCACGGCGGACGCACGCACGGGCGCCGCGAAGAACATCGCGCGCACGATCCGGAAGTAGTAGCCGGCGGAGACCACGCTCATCACCACGGCGAAGAGCGCGAGCCACGTCAGGCCGGCCGACATCGCCGAACCGAAGAGATAGAGCTTGCCGGCGAATCCGGCGAGCGGAGGCACGCCCACGAGCGAGACGAGCAGCAGCACCATCGTCCAGGCGGCGGCGGGCCTGCGACTCGCAAGTCCCTTGAGATCGTCGAGGCGATCCCCCTCCCGGGCGACGACGAGCATGACGGCCATCGAGGGCACGGCATACGCGATCGAGTAGAAGACCGCCGCCGTCAGGCCCGGCCCTGAGACCAGTCCCGTGGCGGACCCCGCGCTCGCGGAGAGTTCGCTCGCTGCGGCGGCAAGGCCGACGAGCAGGTAGCCGGCATGCGCGATGCCCGAGTACGCCATGAGGCGGCGCAGGTCCTGCTGCGGGTAGGCGGCCAGGTTGCCGATCAGCATCGAGAGCACAGCGCCGGCGACGAGGACGTACAGCAGTCGCGGCTCCTGCGGCGCCAGGTAGCGCACTACCTGCGCGAACGCGATGAGCCCGCCGATCTTGGGCACCGAGGAGACGAACGCCACCGACGCGGCGGGCGCGCCCGCGTACGCGTCCGGAGACCACCACTGGAATGGCGCGGCCGACAGCTTCGCGAGCAGCCCCGCGAAGATGAACACGGCGGCCACCAGTCCGACGCCCCCCGGCATCAACCGGGCGCCGGTCAGCAGCGTCGTACCCGACATGCCGACGACGAACGAGACGCCGTAGAGGAACAGCAGACTCGAGACCATCGAGAGCAGGAAGTACTTCATCGCGCCCTCGAGGCTGCGATCGTCGGTACGGTCGAAGCCCATGAGGACGTAGGCCGGCATCGTCGCCGTCTCGAGCGCGAGCAGGAGCACCACCCAGTCGCGCGCGGAGGCCATGAGCATCGCCCCGAGCGTGGCGAACAGGACGAGTGCGGTGAACTCCTTGATCGAGCCGCGATTGAGCCCCGCACCCGCGAGCCACAGCAGGAACACCGCCGCGAGCAGCGCGGTGGCGACCTTTGCGACCTGCGCGGGCCCGTCGACGACGAGCTGGCCGGCGAACAGGTCGATCGAGCCGCGACCCGCCGCCAGCGCGATCCCGGCGGCCGCGAGCGCGGCTGCGACACCGATCCAAGCGCCCGCGCGCTCGCGCCCGCGGTAGAGCGCGTCGACGAACAGCACGGCGATGGCACCGGCGAGCAGGACGACCTCAGGCGCTATGAGTGCGAAGGAGCCCATGTCAGGCGGGCCCCATCCCGATCGAGGCGAGCAGGGCCTTCACGGCGGGGTCCACGAACTGGAGCAGCGAGCCCCACCACAAACCGACCACCACGGTCAGCACACCGAGCGGTGCGAGCGCGAGCAGCTCGCGCCCGCTGATGTCCGGCAGGCCGGTCACCCTCTCGGAGGGACGCCCGAGCACGACGCGCAGCACCATCCAGAGCATGTACGCGGCCGCCAGCAGTACGCCGATGGCGGCGATGACGGTCATCCACGCGGGAACGAGCGGGGCCGCGCCCTGCCCCGCCTTCCACGACCCGAGCAGCGAGAGGAACTCGCCGACGAAGCCGGAGAGCCCGGGCAGGCCGAGCGAGGCGAACGAGGCGAACGCGAGCAGCCCGCCCGCGACCGGCATGGCGGTCGACAGCCCCGAGATCTCCGCGATCTGCCGTGTGTGCGCCCGGTCGTAGACCACGCCGACGAGCAGGAAGAGCATGCCGGTCACCACGCCGTGGCTGAACATGACCGCCACCGCGCCGTTGAGGCCCTCGGGCGTCATGGACGCGATGCCGAGCATGACGAAGCCCATGTGCGACACCGACGAGTACGCGACGAGCTTCTTCAGGTCGGTCTGCGCGAAGGCGACCGCCGCCCCGTAGATGATCGAGATGACGGCGAGCAGCGCCAACCACGGCGCCCACGCCTGCGCGGCGTCGGGCAGGATCGGCAGCGAGACGCGGATGAAGCCGTAGGTGCCCATCTTGAGCAGGATGCCGGCGAGCAGCACGGAGGCGGCCGTCGGCGCCTCGACGTGCGCGTCCGGCAGCCACGTGTGCAGCGGCCAGATCGGCACCTTCACCGCGAAGCCGAGGAAGAACAGCAGGAACATCCAGTTCTGGAAGTCGACCGGCAGCAGTCCCCCTGCGCCCTTCGTCGCCAACGCGACCAGGTCGAACGAGCCGGTCTGCAGATAGAGCGCCAGGATGCCGACGAGCATGAACACCGAGCCCGCTAGGGTGTAGATGAAGAACTTGATCGATGCGTACTCGCGCCGCGCGCCGCCCCACATCCCGATGAGGAAGAACATCGGAACGAGCACCAGCTCCCAGAACACGTAGAAGAGCACGAAGTCGAGTGCCAGGAACACGCCGTTCATGCCGACCTGCAGCAGCAGGAGCATCGCGAAGTACGCCTTCGGGCGGTCGGTGACCTTCCACGAGGCGACGACCGCCACCACGCCGAGCAGCGTGGCGAGGGCGAGCATCGTGATCGAGATGCCGTCCACGCCCAGGTGGTAGCGGATGCCCGCCTGCGGTACCCACGCGAGGTCCTCGACGAACTGCATGCCGCCGTTGCCGCGGTCGAACACGGCGACGAGCCAGCCGGTCAGAGCGAGGTCGGCGACGGTCACGCCCAGCGCGACCCATTTCGCCAGGCCGGCGCTGCCTCTTGGCAGCAACGCGGTGACCGCGAGCCCCAGCAGCGGCAGGAAGACGATGATCGTCAGGAGGTACGACATCGGCGGGTTACGCCCCTCTCAGGATCGGAACAAGAAGCAGGACGAGCAGCATGATCATCAGCCCGGCGAACGCGAGCCGCTGATAGGTCTGGACACGGCCGGACTCGATCTCGCGCACGCGCGAACCGGCCCACTTCACGAAGCGCCCCACGCCGTTGACCGCGCCGTCGATGAAGCGCACGTCGCCGGCCCACAGGGCGTCGGCCGCCTGGCTCCACGCACGTGCGGCGCCGTTGACCGCCGCGTCGATGACCGAACCGTCGAATGCGGCCAGGCGGCACGCGAGCCGGCGGAACGGCTGCACGAGTACGGCGTCGTACGTGATGTCGAAGTAGAGCCTGTTCACGAGCACGCCGTACGCGTACGGGAAGCGCGCCTTGAGCGCCTCGGTGTCCACCGCGTGCCGCCCGTAGACGAGGTAGCCGCCGCCGACGCCGGCCGCGAACACGAGGACGGACAGCCCCGCCATGAGCGGGTCGGGCCATGCGCCGTGCTCGCCCATGAACGTCATGAAGACCGGCTGGGTCCAGCCGATCGCCACGGTGATGGCGGCGAGCACGCCCATCGGGGCGAGCATCTCGGCGTGGCCCTCGCGCGCCAGAGAGCACGCGTTGTCGCCGAAGACCCGGATCCACAGGCGCGTCATGTAGAACGCCGTGAGGCCGGCGGCGGCAAGCAGCAGCACGATGAGCGCCCAGCGCCATTCGAGCGCGTAGTAACGCTCCTGCGCGTGCAGGATGGACACGAGGATCTCGTCCTTGCTGAAGAAGCCGGAGAGTCCGGGCAGGCCGGCGAGCGCGAGAGCGCCGACCGTGAAGGTCGCGGTGGTCCACGGCATGGCGCGGCGAAGCCCGCCCATCTCGCGGATGTCCTGGGTGTGCGTCGCGTGGATGATCACGCCCGCGCCGAGGAAGAGCAGCGACTTGAAGAACGCGTGCGTGACGAGGTGGAACATCGCCGCGACCGTCGAGCCCGCGCCGAGCGCCACGAACATGAAGCCGAGCTGGCTGATCGTCGAGTACGCGAGGATCTTCTTGATGTCGTACTGCACGACCGCGAGGATGCCGCCCACGAGCGCGGTGATGATGCCGATCGTCATGACGATGTGCAGTTCGGCCTCGGCCGCGCCGACGAAGATCGGCATCGCGCGCGCCACGAGGTAGACGCCCGCGGCGACCATCGTCGCGGCGTGGATGAGCGCGGAAGCCGGCGTGGGGCCCGCCATCGCGTCGGGGAGCCACGTGTGCAGCGGCACCTGCGCCGACTTGCCCATCGCACCGAAGAAGAGCAGCAGCGCGACTGCCGCGGCAGCGGCAGGTGCCCCGGCCCAGTTGAAGATCGAGACCGCATGCATGCTGAACGTGCCCGCCGTCGCCCACATCACCGCGAGCCCGATCGCGAAGCCGACGTCGCCCACACGGGTGGTCAGGAACGCCTTGATAGACGCGGCGCGCGGCCCGTCCATCTCGTTCCAGAAGCCGATGAGGAGATAGGAACACAGCCCCATGACCTCCCACGACATGTAGAGCAGGAGGAAGTCGCCCGCCAGCACGAGCAACAGCATGGCGGCCGAGAAGAGCGAGAGCACCGCGAAGTACCAGCCGCGGCGCGAGTCCTTGTGCATGTAGCCGAGCGAGTAGACCTGCACGCACACGCCGACCACCGTGATGACGATGAGCATGATCACGGAGATGGCGTCCACGCGCGCCGTGAGTTCGAGCGCGCGGCCGCCGATGTCGGCGAGGGCCCACGCGCCCTCCCACGCCGGCTCCTCGCCGCCGGGCCACACCGTGGCGAACGCGGCGACGGCCAGCGCCAGCGACCCGGACATCGCGGCGAGCGGCAGCCACTTCAGCCGGTTGCGCAGCTCGCGCGACATCGGCGCCATCGCCACGAACGCGAGGGCCGGCAGCAGCGGTATGACGAGGACCCAGGCCACCCGCTATCCCTTCAACCGGTCGAGGTCGTCGAGTTCGATGGTGCGGCGGCTGCGGTACAGCGCGAGCACGAGCGCGAGCCCGAGCCCGATCTCGGCAGCGGCCACGACCATGACGAATGCGGCGGTGAACTGCCCCACGAGCGAGGACGGCGTCACGAACCGCGAGATGGCGACGAGGTTGAGGTTCACGGCGTTGGTCATCAGCTCGAGCGACATGAGCACCATGACGGCGCTCTTCTTCGACAGCGCACCGAAGAGCCCCACGGCGAAGAGCAGCGCGGCGAGCACCATGAACGCGACGGGACCCACACTCACTCTCCGTCACCCCCCGACCACCATACGGCGCCCACCAGGGCGATGAGCAGCACGACCGACGCGATCTCGAAGGGCAGCGCCCACTTCGTGAACAGGAGCGCGCCGAACTCGGCGATCCCCGGCGTCACGGCGGGCATCTTCGCGATCACCGGCTTGAACGAGGAGATCGCGGCGCCGGAGGCGACGAGCACCGCCAGCGCGATGCCGGCGGCCGACCACGACAAGTCGAGCGGGCGGATCGAGTCCTCGCGCCGGCGCAGCGTGAGCATGATCGTGAAGAGCAGCAGGACCGAGACGGCGCCGGCGTAGACCATCACCTGGACGAGCGCCAGGAAGCCGGCCGACAGGAGCATGAACAGCCCCGCGATGGCCATCATGACCTCGAGCAGCCAGAACGCGGCGTGCACGACGCTGCGCGACGCGATGACCATGACCGCGCCCGCGAGCACCGCGGCGGCGAGCACGACGAAGGGGACGATGGCGGTACCGTCAGGCATCCGCGTCCTTCTTCTTCGCCCGGCGCGGCGAGGCCGCGTCCACGCCCTCGAGCAGCACGCGCACGAGGTCATCGTGAGAGCGGGTCGCGAGCTCGTACTCGTGGCTCATCTTGATGGCTGAGAACGGGCATGCCTCGACGCACAGCCCGCACATCATGCAGGCGCCTACCTCGTAGACGTAGCGGTCGATGCGCTTGCCGCCGCCCTCCTTGTCGGAGACCTCGAGGCGCAGCACGTGGTCGGGGCACTCCTTGACGCAGATCTGGCACGCCGTGCACTTCGGCGCGCCGCTCTCGTCGTAGGTCGGGGTGACCGTCCACCGCGCACGCTCCGGCAGTTCGAGGCGCTGCTCCGGGTACTGGACCGTGATGGGCCCGCGCAGCATGTTGCGCATCGTGATGACGAAACCGTTGAGGATGCCGAGGCCCCACATCACCCCATCACCAGCCTCTGGAAGCACGCCCACAGCACGACCCAGGCGAGCGAGGCCGGGATGAGGCCCTTCCACGCGAAGGAGAGCAGCTGGTCGACGCGGATGCGCGGCAGCGAGCCGCGCGCCCACATCATCACGAAGATGCCGAGGTAGGTCTTGAGCATGAAGACGATCGGTGCGAGCCAGCCCGGTGTCTCCACCCACGGCAGCAGCCAACCACCGAAGAACAGCGTGGTCCCGATCGCCGAGACGATGAACATGTTCGAGAACTCGGCGAGGAACAGGAAGCCGAAGCGCATCCCGCCGTACTCGTTCGCAAAGCCGGTGATGAGCTCGGACTCGGCCTCGGACATGTCGAACGGGGTCTGCTGGGTGTCGGCCTGCGCCGCGATCGCATAGATGATGAACGCGACGAACTGCGGCAGGACGAACCACTTCGGCAGGAACCCGAACCACACGCCCTGCTGGGCGAGCACGATCTTCGAGAGGTCGAGCGAGCCGGCCATCATGACGGGGCCGAGCACGGAGAGCAGCAGCGGCACCTCGTAGGCGATCTGCTGGCCGGCCGCGCGCATGCCGCCGACGAGCGACCACTTCGAGTTCGACGCCCAGCCGGCCATGACCACGCCGATCGGCACGAGCGAGAGGACCGCGAGCCCGAGCATGAGCCCCGTGTCGAGCCGCGTGACCGCGAGGTCCGGCCCGAAGGCGAGCGGCATGTAGGCGAGGAACGACGGCACGAAGACCACGAACGGCGCGATCCAGAACAGCGCCTTGTCCGCGGTGGCGGGCATGAGGTCTTCCTTGGTGAGCAGCTTGACCACGTCCGCGGTCGTCTGCAGGAGGCCGAACGGGCCCACGCGGTTCGGTCCGATCCGCAGGTGCAGGCGGCCGAGCACCTTGCGCAGCATGTAGATGAGCACGACGCCGTTGGCCAGCAGGAGCACCAGCAGGGCGAGGATGCGCACGGCGACGGCGGCTGCGGGGTTCATCGGTCGATCTCCCCAAGCACGATGTCGAGCGACGCCATGATGACGACCGCGTCGGCGATCAGCCCGCCGGCGAGCGCCTCGTCCACGATCGCGAGGTTGTAGTAGGCCGGCGAACGCAGCCGCAGGCGGTACGGCGTGGTCGACCGCTCGACCGCGCTGGCGTTCGGGCTCACGGGCGCGTCGCTGCGCGGCTCCGGCGTGGCCTTCGACGTGCGCCGCGCGATGCCGTACTGCGCCTTCCCGGAGCTCGACTTCGTGGTGCCAAGCGGCGAGGCGGGGGAC
>JAUSAU010000086.1 GCA_030652345.1 Coriobacteriia bacterium
CAGTCGTTGCAGAACTGGGTCTTGTCGGGCTCGTGGCACATGACGCACTTGTCGAAGGCCTTCTTGGCGACCTCGGGGTGCGACTTCGTCTTGAACTCCTCGGGGTGCGGCATCTCCATGCCATGGCAGGAGTTGCAGAACTTCTCCTTGGAGTGACACGTCGCGCAGTAGTTGACCGGGGTGGCGAGATCGGCCGAGACGCCCTCTTCCTTGAGCTTCTCCGCCTCCTTCTCCTCCTCCTTCACCTTCTCCTCGGCCTTGTCTGCGGCCTCGGCGTGACCCTTGGGGAACCACGTCTTGACCTCATGTGTCTCCGGAACGAGCTTGAAGTCCGGTGTGTGGCATGCGCCGCACGCGCCCGTAGCCTTCTTCTTGCCATCGACATCGTGGCAGCGGAAGCAGGCATCCATCTTCATGAAGTTGGGATGGGCCTTGCTCGGCTCACCGTTCGGAGAGATGAGCTTCGGCGGCGCGGCCACCTCGTTGTGCGCGACCCGGTTGTGGCACGTGGTACAGGAGATCTCTTTCTCCTCATGCACCTTGTGATCGATGATGATGCCGGGGCTCGGCGTCACCGGCCGGTTCGCTGAGTGACACTGCGTGCACATGTCAGACCCGAACTCTTCTTCATTCAGAGCGAGTGCTGAGCCGGCATTCAGTGGCAGCTCGTAGTTGCCCGTGACAGTCAGGTAGAGCTCACCGAGCGCCTTCATCTTCTTGAGGATGAAGACGACCGTGTTCGCATTGACCGGCTCGTGGCAGGCCATGCACGAGACCTCGGAGTGACTCGACGCCTCGTACGCGGCGATCGTGTCGTCCTGGACCTTGTGGCAGACCTGTGCACAGAACCATCGAGTCGACGTCGCCCCCAATGCAACGACGACGACCGCAGCCAGCACCATGACGACAACACCTGTCCAGATGATGTACCGCGGACGACGGACCGGGTCCTTAAACCCGGCCAGGGAGATCTTCGCCATTCACATCTCTCCTTGCTCAGCAATCGGGGTCACAACGCTCACGGCACGCGACGACCGGTACAGCCCCGCCATCGACGTGACAACATTATGGGAACGCACACACCCGCGCAACCACGCGCACACGCACGCGAGTACGTCCCGATACAGGGGGTCATTCGTCCTCGGACGGAAGAATCCTGCCTGACGCGGCGATGCAGTTGGAAGGAGAGGTACCTACTCCCCCAGCTGCAGGACGATCTCGACTTCCACGGGAGCCCCCAGAGGCAGCTCGGCGACGCCCACGGCGGCCCGCGCGTGACGCCCGGCATCGCCGAACGCAGCAGTCAGCACATCGCTGGCGCCGTTCACGACCGCGGGCTGGCCGGTGAATCCCGGCGACGACGCGACGAAGCCGGTGACCTTCACGACGCGGACGACGGTATCGAGGTCACAGACGGTCCCGGCGGCGGCGAGCGCGTTGAGGGCGCAGCGCGCAGCGCAGGCATATCCGAGTGCGACGTCGACGGCCGAATCGACCGATCCGGTCGCCATCAGCTCCCCGTCGACGATCGGAAGCTGGCCGGACGTGAAGACCAGCGATCCGGCGCGCACCGCAGGCACATACGAACCGAGCGCCGTGGGCGCTGCAGGAAGTGCATGCCCTGCGACCTCGAGATTCGCGACGACCCCCATCGCCTATCCGCTCACGAGCGTGTCGGCCAAGCCGTTCAGTTCCCCGACCGAGCCTGAGATCTGGCGAGCCGTGGCGGCCTGCTGCTGGCTGACCATCGCGACCTCGCGCATGGAGACGACCACCTGTTCGGAAGCGGTGCGCTGCTGCTGCGTGGCGATGGATATCTGCTTGGCGGCGTCGTTGGTCTCCTCGACCTGCGCGACGATGCGATCGAGCGCGTCGGCGGTCTTGTGGGCGAGCTCCTTGCCCTCCTCCACCTTCTTGGCCGCCTTCTCGGTCGACATGACCAGCGCGGAGGTCGATGCTTGTATCTCGCGCACGACCCGACCGATCTCCTGCGTGGACTCGGTGACCGAGTCGGCGAGCTTCCTGATCTCACCCGCGACGACGGCGAAGCCCTTGCCGGCCTCACCGGCTCGCGCGGCCTCGATCGCCGCATTGAGCGCGAGGATCTTCGTCTGCTCGGCGATCTCATCGATGATCGTCAGCACGCGGCCGATCTCCTGGCTGCGCTCGCCGAGCTGGAGGATCCGGTCCGAGGATTGTAGTGTCGTGACCCTGATCTCCTCGATACCGGCCGCGGTGTCCGAGACCGACGTCATGCCCTCCTCGGCACTCGCGAGCGTGCGCTCGGCCACACGTACGACCGACTCGGAGTTCTCCGCGATCTGCTTGCTGGTCTGCGCCAGCTCCTCGAGCGTGGCGGATGTCTCGGTGACCGCCGCTGCTTGCTCGGCAGCACCGGCGACGGACTGCTCTGTGGCAGCCAGTATCTCCGACGCGAGCCCGCGCAGACGCACGTTGGCACTGCGGAGCTGCGCGATCATCCCGGTCACGTTCTCGAAAACGCGGGTCAGCTCGACTCGCGCCTCGTCGATCCCGGCAGCATCGTGCGTGGCGACCCCGAGCGTGCTGCCGGCGTTGTCGATGATCCCCTTGAGCACCGTCTCGGAGGTCTTGCGCGAGACGAACCAGCACCCGACCCCGAGTCCGGAGCCCGCGACGAGGCACATGACGCCGAATCCGGCGGCGGCGATCGGGCTCTTGTAGGTGACGAAGAGCCCCGCGAAGACAGCGAAGACGATTCCCAGGCCGAGTCCGAGCATCGTCATGATGAGGAGCAACCTGCGCCCCGTGGCGTCGTTCGTACGGCTCACGTGAAATGACCTCCCCGTCCGGTGCATACGTTGCTGCGAACGCCCCGGCGCCATGATAGCACCGCCGGGCGGGGCTATCCGCAAGCGGTAGGCATTGCATTTGCATACCCCCTTGGGTATGATTCCGAGGTAGGATGCAGGCCGCAGAACGGAGAATCGGCAGTGATGCTCGCGACTATCGGGACGACTGCATGCGACAGGTCCCCGGGGTGCCCGGTCCGTCGCGTATGCCCGCGGGGTGCGGTCACCATGATCTCTTCCGGCGCCTTCGCGGGAGCCTACGAGATCGACCCTGAACGGTGTACCGGGTGCGGGGTGTGTGTTCGCGCCTGCCCGCGACGTGCAGTTACCATGACCGACAAGGGAGTGACCACGTGATCAAAGTACAGGTGTTCGACTATCCGGCTGAGACGAACTGCTTCAGCGGCGGATGAGGGCCCTCATGGTCTCCGGAGGAGATCACAGCCCTTATCAAGGCCGAGATGACCAGCCGATTCGGCGAACGTGCGTCGATCGAATACGTCGACGCGACGACCGAGTCGAGCAGGACGCTCAGCCCGTCTGAGATCGCAGTCATCGCGGAGCGGGGCCTCATCTACCCGGTCACGTTCATCGACGGGGCCGCCGTCTATGACGGCGCGGTCTCGTATCCGGCCATTCTGCGGGCGGTCGAGGCACGCTTGACCGAGGTCGCCGGGTGACCGAGCACAGGATCGTCGGCATCGAACGGTGTGACACCTACGCCATAATGGAGATCGAGTCCTCCCTCGAGAGGGCACTCGCGCCGCTCGGCGGGATGGCGGCATTCGTCCGCGAGAACGACTCAGTCTTCCTCAAGGTGAACCTCCTCATGAAGGCGGAACCCGACCGCGCCGTCACGACGCACCCCGAGTTCGTTCGCGCCGTGGTTCGCGCAGTAAAGGCGGCGGGCGCCCGCGACA
Source organism: Coriobacteriia bacterium (assembly GCA_030652345.1). The sequence continues at coordinate 3,752 of JAUSAU010000086.1, forward strand.
TCGCCATCGGCGACAGCCCGGGCGGCAGGACGACGCCCGCCTCCGCGAAGGCGATCTTCGAGACGAGCGGGCTCGCGGCGGTCGCGCGCGAGGAAGGTGCGCGACTCTCTCTGCTCGACGAAGCCGTCGTGCGCGTGCCGGCCCCGGGCGGAAAGCTCTATACCTCGTTCAACCTCGGCCGCGAGGCCGTCGAGGCGGACGTGCTCATCGATCTCCCGCGACTCAAGACGCACGGCTTCATGATGTTCACCGGTGCGGTGAAGAACCTGTTCGGCTGCATTCCGGGCCTCGAGAAGGCGCAGTTCCATGTGAAGGTTCCGGATCGTACCGACTTCGCGGAGATGCTCGTCGACCTGCTGCTCGCCTGCTCCCCCGACCTGTCGATCATGGACGGCGTCATCGGCATGGAGGGAGACGGACCGAGCGGCGGCACTCCGCGTCACGTCGGAGTCGTGCTGGCCTCAGCTGACGCGATCGCCCTCGACGTGGTCGCATCGGCCATCGTCGGCTTCGACCCGATGGACGTCTACACCAACCGGGCGGCGAACGGACGGGGACTCGGGCCGAGCAGCGCTGACGAGGTCCGGGTCGCGGGAACACCGTGGCGCGACGTCGCTGTCGCTGACTTCGCCCGGCCCGTACAGGATCTGTCGCGAAGGATGCCCCCGGGGATCGGGCGCTGGATGCGCAAGCGCATGGCCTCGCGACCGATCCTCGAGCACCGCGCCGCGTGCACGTCGTGCCGCACCTGCGAGAAGAACTGTCCGGTCGCCGCGATCACGATGTCCGACCGCACACCATCCTTCGACTATGACAGCTGCATCCGCTGCTACTGCTGCCAGGAGTTGTGCCCGGAACGCGCGATCGGACTCAAGACGCCGTGGTTCGTGCGCACGCTCGTCATGCGCGGAGGATCACAGCGCGCGTAGAGGGCGGTCACGCTCAGTGCTTGCGGCATACCGACTTCGGCACGAGGTCGACCGGCAGGTCGACCTCTGCCACGTTGGGACACCGTTCATTCGCCAGCAGGAACGTGTCGCGGCAGATGCGCACGTGCACCACACCGGAATCGGACCTCGCCCCGGCGGTGAGCGTGGCCGGCGCCGCAGCGGATGACTCCACGGCCGGTGCAGCGGCAGAGACCGACGTGAACCGGGCCATGAAGCGGCTCCATATCTGCGCGGGAAACGTCCCGCCGGCCACCTTCATGCCGTGGACGTTCAGCATGTCGACCTGGGCCTGCGGATAGCCGACCCAGACCGACGTGACGACGTCGCCTGTGTAGCCGACGAACCAGGCATCACGGTAGCTCTGCGTCGTACCGGTCTTGCCGGCGGCCCAAGCGCCGAACCGCGCGTTCACACCGGTGCCGCGTTCGACGACGTCGTGCAGCATGCCCGAGGCCTGCGCAGCGATCGTCTGCTGCAGCACTCGCTTCGGCGTCACCTTCGGCTCGTAGAGCCTCGCGCCCTTGTCGTCGGTCACGAGTACGACGGCCAACGGCTGGACGCGCATACCCCCCGCGGCGAGTGTCCCGTACGCTGAGGCCATCTCGAGCGGAGACACGCCCCGCGATAGCCCGCCGAGGGCTATCGCGGGATTCGCCTCGAGCGGCGATGTGATGCCCATGCGGCGTGCGGCATCGACCACCTTATCCGGACCTACCTCCATCACGAGGCGGGCGTAGACGGCGTTCACGGAGTAGTTGGTCGCGGCACGCAGGGTTATTCGGCTCGACGGGAAGCTGTTCTCGTAGTTCTCGACGCGCCATGTGCCGTCCTTGACCCGGACCGAGAACGGCGCTGTCGCGAAACGGCGGTCGGGGCTGACCCCACTCTCGAGCGCAGCGACCAGGACGAACGGCTTGAACGCGCTTCCCGGTTGCCTGCGCCCCTGCGTCGCCAGATTGAACTGCTCCTTCGCGAAGTCACGACCCCCGACCATCGCGAGGATGCGCCCCGTGTGCGGATCGATGCTGACGAGCGCCGCCTCAGGGTCGCCGCGGCGGTCGAGGATGGTGGCCACGGCTGACTCGGCGTTCTTCTGGGTTGCGGGATCGAGCGAGGTGTATACGCGAAGACCGCCCGTATAGACCCGCTTCGCACCGAACCGGTCCAGGAGATCCTGCTTCACATACTCGACGAAGTACGGGGCGACCTTCGCTGAGTCGGCCGGCGGCACCACCGTCAGGCTCGCGACTCGCGCCGCGACCTCCTGTTCGCTCGACATCAGCCCCAGGTCGCGCATCGTATCGAGGACCTCGTTGCGCCGACCGATCGCGGCCTCGACATCACGGGAGGGGGCGTAGGTCGCCGGCGACTTGATCAGTCCCGCGAGCAGGGCCGACTCCGATACGGAGAGTGCCGATGCAGGCTTCCCGAAGTAGCCGCGGGCGGCACTCTCGACGCCATAACGACCTTGGCCGAAGTAGGCCATGTTCAGATAGGCCTCGAGAACCTTGTCCTTCGAGGTGCGGGAGTCGAGCTGGTACGCACTGAGAGCCTGCCGGACCTTCGTGGTGAACGAACGATCCGACTCCGCATACAGAAGTCGTACGAGCTGCTGGGTGATCGACGAGCCGCCGCCCTCACCTCGCAGCGCACGCGAGATCGCCTCCGTGTCCACACCGTGATGCTCATAGAAACGCGGGTCCTCGGCGGCGACGACCGCATCCCGCATCGCTTTCGGGATCGTGCCGAGGGGGACGACCTTTCGATCCTGCTCGCCATGCCACTCGGCGAGCACGCTGCCGTCGGATGCGTAGACGATCGAGGTACGGGCCGCAGCGAGCCCCTGCGACGCCGAGGCGAGGTCGGGAAGGCCTTGGGACAACAGGTACAGGTAGAACCCCGCACCGAGGAAGACGACGACCAGCGCGCCGAGTATGACGGCCGGGACGCGCAGGATCTTGACGAGCCGTCTTGAGGTTGTCACCCACCACGCCCCAAAGCATGCGGAGAACGTCACGCGTGCCGATGAACAGCGAACCCCGTACCGACTGCGCCGATGCCGGCCGATCGCACGACTGCGGTATCCTCGTACGCGTCCCCACCCGGCACGGAGCTGAACGAGCACATGGTAGCACGGCCTGAACCCGATACGACGGAGCCTCGAGGCCCGGCAGACGCCCCCCAGGGACGCGCTGACGCGACACCGGTCACCGTCGTCTGGAGGGTGTGGCGGCGCGCGCTGTCCCGTGCCTTCGGATGGCGTTCGCCCGCGACCTCGAAGCGCGCACTCGAGGCGTTTCGACCGGCGCTGACCGCCGCGCTCACGACCGCCTACGTCCGCCGACCTGTCGGCGCGTTGCGCGATGCCGACGCCGCGCACCGGAGGCACCTCGTCAACGCGGGAGTGACCGCCCTCGCTCTGGGCGCCGCCGTCTCGCTCGGCGCCGGAGCGCTCTTCGGGACCACCTGGCCGTCGCGCGCTGCGTACGTGGGCTGGCTCGCAGCCTGGGCGCTCGTGCGGCTGCTCCTGCTCAGGCTCACCCTCCCGCGGTCGATCACGAACGACCGTCGCGGGGTCGAGGCCGCCTGGGGAGCCGCACTGCTGCCCTACGTGTTCGCGTGGGCCGCACCACTCGACATCCTTGCGTTGGCCGGATCCGCGTGGCTGACCTTCGTGAACCTCGAAGCGATCGGGACCTCGAGACGCGACGCCGTGAACTCGATCGCATGGGCGTTCGGCGGTCAACTCGCCGTCGAGTTCGCTGCGTGGTTGGCGCGTGGGTGGCTCTTCCTGCTCCTGTCCCGGTAGCCCGACAGGCGCTCAGACGACCGGCGCGCCGTCGACCTCTCCCGGCGCCGCGCCCCATTCAGCGAGGACGACCCCGCCCAGGACGATCGCGGCACCGAGCGTCTGCACCAGCGTCAGTCGCTCATCGGGAAAGGCCATCGTCGCGAGCAGCACCGTGAAGGGGAGCTCCAGGGTCGATACGACCGCGGCCTGCGCGGCGCCCATACCCTTCATGCCGCCGAGGTAAAGCATGACCGCCGCGAACGTCGGTATCGCCACGATGAGCGCAAGGGAAGCCCACGCCTGCCACTGCCACACGGACAGCGCCCCGGGGGCACCGCGCAGCGCGGCGACCGCTCCGAGGCCGATCGCGGAGAACCCGAAGGTGTACGCCATGAGCGTCAGCCGTGGCGTACGTCCGAGTGCCCGGAATGACAACACGTTGAACACGGCGTAGCCGAGCCCCGCCCCGAGCCCGAGCAACAGGCCGCGGGCATTGAGGGCTCCGGATGCGGCGAACACATCGGCGACGAGCGCGCACCCTGCAAACGTCAGCAGCACCGCCGCGATACGCCGTGGCGGGAAACTCTCCCGAAGGAACAACCACCCGATGACCGAGACGAGCGCCGGGTAGGTGTAGAGCATCACGGTCGTGACCGAGGGTCCGATCTCTCGGACCGCGAACGAGTAGCACAGGGACGCGGCCCCGTAGCCGGTGAGGGAGAGCCCCAGGAAGACGAGCAGGTCGCGCCCGGTCACGCGGAGCGAACCGGGGCTGCGTATCGCCTGCGCCAACCCCATCACGATCGCCGCGACAGCGAAGCGAACCGCCAGCAGCGACAGTGGCTCAGCACCGTAGGCGAACGCCCACTTCGTGAGGATCCCGAGCGTGGCGAAGCATGCGGCTGAGGCGGTGACGGCGGCGAGCGCGGTACGACGATCCACATGACTCCCTGTGACGTGCGGCGCGTCCTCGCACGGTCGCATCCGACGAACGGCGCGTCAACCCGTTGTCATGCTGCGCCCCGCGCCACACCCTGCGGAGAGGGCGGTGCTAGACTCCCACGCATGGACCGCCCACGAGTACACACATTCGCAGCGCTCCGCTTCGCCCCGGCCGCGGTGTGGGCCGGCGTGATCTTCGCGGGAAGCTCCATTCCCGGCTCTCGCCTCCCGGGAGGATACAGCGTCGTCGGGCACCTCGGCGAGTACGCGATCCTCGGCACCCTGCTCGTGCTCGCACTCGACCACGAGTCGGTCACACCTCGCGCGGCCTTCACGGCCCTGCTGATCTGCGGCGCCTACGCCGTCTCGGATGAGTACCACCAGACGTTCGTCCCGCTGCGCACGGCGGACCCGCTCGACTGGGCGACCGATGTCATCGGCTCCGCGGTCGGCATCTGTGCGGCACTGTTCGGCGTCGCGGTGCGCAACAGACGCCGGGAGCACACCCGGCGCCCCCCGGATCCCGACGCCCGCTAGTAGATGCCCGACTCCGCCGCCTGCTGAGGCGTCACGCCCAGCTGGCGCACCTTGATCTTGAAGTCGTGAGCGTTGGCGGCCATGGACATCGCATCGTCGAGCGTGATGCGGCCCTCCTGATAGAGGCGGAGCAGCGCCTGGTCGAAGGTCTGCATACCGTAGTACTCGCCCTCGTCCATCGCGTCGCGGATCTTGTAGGTCTGCTCGTTGTCCAGGATGTACTCCCGGATCGTGCCGGTCATGACGAGGACCTCGACCGCCGGGACCAGCCCGCCGTTGATCGACGGGATCAGGCGCATCGAGATGATGCCCTTGAGCGTCGAGGCGAGCCTGCGCCGGACCTGCTTCTGCTGGTAGGGCGGGAAGAACTCGATGATGCGGTTGATCGTCTCGGTCGCGTCGATCGTGTGCAGCGTCGAGAAGACGAGGTTGCCGATCTCAGCGGCGGTGAGTGCTGCCGAGACCGTCTCGTGGTCGCGCATCTCACCGATGAGGATGACATCCGGATCCTGCCGCACGACGTGACGCAAGGCGTCGGCGTAGCTCTCCGTGTCGATCCCGATCTCGCGCTGGTTCACGATGCACTTGTCGTCGCGGTGCAGGACCTCGATCGGGTCCTCGATGGTTACGATGTGGCCTTCACGGGTCGTGTTGATGTGGTCGATCATCGCCGCGAGCGTGGTCGTCTTGCCGGATCCGGCCGTGCCGGTGACCAGCACGAGTCCGCGCGGCTCGTTCGCGAGCTGCTGCACGACGGACGGCAGCCCCAGCTCGGCGAAGCTCGGACGCTCGGTCGAGACGCGGCGCAGGGTCATGGCGACCGAGCCGCGCTGGTGGAAGACGTTGACCCGGAAACGCCCGACGCCGGCCAGAGAGTAGGCGAAGTCGATCTCGGGGTGGTTGTCGAAGCTGGCGACCTGTCGTTCGTCCATCATGCCTGTCGCGAGACGGTGCGTGATCTCGGGCGTGAGCGGCTGGATGTCGCGCATGATCACGAGCTTGCCGTTGAGCCGGACAGCAGGAGGGCTACCGACCTTGAGATGCAGGTCGGAACTCCCCTGGTCGGCCATCATCTTGAGCAGACCGTCGATCTCCGCCATAGGGTCGCCGTCCTTCGCGAGCGAGACCATCTCCACCGTGCGCGTCCCATTATCGTACAAAGCCGGTGCCGCATGTTGAACGGCTCACAGCAGTGCTGTGCGGGGCGACGGGCGCTACGGCCTACACGCTCCGGAGTAATTGCCGCGGTCGATCGAGTCGATACTCACGACGTCGCCGGTGTGGGGCGAGTGGATCATCTGGCCGCCACCTATGTACATGCCGACGTGATGTATGGGGCTGCCGAAGAAGACGAGGTCGCCCGGTTTGAGATTGGCGCGGCTCACGCGTTCCCCGCAGTTGATCTGCGCCCGCGACGAGTGCGGCAGTCGGACGCCGACCTGTGCGTAGACGAACATCGTGAAGCCCGAGCAGTCGAACGTGCGCGGGCCCGCGGCGGCCCATACATAGCGGGCGCCCAGATACTTCATCGCGATCTGCACCACACCGCTGCGCGGTGCGCGGACCGGGTCGCCGTAGTCCCACCCGCCGCCGCCCCCGCCGCCGCCGTGCTCTCTCGCCGCAGCGGCACGCCGGGCGCGGTCCGCCGCCTCCAGCGCCGCGATCTCGGACTCCAGTCCACGAAGCATCGCGCTGCGCTTGCGCAACTCGCCCTCGACGAAACGCTTCCGCGACTTCATGGTGTCGAAGACCTTGCGCGCCTCGCCGCGGGCGGTGTCCAGCTGCTGCTTGGCTTCCACCTCTTGTGACTGGAGGCTCTTCAGTTCCGCCACTCCGCGCGCATCCTGCTTGTTGAGATCGTTGAGGACATCCCAGGTCGTCGCGAAGTCCTCGAAGGTGGCGGCACCGAACAGAACGTCGAGGACGCCGAGCGGTCCCGACCTGTACATGCTCGACGCACGGGTGTTGAGACTGGTCTGAAGCACCGACGTCTTCTTGCCGATCTTGGCCAGTCGGGCCTTCACCGCGGCGACCTTCGCGCTCAGGTCGCCGTAGCGCTCGGCCGCGACGTTGTAATCCTCGGTCGCTATCTCGAGCTTCTGGTCGAACACGTCGACCTGGGCCTTCACCCGTTTGGCCTGCTCGCGTTTGTCGTTGATCGGGGTCGCCGACGCCGGAGTGGCGGCGATGAGGATGACGCACGCGAGGGCTGCGGCGACGAGCCGCTTCCGTGTGCTCAAGGTCGTCCCCTCCTTCACGTCCGTCGGGGGGTCGGTCGAAACAAACTCGGCTATGGTACCACAGGGTTCCCGAGGCTCACGATGCCCGCGCACACTCCATCAAGGAGGGCGACGGCGATCGCCTGGAGCCCGTGCTCGTCGCTCGGAACGTCGTCGATCGCGAGGCAGATCCGCGTCGGTGGCGCCCCACCCGCGGCGATCGCTGCGGCCAGTCGGCGGGCCAACGACGGCCCACCGTCAGCGACCACGACCACCGGAGTGCCCGGCCCGGGGGGGATGTCGATCGCCAGAGTCAGACCGTCCGATCCGGCGGACTCACCCGAGGTCACGCGGGCGAGCGGTTCCGCCGCGAGTGCCGTGTTCACGAGGCGCTCAGCCAGCCTGACGGCTGCGGGCGAGCAGTCCACGGAGACGGACGTCCTCCGCAGGCACTCGGCACTGCGGGCCGGGGCCGCGCGCAGGGCGGCCGGTGGATCGGCATTCTTGTCCACCCACACATGACGAAGGTGCTCGACAGCCCGTACGGTGTCGGGGCCCGCTATGCCGTCAGCGGCGAGGCCCGAATTGGCCTGGAACTCCCTGACCGCCCGCTCGGTGAACGCACCGAAGATCCCGTCCGGTTCACCGCATACGAACCCGAGTGCATTGAGCGCGGACTGGAGTGCACGGACGTCGGCGCCGTGCAGGTAGGGGAAGCGCAGATAGATCAGGCGGTCGCCGAGCCGGAACGTGGCGTCCACGAGTGCCGCCCACGTCTCGGGGCCGACCTCGCCGTCCTCTGCCAGGCCTCGCTCTTTCTGGAAGGAGACGACCGCCGAGTAGGTCGCGCCGAGGAATACGCCATCGACCCCCGCCGCGCCAAGGGCGGCGCCTAAGGTCAACAATCTGCGCTGGACATCTTCTACGGCCGCGCCGCGGTCGCCCTTGCGGATGGGTCTCACGATACCCCTCAGGTCCCGGCAGGGACCGCAGGCCGCGAGGGCTTCTAGCGGTACCCGTACCGATCGCGGAACTTCGCCACGTTCTGCTGCACATGGGCGGAATGGGTGGCCACACGGCGCAGATAGCGCTGGACATCCAAGTCGACGAGAGCATCGGGCTCGTATCGGTACAGGGCGTCCTCGGTGCGCAACACGTAGCCGTCGGCCAGCGTCGATAGTATCACGGAGATGGTCGGCTCCGGCCTCTCCAGGCGGCGGGCGACCTCGGGAGCGGACAGCGATTCACGGACGTGGATGCGCATGAGTTCGAGCACCTCGCGGATCGCGGCCTCAGTGCCGCGGTCCCCGGGGAGGCGCTCCAGCGCCCGCTGCAGGCTCATGCCGTCACACTCCCGATACGGTGGCCGCGCGCCCGATCAGGCACCGGCTCGTCCACCATGCTATCGCCAGAACGCGTTTGGTGAAACCAGTTCAGTGACTTCTATCGTCTTGTGAATTCATTCACTTTATGTGGATTCACGCCGATGCGACAGAGGGTCGTAATCGGCAGACGAACGGGACCGGTGCGGACGGAGTGAGGAACACGAGCTACGGAGCGCTAGCCGCCGGCTATGTGGACGGCGTTCTTGCCGCTCCGCTTGGCCCCGTACATCGCCTTGTCGGCCGCCTCGATGAGCCTGCCTTGCGTGGGAGCGTGCAGGGGGAACGTCGCCACACCGACAGAGATGGTCTTGTTGACGGGAGGCGCGCCCTCGGCACCGATGAAGTCGAGTCGCTCGACCCCGGCCCGGATCCGATCCGCGACCGCGAACGCTCCCTCGGTGTCGGTCTCGGGCAGGACGATGACGAACTCCTCGCCGCCGTAACGCGCGGCGACGTCGATCTCGCGCAGGTTGGCCCTGATGCGCTCCGAGACGGCCTGGAGGACACGGTCCCCCCGTGGGTGACCGTACGCATCGTTGAACTGCTTGAAGTCGTCGAGGTCGATCATGATCAGCGACAGCGGATGTCCGAACCGGGTAGCGCGGCCCAGTTCCTCGTCGAGACGCTGCTGGAAGTACCCGTGATTATAGAGTTCGGTCAGGCGGTCCGTGACAGACAGCCGCTCGAGTTCCTCATGGAGCAGCGCGTTCTGAAGAGCGAGCGAACTCTGGTTCCCGATCACCTGGAGGCGGTCGATCTCCGCCGGCGTCAACTCACGGAGGGTCGCCGAGCCGACGGCGAGGACGCCGAAGACGTGATCACCGGTGCGAAGCGAGATGGCGGCGTGCGAACGAAGGTCGGAAACGTCCTTGACCCATCGGGCCGAAGGCGAGTTCGGCGGGATGTCCGCCTCCTGCGCGGCGGCGGAATCATACGCCTGGCCGAGGATGGTCTCGTTGACCGGGATCTCTTGGACGAAGTACTCCTCGGAGCGCCCCTGACTCGCGGCGAGGCACAGCATCCAGCGCTCGTTGTCGAGCAGATAGACACAGGATATCTCGGCGCCGAGGATGCCGTTCGCCCCGTCGACGATGAGCGAGGTGACGTCGTCGACAGACGAGAACGATGTGAGTGCCTTGAAGAACTCATGGGTGAAGAAGATCTCGGCCAGGCGACTTTCGAGCTCCTCGTTCGCCTTCTCGAGGGCTTCCTTACCGGACTGCAACTTCCGCTCGTGGCTGCGGATCTTGTCGTATGCGACCTGAAGCTCGACGAAGAGCTTCTCCTGCTCCTCGCCGCGCTTCTTGGCGATGAGGAGGTCCCAGACCATCTCCGAGCCGCGCGCGCCTATGAGCTCGACACCCGCAGGCTTCTGCTCGAAGAGTTGGGCCCGGGTGGTCGCGTCCTCCGACAGATCGACGATGATGTCGAGCCCGGGTACCTGATACAGCTCGGTGACATCCGGTGTCGTGAATATGCCGAGGTCTTCGGCAAGGCGAAGCCCGGGAGCCAGGCGATTCGGGTCGGCGACCGCGACGACCGACAGGTTCTCGACTTCGTTGAGGAGACGCAGAATAGACGCCGACCGCAGGCTCCCGCCCACGATGGCGATACTCAGGCGACCCGGGCGCAATCCCGTGGACGCAGCGTTCTCCATGGCATCAGTCAACCGATCGCACTCTCATGTCCGTCCCATAGGCCATGTCAGATCGACCGCAACCCGTATGTGTAGCTCCGCACGAGCAGGATACCTGTGTCGAGGTGCAGTTCGATAGTGCGGGCGTGCGAGCCGCCGGTGTCCTCCGCCCGCAGGGGAATGCCCAGGGACTCCAACCTGGCCCGCACCTCAGCGATGTTGCGTCCGCCGATGCTCACGCCGTCGACGCCCTTGAACATCGCGGACCCGCCGGCGAGCTTCGCAATCAGCCGGCGCTTGGGACAACCCGCCTCCAGCAACATCTCGACCAGGAGCGGTACTGCCGTGGACGCGAACCGACTCGGATGCCCGAGGAGATTCGAGTCCTGTGAGGTTGGAAGCATGATGTGCGCCATCCCGCCGATCCTGACCATCGGATCCCACAGCGTGAGGCCGACGCATGAGCCGAGGGCCTGTGTCACCAGCATCTGAGGATGCTCGGCGCGCGCGGCCTCCCCCACGCCCACGATCACGTGCCGTGCGTCGTTGTACGGTTCGAGGCCGCCGGGTGTCACGTCAAGACCCGCGCTACGCGACGCCGAGGCGCCCGAGCAGCACCTCGAGTCCGGTGGCGTCGGGCAGGAAGAACAGGTACGCGTCCACCGCGACCTCGCTGTCGAAGAAGCGGGTGCGGAGAAGGACCGCTCTGGAGGCCTGCATACCCGCCTCGGAGGTGACCGCCTCCAAGAGCGCACCCGCCATGTCGAGTGCGAAGGCCGGACGCGCGGGCAGGAGGCTCAGGTCCGCGAGTCGACCGATCGAAGCGACATAGGCCGAGACGAGGATGGATGCGACATGGGTCACGAGCGCCTCTTCTTCGGCGCCGAAGGACTTGGCGGTCCCGACAGGCCTCGCGCGCATCAGGTCGACCAGCGCCAGAGAGGAGCTCCGCGGTGCGACGAACAACATCGAGCCGCCGATATCGCCCAGAAGCCTCATATACGCCGCCGCCACGAGCGTCTCCGGGCCGCCGAAGAGCTCCGGTACATCGCCGATCTCCATGATCTCGAGGATCGGCACGTCGATCTCGATGCCGTGGCCGACGAGTTGCGACAGCGCGGTGGCGGCGTGGCCCGCACCGATGCTTCCGGTCTCGCGGAGCGCGTCGAGCTGCATCTCGTTGAGCTGCTCGATCCTCATCGCACACCGTCCGCCATCGTGAACAGCGTCCGCGGGTCCAGGATCAGCGCGACGCTTCCGTCGCCGAGCACCGTCGCGCCGCCCAATCCGCGAACCGAGCGGAAGACGCGTGACAGGGGCTTTATGACGATCTCCTGGCGACCGACCATCCCGCCGACCGTGAGTGCCCGAGCGGAATCGCCGGTCTCGATGAGCACGACATGCTCGCCCGGACCGGGAGGCCGCAGCGGGTCATCGCTCCCGCCGATGAGCGAGTCGAGCCGGTACAAGGGCACGACGCGCTCATCACGGAGTGTGAGCACCGGGCCTGACTCGACCGTGTCGACCGGCAGTTCGCCGTATGCGAATACCTCGGTCACCGCCCCGAGCGGGACGGCGTAGACCTGGTCGCCGCAACTGATCAGCAGCGACTGGATGATCGCGAGGGTCAAGGGGAGCGCCAGGACGAACTCGGTGCCCTCGCCACGGCGGGTCCGGATGGTCAGCGAACCACCCAGATACTCGATCTTGCCTCGGACGACGTCCATCCCGACGCCGCGTCCCGAGACCTTCGTCGCGACGTCAGTGGTCGAGAAGCCCGACGTACACGTCAACAGGAGCACGTCCTCGTCGTTGAACTCCCCGCGACGGTCGGGCGTCACGATGCCCTTCTCGCATGCCTTCATCCATATCCGGTCGATGTCCATGCCCCGGCCGTCGTCCGTCACGCTGACGAGCACGCGATCGCGCTCACGCAACGCGGAGAGTGTCACGCGCCCGCGCGCCGCCTTGGCCGCCGCTGCTCGCTCGCCCGCGCTCTCGATGCCATGGTCGATCGCGTTGCGCAGAAGATGGACGAGCGGGTCGCCGATCTCATCGAGCACGGTGCGATCGAGCTCGATGTCGAGCCCGTCCATATCGAAGAGGATGTCCTTGCCCAGGTCGCGCGCGAGGTCGCGCACCATCCGCGGGAACCGGCTGAAGATGTTGCCGACAGGAACCATGCGGGTCTGCATGACCTCGTGCTGGAGGTCGGCGGAGATGCGGTGCAGGTCCTCGAGCGCGTCATGCACATCGCGGTCGGACAGCCGGGACGCAAGATTCTCGAGCCGGGAACGAGCGATGACGAGCTCCCCGACCAGATCGACCATGTTGTCGAGGTGACCGATGGCGATACGCACCGTCTGGGTCTCGGACAGCTTCGGGATGGCCTTCGCCGCACGACCGAACGCCCGATCCCTGTCGGCGGCCGGCATGGAGGGCTCGGATGTGACGACCCGAGCGGCGGTCGCCGACTCGACCTCGTTGACGGACCGGGCAGCGTCGGCCACCTGCTCCGGGGTCTGCTTCGTGCGTACCAGCACCTCGAAGCTTCTCTCGAACTTCTCATCCTCGATGTCCCGCGCGTCCGGATGCGTCTCGACCACGTGGCCCATGTGGCTCAGGCGTTTGATGACCATGTAGGCGCGAACGGACTTGAGAACGCATGCGTCCTCGAGCGCGATCTTGGCAAGGATCAGGTCGCCGTCGGCGTAGGCGGCCGCGGCGGCCTCCACCGCGGTCGGCTCGGCCACGGCGACCGTCGGCGCGGTGGCGCGCTGGGCCAGAGCCTCGACAAGCATGGCGGGGTCGACGTCCCCGCGTCCGTTCATCTCGTCGTCGATGAGGATGCGCAGCGTGTCCGTGGCGCGGAGCATGAGGTCGATCAGCTCACCGTCGGCGGCCTGCTCCCGATTCCGGACGGTCGACATGAGACTTTCCATCTTGTGTGTCAGATCGGCAGTTCGTTCGTAACCCATCGCAGCCGACATACCCTTGAGGCTGTGGGCACCCCGGAAGACCGCCTCGACCGGCTCGAGATCGTCGGGGTCGGCCTCGAGCTTGATGAGTCCGTCGACGATGCTCTGCAGATACTCCGCACTCTCCTGCAGGAAGATGTCGCGGTACGCCTGCATGTCCAGGCCGTCGTCGGTCATATCAGAGCCCCTCTCGAACACTGCGGCGCACCTCTGTGGCGACGCGCTCCAGCGGAACGACCACTTGCGCGGCGCCAAGCTTGACGGCGGCACCGGGCATGCCCCACACGGTCGATGTCGCCTCGTCCTGGGCGATGGTGCGCCCTCCTGCATCCTTGATGGCGAGCAGCCCCCTGGCCCCGTCGGAACCCATACCCGTCAGTACCACGCCCGTCGCCTTGGCTCCGAAGTCCGCTGCGGCGCTCTCGAACAGCGGATCGGCGGACGGCTTGACGCCGTGCAGGTTCGGGCCGTCCTCCAACACCAGTCGAGTCAGCCGGCCGGGCCGACCCTCGACCCGCATATGCGTACCGTGCGGCGCCATATAGGCGCTGCCCGCCTCCACCCGCATACCATTCTCAGCCTCGACGACGGAGATCCCGCTGATGCGGCCAAGTCGGCGCGCGAGCGAGGCCGTGAAGCCCGCAGGCAGGTGCTGAACGACGACGTACGCGGCGGAGACATCGCCGGGCAACCCGGAGAAGACCTCCTCGAGAGCGGGTGGGCCGCCGGTCGATGCCGCCAACGCGACGATACGCTGCGGATCCTGCATCGATCCGGGCGGCAGGAGCACGGCGGGCATGATGAGATTGGTCGCGCCGCGACTCGCGGCACCCGCCGCGCGTCGCTTCTCCGGCGAGATGCGGTACGCCGTCTTGATCTTCTTGATCAGATAGTCGGAGAGCTCTGACAGCGATGTCGCGAAGCCCTGCTTCGGCTTGGGGATGAAGTCCACCGCGCCTGCAGACAGCGCCTGGTACGTCGTATCCGGGTCATCCATAGAGGAGAGCATGAGCACTCGGGCCTGCGAGTCCCGGTGGATGTAGCGAAGGGCGTCCAGGCCATCCATCTCGGGCATCTGCACATCGAGCGTGACGACATCGGGATGGAGATCCCGGACTCGCTCGACTGCCTCCACACCGTTGCGCGCGATACCCACGACCTCGATGCGTGGATCCAGACTGAGGGCATGCGTCAGCATCTGGCGGATGAGTGCCGAGTCGTCGACGACAAGGACGCGTATGGCCGGCATCGGTGAGCCTCAGCCCCCTAGCGCGGGGCGGACTGCAGACACTTCTTGACGGTCTCCAGCACCTTGGTCGGCTGGAACGGCTTCACGAGGAAGTCCATCGCCCCGGCCTCGAGTGCCTCCACGATCATCTTCTGCTGCCCCATAGCGCTCACCATGAGCACTCGCGCGTCCTTGTCGATCCCCTTGATCGCGCGAAGCGCGTCGAGCCCGTTCATCTCGGGCATGGTGATGTCGAGCGTGACGAGGTCGGGCCGCAGCTCCTCGTACTTGTCCACGGCGTCGCGTCCGTTGACGGCCTCCTGGATGAGGTAGCCCTCCTTGGACAGGATGTCGCGGATCATCATCCGCATGAATGCGGCATCGTCCACGACGAGGATGGTCCTCGACATCTAGCCCTCCCCCTCCGGTTGCTCGGCCTGCGCGCCCTCGTACTCCGCTCGCGGAAGCGCACGGTCGAGGTCCAGCAGGATGACGAGCCGGTCTCCATGGTGAACGACGCCCTGGAACGCCTCAGCGGTCTCAGACGACAACGCCGTCTGAGGCGGCGGCATGATGTCATCGATGTTGATCGAGGCGACCTCGAGGGCCGCATCCACCGCGAGACCCACCGCCCCCGCCTCACTCTCGGCGACGACGATGCGGGAATGCGAGGAAGGCGTGAGAGCGGTGCCCAGCAGGCGCTTTGCAAGATTGACGACCGGGATGACGCGGCCCCGGAGGTTGATCACGCCCTCGACGGCCGCAGGCGCACGAGGGACGGGTGTCGCCGCCTCCCATCGGATGACCCCGCTGACGCTCCCGATCGGGAGGCCGTAGGACTCGGCGCCGACGCGGAACAGGACGTACTGTCTGGTCCCGCTCGTCACGAACGATCGCCCTCGATGCGGAAGATGTGCACCGACTCTTCAAGTCGATGCGCCATATCGGCCAGATCCTGCGCCGAGGACGAGACCTCCTGCATACAGGCGGTCTGCTCCTCGGCCGCCGCGGCGGTCTCTTCGGCCGAAGCTGCGTTCTGCTCGACCACGGCAGCTATGTCGTGCATGGCTCGATCGACAGCGACCGTGCGATCCCGCTGCTCAGCCATCGAGGCGGCGATGCGGTCGGCGAGGCCGGCGGTACGCTGGACTGCGTCGGTGATGTCCGCGAGCACGGTGCCGCTGCGGCCCACGACCTGGGTACCCATCGCGACCTCGCGCGTGCCGATCTCCATGTATTTGACCGCCTTCGCGGTCTCGGTCTGCACTTCCTTGATGAGTTCGCCGATCTGCTCGGCCGCCTTGCCCGAACCCTCGGCCAGCTTGCCGACCTCCTCGGCCACGACCGCGAACCCGCGCCCGGACTCTCCGGCGCGGGCCGCCTCGATGGCCGCGTTGAGCGAGAGGAGGTTGGTCTGGTCGGCGATCGAGGTGATGACGTCGACGATCTTGCCGATCTCGGATGAACGATGCCCGAGCAGCTCGACGGAGGCGGCGAGCGTCTCGATCGCCGTCTGGACCTCGGCGATCTTGTTCACGGCCTCGTCGGTCGCCTCGCGACCCTGAGCTGCGTAGCGGGCCGCCTCCTGACTGATCAGCGTGGCCTGGTTGGCCTGCTCGGAGACGGTGTTGACCGTGGCGACGATCGCCTCGACGGCGCTGGTCGTCTCCTCGACCTTACGGGACTGCAGCTCGGCCCCGTGCGCGATCTGCTGGACGGAGGTCGAGATCTCCATGGTCGAGGAGTTGATCTCCTCTGATGATGCCGACAGTTCGGTGGCGGCCGCGGAGACGGACTCGGCGGAGCGTCGCACGTTGCCCGCGATATCACCGAGGGATTCGATGAGTCGGTTGCACTCGTCCGTGAGCACCCCGATCTCGTCGTGGTTATGGATCGAGGCACGAACGGTGAGATCGCCCTCGCCTGCACAGGACATCACCTCGCCGACCTCGCGCAGGGGCACCAGGATACGGCTGCGGAAGGCCCGGCTCCACGCCATCTGACCGGGGACCGCGACGACGATCATCGCGATGCCGCCGAAGACGACCATCTCGAGCATGTGGAACGGCGTGGGCTTGAAGACGATCCACGCGATCACCGCGCACACGAGAAGCCCGAACAGCACCGCCGGGCCGATGGTCGCCCATGTCCTGATCGCGAACTGGGTCTCGAGGCTTTCCCGGACCGTGATCGTGTTGCGTCGCGCCACGCACGCCTCCCTCATCCGGCCGTCGCACGCGGCGATGACCCTCCCCTGCCTGACGCGATTCTACTGTATACAGAGCGCGCGCACTACGCGGGCGCGCGCACGGAGCGTGCGTGGTCCCGCCCGTGGGTCTGAGCGGCTGCCGGATCAGCGCTTCCGATAGATGCGCTCTCGTCCAGAAACGGTGTCGAAGCACCCGACGACACCGGGTGCCATCTTCTCGCTCCGGCCGAGGACGAGGTGGCCGCCGCGCGCGAGCGCCGAGCAGAAGGAGTCGAGCACGCGCGCCTGCTGCTCCCGTGTGAAGTAGGTGAACACATTGCGGCAGAAGATCAGGTCGACGACTTTGATCGGCGGGTCCTGGAACAGGTTGAGGGGCCGGAACCGCACCAGTCGCGTGATCTCCGGTTTGAACGAGAAGGTATCTCCGGAGACCGTGACGTAGCGGGCCTGATCCTCGCGGGGGATGTGCGAGAGCTTCGCGACGTCGTAGCGGTTGGCCGCGGCGACCGCAAGCGCCCCGGGATCGATGTCGGTGCCGGTCACGGTCAACATGAACCCGGGAGCGTCGGCACCGAGCGCCGAGTGGAAGCACATCGCAAGCGTGTACGCCTCTTCGCCCGTCGCGCAGCCCGCGGACCAGACACGGATGATCCGCTGACGCCCCTTGCGCTTGGCATCGACGATCGACGGCACGACCTCGTCCCGGAACAGGCGATAGACGGGAGGGTCGCGGAAGAACTCCGTGACGTTGATCGTGAGCGCGTCGAGCATGCGGGCGTACTCCTCGGGGTGATCCTCGATGTAGCGGGAGTACTGCCGGTACGTGTGCATGCCGAGCGCACGCAAACGCGACGCGATGCGCCGCTCGACGTACGCTCGCCGATACTGGGCGAGGTCGAGCCCGCGCTCGCGGTCGACCTTCTCCAGCAGTTTGGCTATGTCCCCCCGATAGACCGTCTCGGGAACCGGCCGTTCCACATGACCCCCAACCCGAGCGCGGAGGGTCCGACAGGCCCTCCTTCCTGCGCTTTCCTCAGTTTACGCCACTATGGACCGCGCGGTATCATTCGTGTGCTACGGCCCCGGGGAAGAGGACTGCATGTATCGCGACTCGCTCTCGACCAGGATCCTCGCGGTTCTTCTGATCGCGTCGCTCGCCATCTTCTCCGTCGGATTCACATGGGCTGCTGTCGACGACTATGCGACGCGCACCGTGCTGCCCGCTGGGGCGGCGGTCGACGGCGTTCCGATCGGCGGCATGCCCTACGAGAAGGCCCTCCAGACCGTCGAGGACAAGGTCCGGGGGCCGCTGCTCGAGCCGGTGTCGGTGACGTTCGCCGGGACCGCCGTCTCGATCGACCCCAAGGAGTACGTGGAGGTCGACGTCGCGAGCATGGTCGCAGAGGCCGGACACCCGAAGGCGGACTCCACGCTGCCCGAGCGCGTGTGGCAGCGCGTGAGTGGCGCGCCCGTCGGACACGACGTTGCGACGCGACTCAAGGTCGACTCCGCGAAGCTCGCCGCCTGGGCGACGGGAATCAAGACGCAGGTCACCGTGGCCGCAGTCGACGCCACGATCAACGTCGTCGGGCAGTCGCTCAAGTTCAAGCAGTCGAAGGACGGGTCGACGATCGAGGAGTCGGCCGCCGTCGCAGCGGTCACCGCAGCGCTCCTGGACGGCCGGAAGACGGTCGCTCTGACCGAGATACCGGTCAAGCCGCGGATCACCGACGCCGCGCTCAAGAAGACCATCTTCGTCGTGCGCAGCAAGCGCTCGCTCACGCTCTACAACGGGACGACGCTCGAGAAGGCATACCGGTGCGCCGTCGGCACTCCGGAATTCCCGACGCCGCTGGGTTGGTTCAAGATCGTGCAGAAGCGCTACCGTCCCACGTGGTCGAACCCCGGCAGCGACTGGGCCAAGAGCATGCCCGCGTACATACCCCCCGGGCCGGGCAACCCGCTCGGCACGCGCGCCCTGAATCTGGACGCGTCGGGTATCCGCATCCACGGGACGAACAAGGACTATTCGATCGGGACCGCCGCTTCCCATGGCTGCATGCGGATGCACATGTGGGATGTCGAGGACCTCTACGACCGCGTCCCGGTCGGGACGCGCGTCATCATCGTCAGGTAACCAGGCCCGCAGGACCTGAGGGGACAGAAGCCCGGTGAGCACGCCGCCGGGCTTCTGTGTGCCGGGGATCGGATGCGGCGCGGCGGCAGGGATGTCCACCCGGCGCGTGGCCGCAGCGTAACTGCGGCCTACGGGGCGTAACTGTGCGACGCCCCGCCGGTGTGACAGTCGTTGGCGCAGGAGCCGCCATTGGCCGGAGGCGCTGTGGTCGTCGCCACGAAGCCCACGTCGCTCCTCATGAGGTGCGTCTCGGTAGCAGAACCGTGCGTGACATGGCACGAGCCGCATCCGAAGCCCAGACCGCCGGAGGCGGGGGCGCCGCTGTGACGGAAGTGGAGGGAGCGGGGCGCATACGCCGCGTCCGAGAAGTGGCTTGTGCCGGTCGTGTCGGCCGAGTCGCCGTAGACGGCGAACCGGTGGCACGAGTAGCACAGCGCTCCTGAGTCGTCGGAGCGCACGCCGAGGTACGGCACAGCGAGGATCGGCGCGGACTTCGACGTGTGCCCGCCCCTCGCCTGACCGCCTGATCGGCCGTCGTTGCCGTGACAGTTCGAGCAGTACAACACGCTGGTGTTCGACCAGCCGGAGACGAAGGAGTCGGGATTCGCCGTCGCCGCTGTCGATGCGGATTGGACCGCATGTACCGACGCGTTGGCCGGGTCGAACTCGGCGGCGACGTCCCTGCGGCCGCCAAGCGCCACGAACGACGAATGGCACTTGTAGCACACGCCGTAGGTCGTAGCCGAGCGTGCCGGTGCCCCGGAGGGTCCCGTTACGCCCCAAGCACCCCGGAGCGCCCCCTGGACCGCAGGAGCCGCAGCCGGCGACGTGGTGGCCTCATGCGCATCATGGCAGTCGGCGCAGGTGACGTGGCGCGCGAACGGGGCTGTCTCGGTGGAGACGTGGGTGACCGCGACCTCGTCGATCGGGTGCCGCGAGGGCAGGATCTGGCCGAGGTCGACCACGGCGAGTGCGGGGGCCGTTCCCGCCAGTTCGATCCCCCCGCCCGGGTAGGTCTTCGTCGGCGAGAGGGCCGCGCCGTTCTCCCGAAGGAGCTGCACAGATGGCGCCTTGGCCGTCGCATCGCGCGCCCAACGACCCGCGTTGCCGACCACGATCTCGACATGGCCATCGCCTTCGATATCGCCGGTGGCCAGTGTTCCGGACCGTACGGCGCTGCCGAGCGATGCTGAGACCGTGGTGGCCGTATCGAGTCCGTTGCCGGATCCGACCTGCGCGACGACGGCGACACTCGAATCGCCGGTCGCAGCGTCACTGAAGAGGACGACGACCTCGTCGCGCGAACCGGAGAAGACATCGGCGACGGCGACGGCCACAGGCAGGCCCACCCCCGCGCTGACGGCGTAGTCGCTGAGGTTCGCGCCCTCCCCGGTGAGTATGCTCACCTCGGGCCCCGATGCGCTGCACACGACGATCTCCGACCCGGGGTTCGAGGCCCAGAGTTCCCCGATCGCGGGAGCGACCGGGTCGGCACCGACCGCGTGAGCGTTCAGCACGGCACTGCCCGAGTTCTCCGTGCAGACGTACATGGTGGCCGTGGTGCGGTTGGTGACCACGACGTCGGCGCGTGCTGTGTTCGTCACGTCGCCGCTCGCGATCCCCCACGGGCCCGTCGCTCCCACGAAGAGGGGACCGGCGACGGTCGCGAGGACCGAGCCGTTGCATTCGTACACGAACAACTCGCCCGCGGTGGTGACCAGGACGATCTCCTCGCGATCCGTCCAGCCGGGCACGGTCTGCACGACGTTGGCGACCACGAGCGCGCGGGCGGATGCGCCCGCAGGGATCCCGACCGCGATCGGCTCGCGCGACAGACCCGCGAGCGGATCCGGCTGCATGATGGTCAGCGTCGCCTCACCGGCATCGGCGACGACGACCTCGCGCGCTCCGTCGCCATCGATGTCTCCGGCTGCCATGACCCCGGTCCGGCCCGCGGGACGGTACTCACGCGGGCCGATGAGGGCGCGGGGCGCAGTGCCGGTGGTATCGCGCGCGTAGACCGACAGCCTCGCAGCCCAGGAGGTCTCCGCGGAAGGGCGGTACGCTGCGACCAGTTCGAGCTGGGTCGCCTCGATCGAAGGTATGGCGAGCGATGAGGTGTCTGTCGAGGCGGCCGCACCCGGAGCATGGCACTGATCGCAGAGAGACCTGCCGCTCTTCTCCAGCAGCTTCGCGACCGTTCCGCCGGCTCCGTTCGAGCGTCCCATCGGCGCGTGGCAGACCTGGCACTCGCCGACGCGACGACCGGTCCCGGCCGGCACCCACTTGGCCGTGATGGGCACCCGCGTGGTCGAAAGCGCGTGTGTCGACCCCGCGTAGGTCGTCTCGCCCGACCACGTTGCGCGCGGATCCGGATGACACGCGAGACAGAACGTGCGGTCGTTCGCGGTGATGGTCGCGGTCGCCGGCGCCGCGCTCGGCACGACGCTGCCGACCAGCAGCGGCGGGATGCTCGAACCGTGCGGCTGGTGGCAGTTGCCGCAACGGATCGCAGTCCCGCTCGCCGGCACCGGCATCGACGTGAAATGGCCCGTGCGTGCGTAGACGTCCAGACCGTCCCACCGCTCGTCCGCGCGCGCCGCATGGCAGGCCGCGCAGAACTCCTCACCCGAGAAGACGGACGTCGTGCCGTCGAAAGAGCGCAGTAGGCGCGGATACGGAGTCCCGCTGGGCGTCCGGTCGGCGCCGTGACTGTCGTGGCACGAGGAGCACATCTTCGGGCTCGGCCCGTACGGCGATGTCAGCGGCGCGATCGAATGGGTCGAGACGAGCGTGAACGACGTCTCGACGTCGAAACTGCTTCCGAGCGAGCCGACCCCGTGGCAGTTGAAGCAGAGGGCGACGTCTCCCCTGGCGCGATCCGTCGAAAGGATGAGCGAGGTGCCCGTGGTTATCGTGGACTCGCGAGTCCGGTACGGAACCATGGTGGTCGCGGTGTGCGCACGATGGCAGATCGCGCACGTGTCGGTCGTCGTCGTCTCCGGCACATGCAGCGGCACGGCCGCCAGTGCGGCGGCCGGCACGAAGAGAACCGCAACGAGGGCGAATACGCCGATCGCACGGCGGATCATATGCAGAATGTTCGACTTCAACTGCACGCGGGCGTCCGTACACATCTCCCGGTGTCCTGGCATCCACCGGTGTCCGAAGTCGCCATCGCCCCCCCATCCGGCATCAAGAGATCGCTTTGACACACGCCTACCGGGGCGTGTGGCACGCGGCTGCCCAGCATACCGGCGATACGCACCGACCGCTTCTCTCTCGATCACGATGAGCGACCCTTACCCAACGCTTGGATTATAGCGCTGAAGTGCGCGTATTGGCACGCCGGGGTGACCGAGAGCGGGTGTATGCCCATGCGGCGAGGATGATTGCCGTGATAAGTGCCGTCGCAGATCCGGTGAGCCATGGCCACGAACGCGCCAGGCCGCCCGGTTCGGGTGCCGTGACACCCGGGATCCGGATGATCTGCACGCGCGCGTTGCCCGAATCCGCGACATAGACGCGACCCTCCGGATCGGTCGCGACGCCGGCAGGGTAGGCGAAACGCCCCTCGGCCGCGCCGTAGCCGCCGGCGGCGGCGACCTGCCGTCCCGTGCTGTCGAAGACCCGGACCGCGTGCGCCGAAGAGTCCACGACGGCGATGTAGCCCTTCGGGAGCGGAGCAGCCCCCCTCGGGAGCCCCGTGAGCTTCACCGACCTGACGAGGCGGGCCTCACCGTCAAGGTAGAGGAGTCGACCGTTGTTGCTGTCCGCGACCACCAGACCGTGACTCGTGGGCACCAACCCGTTCGGGAACGCCAGTCGCCGCCCTGAGCGTCCGATCGGCAGCCCGTCGCCCTGGCTTCCTTGACGGACGCCGGTCGGCGAGAAGACGGCTATCCGTTGATCGGAATCGACATCGGCGACGTACAGGCGGCCATCGGTACCGAATGCGAGGGCCAGCGGCTTCCACGGCCGCTTCGTATCCTGCGGTGCAGCGCCGTTCCCCTGCGGGAGGACCTCACCGATGCGCTCTCCGTCTGTGGAGAAGACGAGGACCTTCTGGAGGCCACGGTCGCTGACATAGAGTCGCCCGTCGACCGGACCGACTGCGACATAGACCGGTGTCTTGAGATCGCCCGCACCGATCGTCGCGACCCGGCCACCCTCGCGGGTGAAGGACATCACGACACCGAGCGCCGGATCCGCGACGTAGACCCTGTCTCCGGACACCGCTATGCCCGTCGGCTGACGGAGGGCCCCAGCGCCTGTCGGGGCGATCGAACGGATCACCACCGGTGCCCGGACCCGGGTCGAGGCGGTCGGATCCGGAGGAGGCGTCACACCCTCGCGCCAGGCGATGGCGGCCATACCGGCCGCCAGAAGCACGAAGACGATCGCGACGCCGAGCGGCCAGCGCTCACGGAGACGACGCGAACGACCCGCACGCTCTTCCCTGCGGCGCTGGCGGCGGCGTTCCTCGGCGCGCTCCAGCGCCGAGGAACGCTCCTTCGCGGCTTCGTCGTTCGTATCCGGCGACCCGTCAGGCGTCATGTCACTTGATCAACTGGCCGGCCACCGCGGTCAGCGTCGCCTTGAGGCCGGCGGGCTTGAGGTCGCTGGCGGATGCCTCGACGGCGATGACGACCGGGCCCTCGTTCCATGCAGCGACACCGAAGCGGCGTCCGTCGGTCCCGAAGTAGATGGAGCGGCCCTTGACGGTGAGGGTCGATGCGGCGACCGGATACGCGGCCTGGATCTTCTCCGCTATCGCCTTGCGGGCGTACGCGGCGGTCTTGTACTGCTCGACGACGATCATGAGGTAGTCGGCCGCGCCTCCCTGGGGGGTGTACTCGCGCGACAGCTGGAGGGAGTCGGCCAGCATCGGCCTGCTCGTGAAGCCGGACAGCTTGTCCGGCACCCACCCGGCGAGGTTGGCGATGGGGCCGATCGGAGTCTGCCCCTCGCCGCCGCCGGCGTTCCCGCCGCCCGTTCCCGTCGCCTTGTCGGCGACGGGCTTCTTGCCGGCATCGATGGCCGCGAGCTGCTGCCCGGCCTGCTTGAAGAGGGGCTCGATGGCGGTGACCTGGGCCAGCTTCGCTCGTGCGGCCTTCAGATCCCCGGATGCGATGGCCGTCTGCGCCTCCGAATAGAGGGCCTCGAGGCGCTTGTGCCGGTCGCAGGTCACGATCGTCTCGACGATCGTGTACTTGGCGGCCTGATCTGCGGGGACGTCGACCACCTTGACGGTGTTCTTGACGACCTCTCCGTACGTGCACACGATGCGCTCGCCACTCTCCACCCGGACGGTGGGCTGCTGGCATCCCGAGACAGCGAGGGCGAGCGCGAGCAGGGCGGCCAAGGCGATGGCGCGAAGGTTGGACATCGTCACGAGCCTCCGATCTCGGACCGGTGCGCTTGCGCGCTCCGCGTCCGGTTGCGGGTCACGATCACGGCCAGCGAACCGACCGCGACCAACACGACCGCGGCCAGAGCGGGGACGTTGAGGATCCTCTCGAACACGATGGTCGCATATTCCGTGCCGTAGTCCTGCTGAATGTCCGGCGGGATCCAGGAGACGAGCACATGCGTCGGCACATCAAGGAGGGCCGGCCACGCGATCGCAGCGGCCAGGAGAACCCCCGCATCGATGGCCGGGCCACGGTCGAGCACCACACTGATCAGCAGAACCGCAAGCGCGACCGCCGCCAAGACGCCGACGGACTCCGTGCCGGGGAGGACCCACGCGACCGAGAAGGCGCCACCGGTCGATCGTTGTGCTGTGACGACCGCATCGATCGCGGGGAGCGCGAGGCCGACGATCGCCAGCGCCAGAGGAAGCGCGGAGAGGCCGATGACTGCCCGCCGAGGCACAGCGGCTTCCTCGGTGCCCCCGCCGCGCAGGAAGCGCGTGGCCCCCGCTGCCGCCAGCAACGCCCCTGCGCCGACGCCGGCGAGGATCATCGGCTGAGGGCCGGCGGCGCCGATCATCTGCTCGAACCAGGTCAGCGCGGATACGAGGATCGGGGCCACGGCCATGCAGCCGGCGGCCGCTGCCGCTCCCTCCGAGGCCGTCACACTTGTCCACGCGACGATGAGGAGACCCCAGGTCAGCCCGACCACCGCGAGCGTGACCGGTTGCTCGCCGAGAACGGCGATGCTCCGGCCCACACCGCCCGCGAACATGAATGCGAGCGCGCACGCAGCGGACGTCACGCCGCCGATGGCCAGCGCCCCTGAGGAGCGTCCTTCCCGGGCTGCGGAGACCAGCAACAGCCCACCCGCGACGAAGGCGACACCGGCGGCGAGTATCCCCATCTCCATCGACACGAACTTCACGAGCGGCGAGAACGAAGACGGGCGTTCCCAGTTCGCGAGGATCCCCACGGAGCCGACCAGGATCGCGGCGGTAGCCGCGAGGCCGCGGGTGGCTCGGGGCAGGTCCCGAGAGCGCACCGCGCCGTAGATCGCGACGACACCGAGGACTGCCGCCCAGCCGGCGGTCGTCCAGAACACCAGGACCGAACCGGAGGGCGCGTCAGAGAGTCTGTTCGAGGCCACGAGGGCGGGCGCTGCGAAGATGCAGAGAGCGCCACCGAGCGCCGCCTGCAGCCGAGCACTCGCCGAGAGGGCCCCGGCGGCGACGATCGGACGCCCGGCGGCCACCAGACAGACCACACAGGCGCCGAGAGCGTACGCGAACGTCAGGGCGGGGGCGTACGTCCTCCCGGCGACCACGCCGACCAGACCGGCGTGCACCGCGAACGCGATCATCAGCGTGAGCGGCATCGCATAGCGCCGGATCGCAGCCACCGGACCCTCCCCTCGAGCCGTCGCCTTCATATGGTGAACCGGCAGACCGAACCATACATGACGGAGGGCCGGGAGATCTCTCTCCCGGCCCTCCGAGTCGTACCTGGAGACCAGCACCGCTCCGACAAGCGGCTTGTGCCTCCCCCGACTACTTGTTGTGACACGCCTCGCACACGCCGCGGTTGTTCATCTTGAGCAGCGCGCTGTCGTTCGTCGGATCGACGCCGCCGGAACCGGAGTTCGGAGCGGGATCGAGCGAACTGGCGACGTTGGCGTACCCCGTCATGACCGTGGAAGCACCATGTGCGTTGTGACAGGTCAGGCAGTCGATCCAGTCGGACTGGCTGTTGGCGACGGTGCCGGCCTCGGCGACGTCATGCGCCAGCGGCAACGGGCTGGTGGTGATCACCAGGGAACGAGCACCCTGGTAGTTCGTCAGCGGCACGTTGACCGGATGGCGATGACGAGTCCCGTAGCCATAGCCGTCACCGGCGTTGTAGGAACTGGTCTTGCTCGCGTACACGGTGTGACAACCAACGCACCAGCCGACCATACCCTTGCTGGCGTCGCCACCCGGAGCCTTGGCGTACTGGGCCGAGGTGTAGTTCGGGATGTACGCACCGTACTGGGTGTGGAGACGGAACCCTGCGGTCGGATAGCCGACCTCAGCCGAGATCACGTACGGGAACGGATCCGGATCCAGCTCGGTTCCGCCGCTGTACCCGCCGACGGGGACTCCATAGACCTTGTCCTTGAGGATGCGGTAGTTGGTCGAACCGTGAGGATCGTGGCAGCTGCCACAGTCCATCGCGATCTTCGCGCCACCGCCCAGGAACGACACGGCGTTGACGTTGCCCGAGGCCTCGAGGACCGAGGCGGAGCCGAAGGCGCCACCGCCCCATGCCTGCCACTTGCCGTCGGTGCCGTCGTACCAGTAGGTGTGGGTCGAGGAGACGAGATTGCCGTCACCGTCGTACTGACCGGGGCCCTGTGCGCCCGCGGGATCGAAGCGGCCGAACGCGCCGCCGAGCAGCTTGCCGCCGCCGGTGGAGCCATTGACGATCGTGGAGCCCTCGAAGATACCGTCGACGACGTTGGTGTCGCCGCCCTGGGCGCCGGCGTCATGGCAGACGAGGCAGAACTGGTCGAGTCGTGTCGCCGTGGAGAGCAGGAGTGCGGAGTGCTGCACATTGCTCGAGTCGGTCCACGTGATCGAGCTCGGTGCCGTATGCGCCCGGTGACAACCGGCGCATGCCTCGGTGTTGGCGATATAGCCACCGTGCGGGCCGGCGTTCGCGAATGCGAGCGTCGGGACCGCCACGACGACCAGAGCAACCAGCACCGTGAGGGCAAGAATGTAGGTCTTCTTCACGGCTACTGAACCTCCCCTGCGGACGCGGCTTCTTCTGCGACCTTAGCACGACGAGCCGCAAGAGCGAGCAAACCACCGACGACGAGCGTCGGGGCCAGCGCCGCCTTAGCGAACGGGCTGTTCGCAAGGCTGGCCACCATCGGCGTGATGTGGTCTTCCACGAACGGGTCGGCCTTCGGCGGTGCGATCTGATTGAACTTCTTGCTCGCCCAGAACATGGCACCGTCGCCCATGACCGTCACATAACCCTCAGTGGTTATCTTGGTCATGATGGCGTCCCGCGTGTCGTAGACCATCGCGTTCGCCGGGCACGTGAACACGCATGCCGGCTGGTGCGCCTTCTCGGCGACGGCGGTGATCTCCGGACCCTTCGCCTTGGTCGGCAGGTCGCCGCCGAGACCATCGAGTCCGAGCCCGGCACGCCCGTGACACAGCGTGCACTTCGTAGCCTTCGGCGTGGTGTAGGCATCCGAGCCTATGCCGATCTTCGGGTACCCACCGCGCTGGCAGTCCCAGCGGCACTGCTGTGCGCACTTGGGATCCGACGGATTGCACAGCGCCGCATCGATGTAGACCGCGCCGCTCGCAGCGTCCTTCTTGATCGCCTTGAACGGGCAGCGGACCGCACACGGAGGGCTGACGCAATGCCAGCAGCTGAAGCGCACGAAGGGACCGTTGTCCGAGCGCTTCTGCGACTTGATGACCACACGCTGGTTCGAGTCGAGCTTCGCGTGCGGCAGGTCGTTCGCAGGAACGATGCCCTTCATCTTCCACGTGCGCTTGCAGGAGATGACACAGCCGTTGCACCGCATACACTTGTCGATCTCTTGGAGAATCGCCATCTGGTTCGCCATTTATGCCACCTCCCTTACAGCTTCACGATCTTGCACAGACAGGCCTTGTACTCAGGGATGGTGGTGTTCGCATCCCATGCGTCGATCGTCAGGTCGTTGGCGCGAGAGCCGGTGGAGAGGCCGCGATCGCCCCAGTGCCACGGGATCGCGACGACGCCGGTCGCGACACGCTGCGTCGACTGGAGGCCCGAGCCGACGCGCGCCCGGAAGCCGTGCGCCCAACCGGTGTTGCCCGGCGTGTGCGCTTCCTGATCAGTCGTCGAGTTCGAACGAGCGGTGATGACGTTGACCCAGTCGCCTTCGACGATGCCGGCCTTGCGCGCGTCGACCGAGTTGATCTCGATCCACGGCACCGGCTCCGCCTCGACGTTCCACGAGTTGTTGCGGGTGATGGGGCCGCCCTGGAAGTGCTCGACGCACCGGATGGTGGTCAGCACCAGCGGGTAGTCCGCGAACACGCCGCGCGGGGAGCGACCGTCGGTCTTGACCAGTGAGGAGCCCTTCGACGTGTTGTAGCCGAAGCTGGTCACCAGATTCGCCTTGCCGTCGACACCGTCGCGCGGCGACTCGTACGGCTCGGTGTGCGCCGGGAAGCGCCCGCCGGAGACGTGAGGAGTGGCAGCCATCTCGGTGTTGGGAAGGTCGTTGAGCGTGTTGTAGGCACGATAGACGGCCGACCACTCGGCGAGCGTGTTGGCGTTCGTGACGAACATGCGGGCCATGAGGCCTGCCGCCACGAAGTTGTCCGAGACGTCGTTCGGGACCTCGTTGTTGTTGTACTGGACACGACGGTTGAGCAGCCACGCCCATCCCCAACGGGGGAAGTTGCGGGCATTGCCCTGGTAGACGCTGTTGCGGCTCTTCGCGCGGTTCGAGACCATCCAGCGCAGTTCCTGGACCGGCACGGTCGCCGTCAGGACAGGCTGGACGTTGGTCTTGTTCGCTGCGACAGAGTAGCCCGACGCGACGCCGGCGCCTGAGTAGATCCAGATGGTGCCGCCGTCATTCGTCGTACCGCTGTTGAGGTCCAGCGGACGTGCCATCTCCCAGAACATGCGGTCGGCCACGAACTCCGAACCGGTCAGGGTGTTGCCGTCATTGTCCGTGCCCGTGAGGGCCTCGAACGATGTGACGCCGTTCCATCCGGCACCACCGGCGATCGGGCTGCCGTACTTGCCGTAGAGGACCGGCCACACCTCAGCACCGGCACCGCCGTTGTAGAGGGGATGCGTGCTGGGCAGCGTGCCCCAGACGGCCTTGATGTGGCTGAAGCAGCCGGCGCCGTCGAGCGCCTTGGCGAAGCGGAGCAGCAGTTCGAGATCGGACTTGCTGTTGCCCTTGGGGGCCGTGGCCTTCTCGCGCCACTGGATCCAACGGCCCGAGCTGGCGACCGAACCGGCTTCCTCGACGTATGAGCACGCCGGGATCAGGTAGGTCACGCCGTCCGTCAGCGCGCCGCCGAGGACCGTCTTGCGCTCGCACTCCGCGGTCTCGTTCGCGAACATGTCGACGCAGACGAGCACGTCGAGGTTCTTGAACGCGTCACGGACGGCCGACTGGTTCGGCTCGGTGATGCAGGGGTTCTGGCCCCAGACGACGCAGCCCTTGATCGACCCGCTGATCATGTTGCGGAAGGCGTCGATGTGCTGGTACCCGTTGCCCTTCGGCCACAGGCTGTACAGCTTGTCCATGACGACGTCGTAGCTGTAGCTGACGTGGACGACCGCACCATCCGGGATGGTGCTGGCGGCCGTACGCGCTACGGTGCCGGTGAGCGTGTCGAGCGTGTAGTGCGTGTTGAGCGTGTACGTGGTCGTGTCGGTGACGTCCTTGACGACCACTGCAGGCGTCGTGAGGATCCGGCTGTTGGCCAGAGCCGTCGGCGTCGTGCCGTTGAGCGTGATGGCTTCCGACAGGACAGGCGTGCCGGCTGTCGACGAGGTGTCGCCGAACCACTCGCGCGTCATGTTGTAGAAACCGCGCTGCTGCAGGCCCAGATCAGGCGGCGAGTACGCGGAGCGGTTCGTGTAGATCACGGAGCCCGGGGTGTTGGGGTCCGTACCGAGCTTCACGCGGTTACCGAACAGTGCGTTCGAGTAGGTCGCGTAGGCGGTGCCGACGCCCGGGTTGCCCGAGTAGGCCGGGATCAGGTCGTAGAGCACGCCCATGTCGGTCGAGCCCTGGACGTTGTGGATGCCGCGCAGGGCGTTGATGCCGCCGCCCGGACGTCCCATGTTGCCCAGCATCGACTGCAGGACCGCGTACGAACGGACGTTCTGCGAGCCCTTGGTGTGCTGCGTGGCGCCCATGGCGTACAGGAGCGTCGTGGCACGATAGGTCGAGGTCTCGACGTTCGTGGCGCCGGTGCCCATGGCCGCGACGTAGTTGGCGTCAGCCATGCGCGAGTTGTCGATGAGCGCCTGGGCGACCGCGATGATCTCTGACTGCAGGCAGCCACATACGTCGGCCGTCGTCGCGAGATCGTACGGCGCGACATGCGCCTTGAGCTTGTCGTAGACAGAGCCCGCGTCGCGGATGTCGTTCATGACGTGCAGCATGTTGCTGAACGTGTAGTTCACGCCGCCGTCCGGACCCGTGACGAACTTGACGCGCGCATAGTCGTCGCACTTGTAGCCGTAGGTGACGTAGACCGTCGAGCCGGTGGGGATGGAGCTCCCCGTGGTGCGGACGATCGTGCCGGCGAGTGCGTTGACCGTGTAGTCGCTCGCCGGATAGGCGGTGCCTCCGGCCGTGGCGGCGACGACAACGCCGGACTTGATGGCGATGTGCTTCAGCGCGGACGCGGTCGTACCGGTGAGAACGACGGCCTCGTCAGTGGCTGTGGCCGGGTCGTTGAGCTTGATGCGCGAGTCCGTGTACTTCGGCCAGCCGCGGGTCGCGGAGAAGCCGGGGGCCGCGCCGCCGTCATATGTGGCGCCGGTGAAACACGCTGCGTTGAGCGTCCGCAGGACGCCCGTGTCATCGATCATCGTGCGTCCGAAGCTCGTCGCACCGGCAACCGAACCGTTGTGCCAGTTGAAGAAGGCTGTCGCGGCGGTCGCGTTGTAGGGCGTGGTGGCTTCGAAGTCCGCGAAGATCCAGCGCAGGAGACCGTTCATGAACGCGATGTCGGTCCCGGGGCGGATCCGGACGTAGAGGTCGCCGGGGCGGCCCTCGGTCTGGAGCGCGGTGCGCGTCTTGCGGGGGTCCACGACGATGAGCCTGGCGTTACGGTTGAACTTCACCGGGTTGCCGAGATCGTCGTAGTGGATGTCGTAGCGGGCGTTGTTGATGTGCGCCATGCACGCCGGGTGGTTCTCGGCGGGGTTGCAGCCGATGGCGAGGACCAGGCTCGAGTTACCGATGTCCGCCCAGTGGTTCGTCATCGATCCTCGTCCGAATGTGCGGCCAAGACCGGCCACTGTGGACGAGTGTCATATACGGGCCTGATGTTCGACACAGCTCGTGCCGAAGTCCGCGATGATCTTGCGATAGACGTAGTTCGCCTCGTTGTTGATGTGCGACGAACCGAAGAACTGGACGCCCTTCGAGTTGCTGTCTGCGGTGAGGCCCGGGGTCGGAACCGCGCCGCGTGCGGTATAGAGAGCGGCGGCGGCCTCGGTCAGCGCAACGCTGAGCTTCATGCGGGTCCACGTGCCGTTGCCGACACGCTTGTAGGCGATCCCGCCATCGGGATCGGCCTCCTCGGCGCCCGCACCGGGTGCCACATACTCGAACATCGAGCGCGTCGCGTCCGGATACGCTCCACCGAAGACCTTGCCGGTGAAGTTCGCATCGCCGGGCGCGCCCGCGACACCGAGGCGGCGCAGGTTGGTCGCCAGCTGGAACGCACCGGCGCCCTTGGCGCACAGACCGCCGCGGCTGGTCGGCGACTCGGAATCACCGTAGACGTCGTACACGCGGCCGGTGACGTTCCCGACCGCGACCTTCTGGCCACACTGCGCCGAACAATACGGACAGGTGGTGATCTTTGTCACGATAGACGTGTCGTCCCCCTCGGGGGTAATCGCCATCGCGGGTGCCGGCATGAGATCCATGCCGATTCCCACAGCGGTCGCACTCGCGGCGCTGACCTTCAAGAAGTCACGCCGTGAGAGTTCGAACCGCCCGGGGTCCTTGTCTCTCTCTCCCATTCTTCTTCCCTCTCCTGGATGTGCAGGTCAGGATCGGACCAATCCGATGTCCCGTCTGCTTCGGGTCGTGCCCGGCCGTCGGCCTGTCAGGTGCTCCTTCCGCTTCGGCCCCGACTGACGGGTGAAAACAAAAGACCGCGGCAGCTCACGCACGAGGCGTGTCGACTGTCCTGCGGTCTCTGTATCCGTATATGGAGCCTCCCTTACCCGTGGAGGTGCATACGCCGACTAAGACCCCCGTCGGAGTCGCCGTCGACGCATGCCTCCTTTCCAAGACGGGAGGCGAAGCGGTTTCCCACTCCACCCTAGACGGCCCGGTATCCATGGCGCGACCGCTGTAGGCGCACCGGGCTCGGAGGCTTCTTCTATTCTCAAGACGTTCCGTCAGGCTGCCGGCCCTTGGGGACGCCGGAGGGCTTGTAACAGCAGTTACAAGTCCTCCTCCACGGCTACGCTACTCCCGTGGGTCGTGACGTGTCAATGTCAGAGAGATGCAAGGGCCGGACCAGCGCGCGTCCATCCCCGATGAACGACCGCTTGTACCCGAACATCACGAGATATCCTCGCGCGCGGTCGCCCGCTTGGCGAAGCGGCGCAACCATGCCGATCGGTCGTAGACGTCGACCTTGAGCATGACCGCCATACGGGCGAGCGCGACGTCCTCCGTACACAGGACCTTGTAACGCTGGCCCATGGCGAGGATACCGGCGGTATCCATATCGATCGATAGGCGGTCTGCGAGCTGCCTGGCGTCCGTCTGCGAGTAGGGTTCGGCCCGCAAGAGGGTGCCGAGGGCCACGCCGTCGACAACCACGCCCGCGAATCGCTCGTGGTCCGCTTCGGAGATGATCCAGCGCCAGCGCCCGCGGTCCATCTCGGTGACGAGTTCGGCGGCGATCATGCCGTCCACGAAGTCCGGCGTCACCACGAAGCGGCGGCGGCGGAAGAAGAGCGGGAGGAGCAGGAACGGGAACGGCAGCAGACACAGCCACCAGTTCGCCGCGTTGACCCGCGTCACGCCGGGGATCTCCGCGGCGGCGAAGCCCCAGACCTGCACCTGGTTGTTCTCCCGGTCGGTGATGAAGATCCTGCCGCGGTCATCGAGCGCGAGGTCGTTGGGGAAGGCGAACTGCCCGGGGCCGACGCCCGCCTCGCCGAACTGGGCGAGCGGATCACCCTTGGACGAGTAGATGTCCACTCGCTGCGCGATGGCGTCCGCGACATAGAGGCGGCCCTTGTCATCAAGCCAGGTGCCGCGCGGCGTTCCCGACGTGTTGATGAGCCGCACGTACGTGCCGTCGGCCTTGAACACCTGGACGCGCCGGTTGTTGCCATCCGCCACATAGATGATGGCCTTGCTGCCGACGCCCTCGACCGCGAGTCCGTTCGGGAACATGAACGACCCGAGAGCGTCTCCGATGCGGTTGACCTGCTGCGTCTGGCCGAAGGCCAACTTCAGGCTGCCCTCCGGGCTGAAGACGAGCACCTGGTGCTTCTTCGAGTCGCCGACATCCGTGACGTAGAGCGTCCCGTCCTTGCCGAACGTGATGGCGAGGGGCGACCAGCTCTTCTTGAGGTCGGGGCCGGGGTCGAACGTCTTTATGAACGTGCCGTCCGGCTGGAAGACATAGATGCGCTTCAGACGACGGTCGGTGACCCACACCGTGCCGTCGGGTGCGATGGCCAGGTGCGTCGGTGCGCTCAGACGGGTGTTCTTGCCGTCGGAGACCTTGTTGAACTGGCTGCGGAAGACGCCCGCGCGTGTGTAGGTGCGGATCGACCGAGATGCGTAGTCCGTGATGTAGACGATGTCGCCGCGGACGGTGATGCCCGTCGGCCGCGTCATCGCCTGCTTGGCCTGGCCGCTGAACGCGTAGAGGAACTGCGGCGGCTCGATCTTGGTGCGTGCCGTCCCGACGATGGTCGGCACCGGCAGTCGCTTGTTCATCGTGTAGTAGTAGGCGACGTAGCTCAGCCCCAACAGGAGCAGGATGAGCAGCGCGAGCAGGAGAAGGCGACGCTTCCGGCCGCGTTCTGCCTCGCCCGGATGCCCCGCCACAGACGCGACCGATGTTGGGGTCGCCTCACTCGCCATGGCGTCCGGCAGTTCTTCGTCACGCATCAGGTCGTCACGGTCACTTGACATCGGCGTTCAACCTCTTGATCGCGGCGGTCGCCTCGGTGTCACCGGGAATGAGCTCGAGGAGCCGCTCCCAGGCATTCTGCGCTTTCGTCTTGTCGCCCGTCTTATCCCACAGTTGTGCGATGAGGCGGACGGTGTCGGCGTTCATGGTGTCGAGTGCCGCCGCGATGCGCGCTTCCTGAAGGGCCTTCTTGGGATCCGACGCCTTCAAAGACCGGGCGAGTGCGAGATGGGTCTCCGCGTCGCCGAACTTGGCCAGCTCCTGCTGCGGCAACTCGACGCCGGTGGGCGCCCGGTCGACTGCGATACGCAGGAGTTCGGCCGCCGTGGCGCGGTCGCCCTTCTTGAGGAGCAGGAGCGCGAGGTCGTAGTTCGCCTGCGCCAGGTTGGGGTCGAAAGCGACCACGATCTCGAGTTCCTTCTGCTGCTGCTCGGGGAGTCCGAGGCGCGCGTAGGCCACCGAGAGCATGTAGTGGACGGGGGACGCATCCCGCTTGATGCGGAGGGACTCCTTGAGATTGGTCACCGCTTCTTCGTACCGCTTGAGTTCGACCAGCGTCGTCCCGAGGTCGTAGTACGCGTCGGCGAGGCGCTGGTCGTTCTTCGCCATCTCACCCTTCGACAAGATGTCGATGAGCTTGATCCAGTAGCCCTCGGCCTTGGGCCACTCTTCCTGATCCATGGCGATGAGACCGAGCGCGGAGAGCGCGGACGGGAACTCGGGGTCGATCTTGAGGGCCGCGTCGAGCTGTGCGATCGCCTCGCCGCGCTGGCCGTTGGCGAGCAGGGCCTCCGCGAAGCGGACCCGCAGGATCGCGCTGTTGGGGCTGGCGCCCACCGAATTGCGGAGGTTGGCGATCGCGCGAGCCGCCGGCGACTGGGTCTGGCTCAGTCGCCAGTCCTGGTAGTAGCTCCAACCGATGTAGAGGACGAGACCGATCGCGAGCGCCGCTGCGATGCGAATGGCCCACTCGACGATGCGGTCACCACGACGTCCGGTGGCGTCGAACGGCGAATCTCCGTCCGGGGCATCAGCGCGCCCGGTCGTGCGCGTGCGTTCATCCGACATCTGACCAGCCTTCGTCGCGGTTCGGGAGCGGCGCGAGATATCCGCTTACAGGTTGAGGTTCGTGTGACAGCGCAGGCAGAGCGCCTGGCCGGGATACGGAGCGATCTGGATGTTCTGGTAGTCGAGCGCGCCGTGACACTCGTAGCACAAGCGAAGGTCGTGCCCTTGGTTCAGCTTCGCGCCGGCGTCGTGCGAACTGACCGCCGAGAGGCCGAACCCGACGTGGCACTCCTCGCAGCGATACGCCTCACGACCCTTCTTCTTGCCGACATCGAAGTGGACTGCGTGCTCTGCGAGGCCCTTGTTCTTGATCGAGGTCGCCGGCTTGATCCGCATCTCCGGATGACACTTCACGCAGTTCTCACGGACGAGCAGGTTCCCCCGCTGGTTCTGATGATGGCATTCCTGGCAACGCTGACGGTCGATGTGACAGACGTTGCAGTCCTGCGAGTCCAGGTTCCTGACGAGGGCATGGGTGCTCGTCCAGTCGGCCGGATGCGGCATGGGCGTCTTATGGCACTTCTCGCACGACGCGGAGTCGTGGCACGACCCGCACGCGCCCCTCTGCTTCAGGAAGTTGACGCCGTGGATCTTCCTGAACGTCGCCTTCTTGTGGTCGGCGGGGATCACCGGAGGACGGCGCGGGCCGCCCGGCTCCTTCGGATCGCCTCGGTGGCACGCGGTGCAGAAGGCCGGCTGGTGACACATCGAGCACGTCTCAGGCGCCTTGTTGGACGCGTCCTTGTGGCGGCTCTTCACGAACGCCGCCGTGTGGTCAGCAGGCTTGAGCTGGAAGCTCTTCGGGTGGCAGTCCGCGCACTTCTCGGTGGCGACCAGCCCGCGGGCGGCATGCACGAGGCCGTGGCACTGGTAGCACGACGGCATGTCCGGGCGGGTCGTCTGGTCGGGCCCGTGCGGGAAGGCGCGATGGCAGTCCTTGCACGCGAACGCCTTCTGGAGGTGCGTGGCGTGCGCGAAGATGACCCTGCCGGGGAGGAACTTGTCGATATCGGGGTGGCAGTTGACGCACTGCCCGATGGTGACCAGGCCATCCGGATAGACGCGGATGGCCGCGGCGCGCGGAGCCCCCTTGAGGACGGGCCGGTACTCGGGCTGCGTCTTCGGTGCCGCAGGGGCCGTCTTGGCGTGGCAGTCATCGCACGACTTCGCCGTGTGACACAGCAGGCACGCGTTCGTGTCTGCGCGCGATGGCGCGACGTGCGGCTTACCCTTGTAGTCCGGCGTGTGGTCGCGCGGCCGGAGGGGCCAGTCCTTTGTGTGACAGGTCGCGCAACTCGACCGGGCGATCTCCTTGCCCTTGTGCTTGAGTCCGTGGCAGTTGAAGCACGACGCCATGTCGGGCGTGATGTTCGCGCCGCCGGTATGCGCCGGGGCCGTGTGGCAGCCGTCGCAGCTGTAGACGATGTGCGAGGCGTGACTGAAGATCAGCCCGGGCTTCTTCGCCGCGCCGATGTTCGCGTGGCACGGCATGCACTGCGCGCCCGACTTCACCGGCGCGTTGAGGTCGACCGCAGCGGGATGCGCGGTCGTGGCCCCGGTCGCAACCGCGGGAAGCAGGGCGGCCGCCGCGAGCATCGCGGCGGACCCCCAGAGGCATATCCGAGCGCGCAGACTCATGCGCTTACCGTATCACCTTCCGCCGGAGAAGACCTGGGCCCGCGCACGGGTGACCGGGTTCGACGCCTTCATGTCGACCTGGCCGTGCGGCAACTGGCGCCACGCCGCCCCGAACTGCTCGGTGCTGTCCTTGTGACAGGTCCCGCAGGTCTTACCGATCTGCTCGGGATGCGTCGCGGACTTGGGATCGGTCTTCGCCTTGACGTCATGCGCTCCATGGCAGTTCCAGCACGCCGGTGCGTCGGCGTTGCCGCGCTTGTACGCGGCGCCGTGCCACCAGTCGTTGTAGGACGCGTACTTGGCGTCATGGGTGTGACAGGCACCGACGCACATCTTCTCACCGGAGAGCTTGAGGCGTGTGCGGGCGGCTTCGGTCTTGAGTCGCTCGATGTCGTGCCCGCCGTGGCAGCCGGAACACGTGGGGGCGTCGATGGCCTTGCCGCTGGCGACGCCGCTCATGACCTTCTCGCCGTGGATGGAGCTGAGCCACAGCTTGGTCTGCTTGTCGTGGTCGTGGCAGTCGGCGCAGGCGAGGCCGGCGTTGACGTTCCACAGCTTGGTCTTGCCCTTGACGTCGTCGTAGCGGAAGTCGGGATGGCACTTGCCACAGGACGTCCCCCGGTGCGGCGAAGCGTCGAGGCCACTGGCCGCGACCGGCTTCGCAAGGCGCGGAAGGTCCGACCCATGGCACGACAGACAACCGGTGCCCGAGTCATACGACCACGACTGCGTGGTCTCCCAGGAGATCTGCGCCTTCTGGATATGACAGGTGTCGCACGACTCCTTGGTGTGGCACATCACGCACAGCGTGCTGAGCTGCGTGTTGCCGGGCTTCACGTGGGGCTTGTTCTTCCAGTCCGCCGTGTGTGTCTTCGGCTTGCGCTTCTTGGCGAGCTTGTCGTAGTCCGTGTGACACTTCTTGCAGTCGTACTTGGCCATGATGCCCTGCGGCCCGTGGCGCAGCGCATGGCAGGTCCAGCACTCCGTCATCCTCGGGATCGATGTCCCGGACGGCTGATGAGGGAACCGGCTGTGGCACGCCGAGCACTGGTATGAGATGTGCGAGGCGTGGCTGAACAGGATGTTCGGCAGCTTGGTGTCCGAGATGTCGGCGTGACAGGGGTTGCACGACAGCGGGATCACCGGTGCGCTCTGCAGCCGCTCGACCGGAGTCAGTGTCGTGTCGACCGCGTACGCGGTCCCCATTGCGAACAGCCACATGAATGCAGCGCTCAGCACGAGGCCAAGCACCTGCATGGCTCGCCTGCCGGGGCGGCCGTGCGTCGGAGCGGTCATCCGTACCCCTTCCGAATCCTCCCTTATCCGCGCGCGGTCGCGCGCGGATGCGTACCGTACCTAGCGCCCTATGATCTTGCTGACGATCCCATAGAGCGGATTGGCCTGCTGGATCTTCGCACGCCCGTGGATGAGCGGCGAATACGAGCTGTACGACGCTGTCGCATCACGATGACAGCCTCCGCACGAGTTCGGTTCCTTGAAGTTGTCCTTGTTGGTCGGCGAGAAGCGATCCGTGGACTTGAGCATGGTGTGTGTGCCGTGGCATTGCCAACACGCCGGAGCATCCTCAGCACCACGCTTGTAGGCCACGCCGTGGTAGTAGTCGTTGTAGTTCGCCCAGTAGTCAGCGTGACACCCGGTGCGGCCGCACATGAGCTGAGCCTGCTTCTGCACCTGGGCCTTGCCAGCCGGGTTGTTCTTGAGCACCGGCATGTTGTGGCTACCGTGGCAGTCACCGCACAGCGGCTTGCTCGCGCCCTTGGGGTCGGGCTTCTGGTCGACGCCCGGCTTCGGGGCATGGCCGCCGAGACTCCAGTCGTCGAACTGCTGCTTGTGGCAGTTCTTGCAGGCCTGCTTGGCCACAGAGCGCCAGTCCTGCGGACCCTGACCGTGCGGCGCCTTGTAGCCGTAGTCGAGATGGCAGCCGGTGCAGATGATCTTCGCGTGAGCCGAACGCGCGTATGCCTCCTCGTCGATCCAGAACGAGATGTTCGCGTCGCCACGGGAGACCACGAGACTGGGGTCACCGTGGCACACGAGACAGCCGGACTTGCCGAACGTCGGCAACGTGAAGTCCAGGGCATAGCTGCCGGTCGCGCCGGGGACGTTGCTGGCGAGCAACGATGCTGCAGGCGCTGCGGAAGCGAACACGCTGCCGGTACCGGGGACCGATGAGGTCGTCGGCTTCGACGCGACCGGAGGTGCGGTGGGCACCGGCGTCGAGACCGTGCCGCCGGCGTACACAGCGGTCGCACCCACGACGAGCACGACCACGGCCAGGATCACGGCCGCGATCAGTACTCTGCGCTCGAGGCGGGTGCGAGGCATGTAGACGGTCCTAGTGGGCTTCGCCGGCGGCGGGCTCGATGGCCGGGGCGTCGTGCCCATGCGCATCGCCGTGCTCGTCGTCGTGCTTGCCGAAGCCGAAGAAGTCGAGCGTGACCGGGATGTCGATCGTCGCCGAGAGATAGACGTGGATCGTGGTCATCAGGATGAACGCCCACGTGAGGATGTAGTGGAGGATCCGCATGTAGGCCACTGCCATCGCGGTGCCACCGACGATCGGCCCCATCCACCAGCCGACGAGGATGTAGCTGACGGTGATGTCAGCGGTACCCGGGATGACGATGAACTCGAGAAGGGCGAACCCGCACAGGGCCTGCATGATCATCATGATCGCGAAGCCGAGGTAGCTGCCCTTCTGGAGGACGTTGTACTTGTCGGTGTGCGGCTTGTTCTTGGAGAGGTACGCGTAGTACAGCATGACGCCGAGCGTGGAGCGGGCGTCGACCCCGCGGATGGCGAACGCGCGCCAGTCGCGCTGCTTGCTGTAGAAGGCATACCAGAAACGCCAGAGCAGGTTGATGACCACGATGACCATCGCCACGTAGTGGATGTAGCGCATCGTGGTGCGCCCGCCGTCAAAGAACGGGAAACGGATGTAGAACCCGGTGAAGCCCAGCACGAACATCATCGCGAGGTGCTGGAAGTGGAGGAACTTGGGCAATGCCGGCGGATGCGGCTCATCGTGCTCCGGCCAATGGCCGTCGATCCACGTCTTCTTGAAGCGACCCGTGGGGATCGAGATGATGAAATGCGCGATCAGCGCCAGAACCACGACCACGTAGAGAGTCGTGAATCCGACATCGAGCCAGACGTTGAGCTGGGTAAGATCCAGTTCAGACACCCCCAAGCGTTGCCGTCCGCGAGAGGCTTACCGGACCTCGTGAACGCGGAACCCTTACCGATAGTCCTGTGCAGTCACCGGGCGCCCGTCATCACAGCAGTGCGGCCGACCGGCACCGACCCACGAGCTTGTATCTTGCGGTTACGAACCCGAGGAGCCACCTCGAAGGATATGGGTGGCGCCCACGCAAGTCAACGCGCCGGGCCCCGACCGCTGTCCGTCCTTGACGGAATGCAGCCGACGCTCTTCAGATATCCTCTGTCAGCGCCCGTTTCCGGGGTGACATCCCGGCCCCGGCCAGGAGACGCTCAGCGTGATCCGCCTCCGCAGGCGCGACGCGGAGTGCGATCCCGCACAGGTCACCAAGCTCCTTGGGCGACGGCACAGGCGTCACGGTCACGTCCGCGCCCTTGAGCACCGACTCGGCGCCCAGCGCCTCATGCACCGAGGCGAACCCGTACACGACCCATGGACGCGGCGCCCGTGTCATGCGGTCTCCTTGCGGACCGCATGAAGCGCGGCGTCGATGTCGGCGTCGGTGTTGCCGTGCCCGACGCCGAACCGCAGCGCCCCGGTTGAGAGGGTGCCCAGCGTGCGATGGGCCCATGGGGCGCAGTGCAGCCCGCTCCGGACGGCGACGCCGTGGCGTCGGTCCAGCACGAACGCGAGTCTGTCGGGATCCATTCGGTCGGTGACGATCGAGAGCACGGGTACGCTCGCCCGATCCGAGGCGGTGCCGAGCACACGGACACCCGGCGTCTCGAGGAGGCCTTCTTTGAGCCGCGCGAAGAGTCGCTGTTCCTCCGCCCGCCACGCCTCCCCCCGCT
The DNA here is from genome assembly GCA_030652345.1 of Coriobacteriia bacterium. The sequence goes on from JAUSAU010000086.1 coordinate 44,842, forward strand.
CGAGCAGGAGTCGGGCCGCAGCGGCCAGTCCGGCGATACCCGGCGTGTTGGGAGTCCCGGCTTCGTAGCGCTCGGGACGGCCGGTCGGCTGACCCGCGTCCTCACTCGACCCGCCCCCGGTCCCGCCCTCCAGGAGTTGCCGCGCTTCGATACCCGGTCGCAGATAGAGCAGCCCGACGCCCTGCGGCCCGAGGAGCCCCTTGTGACCGGAGGCGACGTACGCGTCCACCCCGAGGGACGGGAGGTCGACGGACAGGTGACCCGCTCCCTGTGCGCCGTCGACGAGCAGCAGCGCACCGTTCTCGTGAGCGATGTCGGCCAGATCCGGTATCGGCTGGACGGCACCCGTGATGTTGCTCGCATGCTGGCACACGACCGCCCGCGTGGGCCCGGCGAGCACAGCGGCCTCGACATCAGCCGCGTCGACGAGGCCATCAGGTCCCGCCTGGACGACCACGACGCGCACCCCGCGCTCGGCGAGCACGTGGAGGGGACGCGTGATCGCGTTGTGCTCCATCGATGAGACCACGACGCGGTCTCCCGGCTCGAGCAGTCCCTTCAGCATGAGGTTGCAGCCCTCGGTGCAGCCGGACAGGAAGGCCACGTCCGCGGAGTCGGGCACGCCGAACAGTTCGGCGCACGCACGGCGGGAATCGAATACGAGTCGTGATGCGGCCAGCGCCATCGCGTAGGCGCCGCGTCCAGGATTCGCCCCGCGGACACCCATCGCGTCGATCACCGCATCGAGGACCTGCTGAGGCTTCGGCCACGACGTCGCGGCGTGATCGAGATAGATGGTCCGGGAGCGGCTCGATGAGCGGGAAGGTGCGGGCTCAGTCATGCCCGCCGCCGCCGATCATCTTGACGGCATGCTCCAACTGGTCGACGACGAACGAGAACGACTCGCGAACCGCCTTCTCGCTCCCCGGAAGGTTGATGATCAGCGTGTGGCCGCGAAGTCCGCAGACACCGCGAGCCAGCATCGCCCGTGGTGTGACCATCATGCTCTGTGCACGGATGTGCTCCGCGATGCCCGGGGCGAGCCGCTCGCACGCCGCGATGGTCGCCTCCGGAGTGACGTCACGGGGGCCGAAACCGGTCCCACCGGTCGTCAGGATGACATCGGCCCCGTCCAGGTCCGCCATCTCGATGAGGGATGCCGTGAGCGACTCGCGGTCATCCGGGCACACGTGGTAGTTGCACACGGACCACCCGCGGGCCTCGACGAGCTCGGTCAGCGCGCGGCCGGAGAGGTCGTCCCGCTCACCCTTGGCACACGAGTCGGACGAGGTCACGATCGCGAAGCGCAACTCGCTCATCGTCACTCCCCGGTCCGGTTCTCGAGCCGTGCCGTGACGCTCGCGGGAGCACACGCCTCGCCCGACTCGGCGGCTTCCCGCGCCTTCTCGGCCTCGAACTCGGCGATGGCCTCCGCAGGAGTGCGGTCGCAGGTCCCGTCACCGAGCGACACGACCTCCACGCCGTCGCCGACCTTCACAGCGCCGGCGGTCCTGACGACCGCGAAGAGTCCCTCGCGCGGCATCACGCAGTCGCCGGCCTGATAGAAGATCGCGCACTTCGTGTGGCAGACCTTGCCGATCTGACTGATCTCGACGACGGCATCGGAACCGATGCGCACGACGCTTCCCACGGGAAGGGCCAGGAGATCGATGCCGGCGGTCGTGATGTTCTCGGCGAAATCACCAGGGCCCACATCCAGGCCTTTGGCGACCATGGACTCTATCGACTCGAGAGCGAGCAGGGACACCTGGCGGTGCCAGTCGCCCGCGTGAGCGTCGCCTTCGAATCCGCGGTCGAGGACGAGCATCCCCTCCGTACCCGCGGTCTTGCGGACGGTCTTCTTCTCGCTCAGATTGACCGAAACGACCCTTCCGGGTCCGGGGAACGTCATGCGGACTCCTCTTCGCGGGTCCAGCGGCCCGACTTGCCACCCTCTTTGAGCAGCAGCCCGAGACCATCGATCGTCATGCCGCGGTCGACCGCCTTGCACATATCATACAGGGTCAGAGCGGCCACCCCGGCCGCCGCAAGCGCTTCCATCTCGACCCCCGTCTTGCCGTCCGTCTCCGCCTCGGCGGTGATGCGGACACCCTCGGGGACCGGCTCGAGATCCACGCTCGCGTGGGTCAGCGAGAGCGGGTGACACAGCGGGATGAGGTCGCTCGTCCGCTTGGCGGCCATGATGCCCGCGACACGAGCCACCGCGAGGACATCGCCTTTGGCGGCGCGGCCCTCGAGGATCATCGCGAGCGTCTCGGGGCGCATGCGCACGAGCGCGCCCGCTACCGCACGCCGGTGCGATACGGTCTTGTCGGCCACGTCGACCATGTGCGCGTTGCCTCGTTCGTCGACGTGGGTGAGCCTGTCGTCCGACATGGGGTCAGCCTCCGATCTGTGACATGCGCCGCAGGGTGCCGATCCGCATGTTGTGCGACTCGGGCTTGGATGCGAGCGCGGTCAGGATGAGCTCGCGCACGTCGTCATCCGATCCGCCGCGCAGGACCGCACGGGCATCGAGCTCCTCATCGGAGAAGAGGCAGGTGCGTAGCTTGCCGTCCGCCGTCAGCCGCAGTCGGTTGCACTCACCGCAGAAGTGGTGCGACAGCGGGCTGATGACGCCGAGCGTACCCTGCGCTCCGGCGAAACGATAGTAGCGCGCCGGGCCCCAGCCTCCCGGGGCGGAGTCCTTCTGGACGGGCTCGAGGGTGCCGAGACCCGCAGCGGCGCCCTCGACCATCAGCCGCGCGAGGATCTCGTCGCTCGGCACGTGGTCGGCCTCGGTCCACGCGCCCGCACCGGCGCCCGTATCGGAACTGCACGCGCCACCGGGCACGGGCTCGTCATCCCCGCCGACCGGCATGTACTCGATGAACCGTATGTGGACCGGGCGGTCCAGGGTCATGCGGGCGAAGGAGACGAGGTCCTGTTCGAGCGACCGTACGACGACGACGTTGACCTTCACCGGGCGCATGCCGACGGCGAACGCGGCGTCGATGCCGGCGAGCGTGTCGGACAGCCGGCCCCCGCGTGTGATGCTCTCGAAGACATCCGGATCGAGAGAGTCGAGCGAAATGTTCACGCGCTCGAGACCAGCCGCCATGAGGTCGCCGGCCAGCTTCGGGAGCAGCGTGCCGTTCGTCGTCAGAGCGATGGCCTCGATGCCCGTCAGGGCGCGCAGACGGGAGATGTGCTCGACGATCCCCTTGCGCACCAGCGGCTCGCCGCCGGTCAGGCGGATCTTGCTGATCCCCTCCCGGACCGCCACGGCCGCGAATCGCTCGATCTCCTCGAAGGTCAGCACCTCGGCGGGATCGCGCCACGGCACGCCCTCCTCGGGCATGCAGTAGACGCATCGCAGGTTGCAGCGGTCGGTGACCGAGATGCGGAGATAGTCGATACGGCGGCCGAACGAGTCGGTGCCCATCAGCGCCCTCCCTGCAGGAACGTCATCGCGATGAGGTCGGCGATGCCGACGTGGTCGTCGAGGGCGAACCGGGGAACACCGGCGGGCGCGAGGTCGTCGTTGTCGGTGACGAGAGCGAAGAGCTCGGTCGGGGCGGAGATCAGCTCGTCGGAGCGTGCCCGACGGGAGACCTCGATGCGGACATCGCCCGCCCGCTTGAACCCCTCGGTCAGCAGGATATCCGCGTCGCCGGCGGCGTCGACGAGCTGCTCGAGCGAGCGCTCCTCCTCCACCCGGCGCACCACGACGAACTGCGACGGGGACGAGATCATCGTGGTCGCGGCGCCGGCGCGCGCGTGGCGCCAGGAATCCTTGCCCGGCTGGTCGACGTCGACCTCGTGGACATGGTGCTTCACGGTCGCGACGAGGTGACCGCGTGCGCCGAGTTCGCGGATGAGGCCTTCCATGAGAGTGGTCTTGCCCGAGTCCGACTTGCCGACCACGGAGACCACCGGGATGCGATACGTGCGTGCCACGTCGTCGAGACTCCCTGCGTGGTTGCGGCGGGTGCCGGCCCGCCGGCGACTCGGGTGTGCTAGAAGCAGCCCAGGTCGCAGTTGTGGACGCGGACGCCCGCCATGTCGGCGGCCGTCCCCGCTACCTTGTACGGGATGCCGGTGTCCTCAGCGAACTTGCGCAGGACCGGGCATGTGACCTTGCCATCGACGGCCTTGGCCCGGATCGCATCCTTCAGCTCGTCGGTGACCTGAGCGACCCAGCGCTCGTCGTGTTCTTTCGGCTTGCTCATGGCGTTCCCTCTTCCTGATCGAGGCGGATGCACTCCACGACACTCCCCGCGGCGAAGAACGATTCGCCCTGCGGGAGCGAGATGAGGCAGTTGGCGCGGTGCATGGCGGTCAGCATCGCGGAGGACTGGCGCCCGGACAGCCGCGCGCTGTAGGCGAGCGCTCCGGACGACGAAGCCGCGCGCTCGACGACTCCGCGCAGGAAGTAGCGGCGATCCGCCTTCTTCTTGACGTCTTCAGCGAGCACGGCGGGGACGCGCGGACGATCGAGAGCGGTGAACCCGCGCATCTTGCGGATCGCGGGCCGCACGAACAACTCGAACCCCACCATGGTCGAGGTCGGGTTGCCGGGAAGGCCGAAGAACGGCGTTCCCCCGATCGTCCCGTAGGTCTGCGGCGCGCCCGGGCGCATCGCGACCTTCCAGAAGTCCATCTCCCCGATCTGCTCCAGCACGTCCTTGACGACGTCGAAATCGCCCATCGAGACGCCGCCGGTGGTGACCATGAGATCGAACTCCGGGGCGCGTGACAGGATCGCCCGCGTGTCGGCTTCGTTGTCACGCGCGATCCCGAGCAGGTGCGGGATACCTCCGGCCGCCTCGACCTGGGCGGCGAGGGAGTACGAGTTCGAATTGCGGATCTGGCCCGGACCGGGCGTGTCGGTGATCCCGACCAGCTCATCCCCGGTCGAGACGATGGCCACGCGAGGCCTTCGGTAGACGGCGACGCGGGCGAAGCCCAGTGCCGCCATGAGCCCGGCCGACGCCGGGTTGACGACCTCTCCCGCGGTCAGCACGACATCGCCGACCCGCACGTCCTCGCCTTTGAGCCGGATGTGGTCGCCGAGCGTCGCGGGTCGTTTGATCGCGACCGTCCCGCCGGTGCTCCCGCCGTTCTCGAGCCCTTCCGTGACCTCGACCATGACGATCGCGTCCGCGCCGGAGGGCACGGGCGCACCGGTCATGATACGACTGGCCTGCCCTGCTCCGACGCTGATGCGCGAGACCACGCCGGCCGCGATGTGGTCCACGACGTCCAGCACGACCGGCGAACCCTCGCCGGCGCCGACGGTGTCCGCCGCTCGCACGGCGTAGCCGTCCATGGCCGAATTGTCGAACGGCGCCACGTCGATGTCGGATACGACGTCGCTAGCGAGGACGCACCCCACGGACTCGAGGACGCCGGCCTGCTCGGCATCGAGGCGCGCGATGCGCGCGAGGACCTTCTTACGTGCCTGCTCGACCGTCAGCACCTGCTCACGACTCCCTGTCGACGACGACGCGCTCCGGATGTGTGTAGACGACCATGCCGCCTCCGCGGGCGTACCCGACGACGGCGATGCCGAGCCCTGCGGCGATCTCTGCCGCGAGATCCGTGACGGCACTCTTGCTCACGACCAGCGGGACTCGCGCCTTCGCGGCCTTGACGGCCATCTCGTACGAGATGCGACCCGTCGAGAGCAGGACCGCGTCGGTCGTGGACACCCGATCGAGCCATGCCCGACCGAGGAGTTTGTCCACGGCGTTATGTCGCCCGACATCCTCACGCACGTAGGCGACCTCGCCCTCGCGGGCCAGCGCGCACGCCTGCATACCACCAGTATCGCGATACTTCTGGGCGAGGCGGTTCATCACCTGCATCCATTCGTGCAGCACATCCGCTGCCACCGCGAAGTCGCTCTCGACAGGCGCGAGGTCGCGAGCGTGGCCGACGGAGGCGAACGTCACGCCCTTCCCGCATCCCGAGGTGATGTAGCGGCGGCGGTAGGTGAGCTCGTCGGGCACCTCTTCGGCGGTCTCGACGTAGATGAGGCCACGCTTGTGGTCCGCGTCGATCGACTTGAGCGCGTCGCGGTCGACGAGCAGCCCCTCGGAGACGAGGAACCCTGCGGCGAGCTCCTCCAGATCGTCCGGCGTGGCCTGCATCGTCGCGACCTCGACGTCGTTCATGTGCACCGTGATGGCCCGCTCGATCGGCATGCGGCCGTCGTGACGGTCGACCGCGCGCACGACGACCGCCTTCACGGCGGAGGCGTCCTCTCCCGGCCCGGACTCGCGCACCTCAGCCAGATCGTCCGGGGTGTTGACGTTGACGAGGCTGCGCAGGCCGGGATCCGCGAGCCGAAGCGATTCGACGGGCACCTCTACCACGCGCAGCTCGGGGAACATCGCGACCAGGCGGCGGCGACCCGACTCGAGCACGCGCCGCGCCGCGGGCAGACAGTCGCGGTGGTAGAGCGCCAGCAGCGGCTCAGGCCCCTTGTCGGTGAGCGGGATGACGACCTGAGCGTCGCCGCGTGCATCCCAGAGGGCGAGGATGAGATCCGGCTCCAGCCAGGGCATGTCGGCGGCGACGGCGAGCACCCAGTCGTCGGGTGCGTCCTTGAGCGCGGTGACGAGGCCTCCGAGCGGACCCTGATACGGGACCTCGTCGACCAGGACCGGGACACCGACGGCCAGGCCCGCCTCGCCGGCCTGCTCCGGCCGGTTCGTCACGATGACCGTGTGGGCGCACACGCTGCTCACGGCATCGACCACGCGAGCCAGGAGCGTCTCGCCGTCGACAGGCAAGAGCGTCTTGTCCACACCCATGCGCATCGAGCGCCCGCCGGCCATGACGGCTGCGGTCACCGGGATGCGTATCGCGTCGTTCGGGGTCATGCTCGCCCTTCCTCGGCGTTCGCTGCACCGTATGCTACCGCGCAACGGCAGACCGCGGGCACGCCGCCTTCGCCGAGCGGCGTCACAGTTCGTGCACGGTTCCGGTCTGCTGCAGCGTGGTGAGAGCGGCGTTGGCGACCATGGCGATCCCGATCAGGATCATCGCCCACGCCATCGCGAGTCCGAACTCCCCGCGTCGTACATTGAACAGGATGGCGGTCGTCATGACACGGGTCGAGCCTTCGATGTTGCCGCCGACGATCTGGACGGCGCCGACCTCGGAGATGATACCGCCGAATCCCGCGATCACCGCCGCCATCACACCTCGACGCGCCTCCTTGATCACAGCGAAGGTCTCCTGATACCTGGATGCTCCGAGTGCCCGGACCTGCAAGCGCAGGTCACGCGGGACGCTCGCGATTGCGGCGGTGGTGACGCCTGCGACCAGCGGAGCAGCGAGGATGACCTGCGCGATCACCATCGACTGCGGTGTGAAGAGCAGCTCCAGTACGCCGAGCGGGCCCGTCCGCGAAAGCGCCATGTAGGTGAACAGGCCGATGACGACCGGAGGGAACCCCATCGCGGTGTTCACCAGCAGGATGATGGCGTTGCGGCCCGCGAAGCGGCTCAGGCCGAGCGCGTAGCCGACCGGTATGCCGATGCACGTGGCGATCAGCGTGGCGGTCCCGGAGACCGCGAGCGAGAGCCGGATGACGGGCCACACATCGGACGAGCCGCCGAAGAGCAGCGCGAACGCATCCACGATCGCGGTCCAGTAGATGACCATGACGCCGCCCCCGATCCTATGGAAGCCGCGAGCCGGTCGGCATCCGCAGCGCCGCCCGGCTCGTGACCTCGAGCAGTACTACTTCGCAGAGCCCGCATCGGGCACGAATATCTGCTGTCCGTACGTAGCGACGCCAAAATCGCCGATGACCTTCTGGCCATCCGGGCCGACGACCCAATCCGAGAACGCCGTGGCGCCCTCAGGGTTCTTGGCACCGATGACCACGATCACGCTGTAGGGATTGAACAGCTTCTTGTCGCCCTCCACGAGCAGGACGAGATCGGGGTTGCTCTTCGTGCTGGTCAACCACGTGGCGCGATCGACGATGGTGTAGCCCTTCTTCTCGTTGGCGAGCTTGAGCGTCTCGCCCATGCCCTGCCCGATGGAGAGGTACCAGGCGCCCTTCGGCTCGACGGTGGCCGATGCCCAGATGGACTTCTCCTTGTTGTGCGTGCCGGAGTCGTCCCCGCGTGAGACGAACGTCGCCCGTGCGGCAGCGATCATGGCGAAGGCGTCTGCGGCCTTGGCACCGCCCTTGATCCCGGCCGGGTCGGAAGCCGGACCGACGATCACGAAATCGTTGTACATGACAGGCTTGCGGGGCTCCCCGAAGCCGGAGGCCACGAAGCTCTTCTCAGCGGCCGGGCTATGGACGAGCAGGACGTCAGCGTCCTTCTTCTCGCCCAGCTTCATGGCTTCTCCTGAGCCGACGGCGATGACCTTGACCTTGTATGACGGATTCGCCTTCTCGAAAGCCGGGATGAGGACGTCGAAGAGGCCCGAATCCTGCGTGGATGTCGTCGACGCCAGGATGACGTCGGTGGTCTTCTGCACCTCGGTCGAGCCCGTCGTCGGCCCGGACGGGGCCGAACAAGCGGCCAAAGCGGCCACCAGCAATGCGGCCAAAGCGAGCGTGAGCACCCGCCGCGTCAGCGGCGGAAGAGTGAATCGGCGCATGATGTCCCCTTTCCGAGTGCGGGAGGCCGGACGGTTTCCCGCCCGACCCTATCGTCCCGGTGACCGTGGCAAGCGCCGTCGCTACAGGTCGGTCCGGGATCGGAGGTCGCGCGCCACCTACGGAGTCGCGCAGCTCTGTGTGTATACCCGCAGGTCATCGGGCGCCCGCGCACCGGACGATCGGGCACGCGCGGAGGCTGTGCGAACCGGGCTAGATGGCGCGGGTGCGGACTGCGGTCGCCTTGAACACGGCGGCCACGGCTGTGCCGACATGCAGTCCCATCTCCGCCGCCGACGCTCGTGAGACCGCGGCTGCGATCCGCACGCCGCCATGCTCGACGATGACCTGTACGGATCCACCCTGCGGGCGGACCTCCGCGACCGTCATATCCAGACGGTTGCGGGCGCTGCCTGATGGCAGATCGGCCCCGCCTTGATACAGCGTGACGTCCTCGGGGCGAACGGCGATGAGAAGCTCGGCCCCGGCGAGGTGCTCGCCCTGCACGAAGATGGTCGCGTCTCCGCAACGCACCGATAGCAGGCCGCCCTCGTTCGCCGTGACGGTGCCGCGAAGCGGCGGCTCCATACCGACGAAGGCGGCCAGCCACTCGTCGGCCGGTAGTCCGAGCACGTCGTCGGGAAGCCCCTCGGAGACGATGCGCCCCTCGCGCATCACACCGATGACGTCAGCGACCACCGCGGCTTCGTCCTGATCGTGCGTCACATAGAGCGCGGTCAGATGCTCGGACGCCAGGATCTCGGCGAACTCACGCGTGAGCGTCCGCTTGAGCAGCGGGTCGAGATAGGACAGCGGCTCGTCCAACAGGAGGAACGAGGGACGCAGGACAAGGGCACGAGCGAGCGCCACCCGCTGCGCCTCACCGCCGGACAGCGTCAGCGCGGAGCGCTTCTCCCATCCGCCGAGCCCCACACGTTCCAGTGCCTCGGCGACGCGATCCGCACGCTCACGGCCGGCGATCCCGCGCAGGCGCAAGCCGTAGCCCGCGTTGTCCCCGACCGTGCCGCGCAGGAGGTACGGCTTCTGGAAGACGGCTGCGATCGTGCGCCGCATCTTCAGGTCATCGCCACGGGCCTCCATGCCGTCGTAGAAGATGCGCCCTGACGTCGGACGCTCGAGGAGGCCGAGGACCCGCAGCAGCGTCGACTTGCCCGCTCCCGAGGAGCCGAGGAGCGCATAGGTCGAGCCGGGGGCGACGGAGACTTCCGGCACATCGAGCACGACCTTGCCGCGATACGAGACGCGCAGCGCCTCGCCCCGGATCGCCGCCGGTCGGATCACCGGATCATCGCTCATATGTGGCTCCCGTGTTCTGCATGGTCGTCAGCGCGACGTTGACCATCAGTGCGATCCCGATGAGGATCACTGCCCAGGCCATCGCCTGCGGGAACTCACCGCGTCGGACGTTGGCCATGATCGCGGTGGTCATCACGTCGGTGTAGCCCTCGATCCCGCCTCCGACGATCGAGACGGCGCCGACCTCCGAGATGATCGCGCCGAACCCGGCGATCACCGAAGCCGTCACACCTCGCCGTGACTCCTTGAGCACCGCGAAACCCTCCTGAAGGCCCGAAGCACCCAGGGCCCGCAACTGCAGCCGAAGATCCCGCGGGACCGAAGCCACGGCAGCCGCGGAGACACCGGTGACCAGCGGCGTGGCGAGTATCACCTGGGCGATGATCATGCCCTGCGGCGTGAAGAGCAGTTCCATGAAGCCCAAGGGACCGGAGCGAGAGAGGGCCATGTAGACGAACAGGCCGATGACGACCGGCGGGAACGCCATCGCCGTGTTGACGACGATCATCAGGAAGGCTTTGCCCGAGAACCTGCTCATACCGAGCGCGTAGCCTGCGGGTATTCCGACAAGTGTGGCGATCCCGATGGCCGTGCCGGAGACCAGCAGCGACAACGCGATGACGGGCCACACACGCGGGTCGCCGCCGACAAGCAAGGCGAACGCATCGCTGAACGAGTTGAAGTACAACTCCATAGGACCTCGCTCGAATCGCAGTGACCGTCCGTCGACGCAGGTCAATGAATGGCTCGCGCTCACGATAGTACCCGAGACACGGCTCCGGCCGTCCGCCGCAGCGGCCGGCCGGAGCCAACACTCAGTGACTGTGTGTACTCGTCAAGCGGCGGAGGCTAGTACAGGCCCGCGTTCGGCTTGAACATGACCTTGCCCGGGAACGTGTACTCGCCGTAGGACTTGATCAGCGCCTGCCCTTCCGCGGAGCGGATCCAGTTGCTGAAGTCCATGGCGCCGTCCCACTGGCGGGCGCCGGCGACCTCGATGACGCTGTACTGGTTGAAGTACGTGGCATCGCCCTCGTTCACGACGTCCAGGTTCGGCACGACGCCGAGGTTCTGGATGTTGAGCCACGTCGCGCGATCGGAGAGGGTGTAGCCGAGTGCGCCACCGTCGTTGGCAGCGGCGAGTGCCTGAGCCATGCCCATGACACCGGATGCCTTGTACCAGGACTGACCCGTCTGCGGGTTGGCCGGGTTCAGAGCGGCCCAGATCGCCTTCTCCTTGGTGTTCGTGCCCGACTTGTCGTTGCGCGAGTAGAACGTCGAGCCCGTCGTCGCGATCTTCTGGAATGCCGAGGATGCGGACTCGCCGACCAGCACGCCGGCCGGGTTCGAGGTCTTCGGACCGACGAGCACGTAGTCGTTGTACATGACGCTGTGGCGATTCTTGCCCTTGTACTTCGAGGCAACGCCCGCCACGAGGCCATTCATGAAGTCGACTTCCTGGGTCGGGCTGTGCGTGAGCAGGACGTCGGCGTCACCGCTGCCGCCGTAGGCGATCGCGGTTCCCGAGCCCACGAAGAGCGCCTTGAGCGAATACTCGGGGCATGCGTGCAGGAACGCGGGGCCGAGGCGCTCGAAGAGGCCGGAGTCCTTGGTCGACGTCGTCGATGCAAGCGTGATGACGTACTTGACGCCCGGACCGCGCTTGACGGTCAGCGGGATGGTGCGCGAGAGGCGGGTACCGTAGCGAGCGCGGATGTAGAACTTGCCGCCGAGCTTCGGCGCGTACTTCCAGCTCCACCAACCGTTGGTACCGACGCGCGGTGCCGCGATCTTCGACCAGTATACGCGGCCCGGCTTGCGGATCTCGATGGTGACCGACTTGCCCTTGGTCGACCTCGGAAGCTTGCCGCTGAGCCTGAACGTGTGGGCCTTCACCTGATAGCGGCCATCGATGCTGAGGGTCGTGCGCGGATAGGTGACCGCGCTCGCTGCGGTCGGAACGATCAGCGTCGCGAGGAATGCGGCGGAAACGGCGAGTGCCGCGATCCTCCTGACTGTCGAACCTGATGTGTGGCGCATGCATATCTCCTTTCCAAGTACGGGAGGCCTGGCGGTTTCCCGCGCGACCCTGTCGCCCCGGTCGCCGTTGCGAGCGCCACTCGCGGTAGGCCGGTCCGGGATCGGAGCCACGCCGCTGCGGCGGCGCATACGGGGCCGGTAGAGCGGCTCCGGGTGAAACCAGTGCTGTGAACGTGCTCGGGGCATTCAGACCCACCCCGGAAGCGCCGACCTACTTGACCGGCACCATGCTGGCCGCGACCGCCTTGAGCTCCTCGAAGCTCACGTCACCGGCGAGCTCGACCAGCGTGCCCTTCGCGTAGTAGATGATGTACTTCGGTGAATTCGGGTCGGCGGGATCCTCGTACATGACATCGCCGCTCTCTGACCCCCAGGGGACCTTCGTGCCGCTGACCGCGTCGGGCTCGCGCGTCTTGGGACTGCCCTGAGTGAAGACGATCGCCTTGTCGCCGCTCGCGAACGCGATGTCACAGACGAGGCCGCTTCCGGGCTCGAACTCGACGACGTCGACGTTGTCGATCTTGAATCCCTTCGGGATGTACATGGGCCACCACACGGGTCCCTTGAAGCTCTTCGCAAACGTGCCGACCCTCGCCGGCCATGGACCCTTGACCGGGGCGGCGGGGGTAGCGGTAGCGGGAGAGGTCGGGTCGACGGGCGCGCTGGGATCCGCGGCCATCGTCGCCTGGACAGTGCCCGTGGAGTCGACGGCCGCCTCGGGATCCGAGAGGTCGATCGAGGGAGGCGGAGCACACCCGGCGAGTGCCACCAGCGACAGGCACGCCGCGACCAGCGCGAGGCGGAGTGCAGCGGTTCCCTGAACCGGTCGCATGGATACCCCTTTCAGATCGGCCGGGACGGCTACCCGTCACGGGCCCGCACGGTATGCCGGCCGCGTGAGCCAGCCAAGGATATACCGCTTGAAGGGGATAAAACAACGCACCCTAAGAAAATACCTAGGGTGCGTTCTGATACGCGGCAGACCGGTCCGCCTATTTGACGCGCACCATGCCCGCCGCGACCGCCTTGAGCTGATCGAATGTCGCATCACCGGCGATCTCGGCCAGTGTGCCGCCCTTGCTGTAGACGATCATCTTCGGGCTCGACGTATCCTCAGGGTCCTCGTGCACGACGTCGGCGGTCTCGGTGCCCCACGGCACCTTGCCGACCGACACGATGGGATACTCGCGCGTCTTCGGGCTGCCCTGGATGAAGCCGATGTACTTCTCGCCGCCGATGAGCGCGACGTCACAGATGAGGCCGGCGCCCGGCTCGAGTTCGAGCACGTCCACCATGTCGACGGCGAAGCCCTTCGGCACGGTCACCGGATACCACGTCGGCCCGGCGAACTTCTTGGCGAAGGTGCCGACCTTGACCGGCCATCCCGCTGGGGCGATCGGTCCGGGTGCGGCGGCGTCCGTGGCCGACTCGGCGTCGCCGGGCCCCTCGCCAATCGGCGCCTGTGACTCCTCGGCCGACGGAGTCTCCGTGACGGCACCGGCGGGAGCCTCGATATTGACGCTCGGGGGTGCGCATCCGACCGCCGCCATCGCCAGCATCCCGGCAAGGCCCAGACCGAACGCAGTGCGCAGTCGCAGAGGCGTTGAAGGCCGCATGCGGTCCCCTCTCACAGGTGAGCATTCTCACCGGAGACTATACCGCTCCGAGGCCGGAAGACGCGCCGGTCGCACCGATTCTCAGCGGCCGAGAGCCTCGCGGAGGTACTCCGTGAGCGCGGCGGCGGCGCGGGACCGGGTACCGCGCGGCGTCACGGCGAACAGTGGCCGGGGGACCGGGAAGTGCGGGACGACGAGCTGGGACACGGTCCCGAGGGTCAGCGCCTTGTCGGCCATCCAGTGGCTCACCACACCGATCCCCATACCACCCTCGACCGCACTCACGATCGCCTCGCTCGTCCCGAGCTCCATCACGACCTGGAGTTCCAGCGGATCGGCGCCGCCGAGCCGCAGCGCCTCCTCGAAGACGATACGGGTGCCCGAGCCCTGCTCCCGCATGATGAACGGGCGCTCGGCGACCTCGGCGAGGGTGAGGTCGGATCGACCTGCCAGGCCGCTGTCCGAGGGCGCGATCATGAGGAGCTGGTCGACGCCCATCTCCTCGTACTCGACCTTGGCGCCGGGGATCCGCGCACCCGTCATGCCGAAGTGGACATCGCCTGACTCCACGTGCGAGATCACATCGGCCGTGTCGTAGACACGCAGCGAGACCGTGACTTCCGGATACTGCTTCAGGAACGGACCGAGCAGGCGCGGCAGGACGTATTGGCCCGGTGTGGTCGACGCGGCGAGCTCGAGGTGACCTCCGACAACCGAGGACATCTTCTCGATCTCGTCGCGGGCGGCGTCGACCTCGCGCAGGACCTTGCGCGCATACGGCAGCAGCGCGCGGCCGGCCTCGGTCAGATCGATCTTGCGATAGCGGCGCTCGAGCACGGTCGCGCCCAGATCGGACTCCAGACTCTGGATCTGCATCGTGACCGCCGGCTGCGAGAGCCCCATCGCGCGGGCCGCTCCCGAGAACGTTCCGTGTTCGACGATCGCGACGAACGCGCGCAGGTGGCTGATGTTCATCGGGCGGGCCCCTTCGGTCTGGCGACACTATCAGCGCTGATGATACTTCAGGGCCGCCCCATTCGCGCAGCCTCGGTTTGGACCACCGTCCTGAGCGGTATGATTCGTGAGAATCATTCTCACTTGGAGGTGCCGGATTGACAGCTGTGGACCGCGAACTCGTCACCACGGCATACGGGGGAGGACGGGCCAGTGCACCGCGCCTGGCGATCGCACGCGCGGTGCTCGGGATGCAGGGTGCGTTCACGATCGACGACCTCGCCCGCTCCGCCCGGGTGACGGACTCCGGGATCGGGACGGCGACGATCTACCGCGCTATCGCCTCGATGTCGGCCGCGGGCTTCATCGAGTCGATCGGCGGGCGCGACGGTACCGCGATCTACATACGATGTGCCGAGCACGGCCATCACCATCATCTCGTCTGTACGTCGTGCGGGGCCGTCGCACACACGCCGTGCCCCGTCGACCGTGCGGTCATCGACCACGCCGGCGCTCAGGGCTACCTCGTCACCGGCCACGAGGTCAATCTCTACGGACTCTGCGCCCGATGCCTGCCGCACCAGGCGGTCGGGTCGTGAGCCATATCCACATCCCCGATGGAGTGCTGCCGGTCTGGCTGTGGGTCATCGGGTGGATGCTCACGCTGGTCGCGGTGCGCGTCGCCTCGTCTGTCGCCAAGCGCGCGGACGTTCGGCGCAAGGTGCCGCTTCTCGGCGTTGTGGCGGCCCTCGTACTCGTCTCGATGTCGAGTGAGATCGTCCCGATCGCGTACCACATCAACCTGACCGTCGTGGCCGGCGTCCTCCTCGGACCCGCGCTCTCCGTGATCGCCGCATTCATCATCGAGATCGTGCTGGCGCTGCTCGGACACGGAGGCGTCACGGTCATCGGGCTCAACACGCTGATGATCGGTGGGGAGATGGTGTTGGGGTGGGCGCTGTTCCGCCTCTTCCTGCGCCTGCTCGGACCGCGGCGCATCCGGTGGTCTGCCGGTGTCGCGACCGTGCTCACGTTGGCCATCACGACGACGGCACTCGTGGGGATCGTCGCGCTGGCGGGCGGCGGCGCGGCCACGGGACGCGAGACCGGCGCGCTCGACCCGGCGTCCCTGACCTTCAAGAACCCGTTCGGCGCCGGCATCTTCTCGGTGAACACGCTGAGAGGTGAGGTGGGATCGGCGGTGCCTGCGGACACGGGCCTGTCTGTCGGCCGCTTCGCGGCGGTCGTCTACACACTGGCGCCGATCGGCTGGCTCATCGAGGCACTCGTAACGGCCGCGACACTCGGATATGTGGCGCGCGTCCGGCCCGGTCTGCTCTCCGCGGGCGCGCTCGGCGCGACCCGTGTGTCCCCGGCGGGCGACGAGGGAGCGCACTAGATGGATATCCGCGTCGTCGACCTCTCAGCGACCAGCGGCACGTCCGACCTGCACCGGGCCGGGACGCTGTCGAAGCTCGCTGCGTTCACCTGCATCCTCGCAGCCGTCGTGGTCCAGCAGAACGCCCTGATCATCGCAGCGCTCCTGCTCGCGCTCGCCTCGCTCGCCATCGACTCGCGACTGCCGCTTCGCGTCGTACTCGGACTCGCCGCCTACCCCGGCATCTTCGCGGCGCTCTTCGCGCTCGCGGCGGCACCGGGGCTCCTCGGAGGCGCGCTGTTCGTGCTGAAGGCGATGACGGCGGCACTCGCGGCCGTCATCCTCGTGTTCACCACTCCCTACCCGCAGATCTTCGCCGTCGTCCAGCGTCTCACCCCGGAGATCGTCGGCGACTCCCTGCTGATGACGTATCGGTCGCTGTTCCTGCTCGCCGAGAAGTTCGACCGGTTGCGCATGTCGGTCAGGCTCAGGTCCGGGCTGTCCACGGGCCACCCGGTCCGCGCCGCGCAAGCGACGGCGGGGGCACTCGGCGGGCTGGTGCTCTACGCACTTGACCTCTCCCAGCGCGAATACGACGTCCTGCGCCTTCGCGGCTATCAGGGCCGGCTTCGCCTGACGCTCGCACGGAGCGGGAACGCCGGCTTCGACGCGGCGCTCGTGGCGGGAGCCGCGATCGTGTTGGCGGTCGCGACCGGCTTCCGAATCGCCGGTCCGGCGCTGACGCCCTACTCGTGGCTGCCTGCCGCGGCGGCCATGCTCACGCTACTCGCAGTGACCATCGGAAGGATGATCGCGCGATGACCACCGGACGCACCTACCCTGCCGCAGGACACGATCACGCGCATACCGAGGGATGCGAGACGATCGTCCGCGTCCACTGCGTGAAGCACTCGTACGAGGACGGGACGCGTGTCGACCTGTGCGGACTCGAGTTCACTGCGGACCGTGGTTCGCGCGTGGCGATACTGGGGCCCAACGGCTCCGGCAAGACCACGATGCTCTTCCATATCCTCGGACTGCTCGCCGCGCAGGAAGGTGAGGTCACCGTATTCGGAGTCGATCCCTCGCGACGCTGGGCCGACGTCCGGCGCCGGGTCGGCGTGGTCCTGCAGAACGTGGACGAACAACTCATCGCTCCGACGGTGCTTGACGACGTGGCTTTCTCTCCGCGTCAGTACGGGCTGCCGGAGTCCGAGGCGGTCGAGCGAGCGGAGCGCGCGCTGGCCCTGCTGGGGATCGACGCACTCGCGGCCCGCGTGCCGCACAACCTCTCGGGCGGCGAGAAACGCAAGGTCGCGCTGGCGGGCGCGCTGGTCATGGATCCCGAACTCCTCGTCCTCGACGAGCCGTTCGAGGGACTCGACCCGGCCTCGCGAGCCGCCCTGATCGAACTCCTCGAGCGACTCTCACGTGAGCGCGGACTCACGATCGTCATGTCGACGCATGACATCGACTCGGTCCCCGAATTCGCCGACTACGCGTACGTACTCCAGCCGGGCGGGCGGATCGTGCTCAAGGGCACGCCGCAGGAGGTGTTCGCGCGCGCCGACGTCATGAGCGCGAGCAACATCCGACCGCCGGTGCTCGCTGCGCTGTTCGCGCGGCTACGCGATGCGGATCCGAGCGCACCCGAGGCGGCACTGACCGTCGACGAGGCGTCCGACGCGCTCGCGGGCTGGAAGGCCGGGCGCTGATCACAGAGCGGTGGCCGACGAACAACCGTACGATCAGCGATCCTCGCCGTGTTCGGGTGGCGCGCTGACGAGACGCCCCCGTGCCCGCTGGACCGGGAGCGACACCAGGATCACCGAGAAGATGAACGCGAACGAACTGGCCACATGCCCGTTCACCCGCGCCCAGACCATGCCGACCGCGAACAGCACGATCGCGACGACGAGGAACGCGTTGTCCACGCGCGTCCGGGCGCGCCATGCGAACGGCCACGCCGCGAGCGCACCGAGGGCCGCGGACAGGATCACTTCAGCGCGCCACGGCCAGACCTTCTGGAACAGCAGGTCGACGAACGTGGCGAGACCGAGAGCGGCCGCGGCCAGGATCATGCGCGCCGGCGCGGGCAGACGGCCGAACCATTCGATCACGAGCCGGCCTCGACGCTGTCCTCGGCCCCGGGCAGCCCGTCCCGGACCGTGCGCGCGAACGCCGCCGCCCACTCCCGGGCAGCCGACAGGTCGGCCTCTGTCGGCCGGTACTTCTGGGTGAAGTCCGCCTGAGCCATCGTGATGCCGATTTCCTCGAGGCGAGCCGTCATCTGTTTAGTCGCACCCGACGACCAACCGAACGACCCGAACACGGCGCCCATGCGGCCGACCGGCTTGAGACCGGCGATGTACTGCAGGTAGCCGGCGACGCGGTACAGCATCCCGTGATGCAGTGTCGGGGACCCGAGGATCAACCCGCGCGACTCGAGCAGAGCGTGCGTGATCTTCGAGAACGGTGTGGCCGCCAGGTCGAACAGCTCGACGGCGACGCCCTCGGAGGCGATCCCGTCGGCGATGACCTTGGCCAGCGCGTCGGTCGAGCCCCACATCGTGCCGTAGGCGACGACGACACGGTCCTCGAGCGAGTTCGCGCACCAGCGATCGTACGCGGCGATCGCGCGACCCACGGCGTCGCCGCGCCAGATCACGCCATGACTCGTGGCGATGACCTCGGGCTTCCACCCGGCCGCCTGGACCTTCTCCATCGACTTCGCCACCTGTGATTCGAGCGGCATGAGGATGTTGGCGAAGTAGTCGGCGAGCTCCTCGAGCGCCAGTTCGACCCCGACCTCGTCCGCGAAACGCTCCGCGCTCGCGAGGTGCTGCCCGAACGCGTCGTTGCACATGAGAACGGCGTCCTCGGGGCAGTACGAGAACATCGAATCCGGCCAGTGCACCATCGGCATCGGCATGAAGCGCAGCGTCCGCCCGCCCAGATCGATGACATCGTCCGCTCCGACGGCCTCGACGACGAGGCCGTCGTGGTAGCCCGCGACGCCGCGGACGCCGCCGCTGGAGGCCACGACCCGCGCGTTGGGGCACGCGGCCATGACGTCTCGCAACCCCGAGTTGTGGTCCGGCTCGACGTGGTTCACGACGATGAGGTCGATGGTCGACGGGTCGCAGACCTCAGCCACGCGTGCCAGGAGTTCCGGCACGAACGGGGTCTTCACCGTATCGACGAGCGCGGTCATCGCACTCCCGCGAACGAGGTACGCGTTGTACGTCGTGCCGCGGGGAGTCTCGTACCCGTGGAAGTCACGGAGATTCCAGTCGATCGCGCCGACCCAGTGGATGCCGGCGGAGACAGGTATGGCGCGCATGGCGATACTCCCGGTCCGAGTGGTCATGTATCGAGGATACCCCGAGACGGTCGCCGCGAGCGCGGGCGACTGACAGCCCTGCGGAACTAGGAGCTCCGCTTGACGAAGAAGTCCGCCATCGAGCCGAGCAGGTCACGGGCGCGCGACTTGGGCAGCGCGTCCTCGATGCCGGCCTTCGCCTCGATGATGAGATCGCGGGCGTAGGCGCGGGCGAACTCGATGGAACCTGCCGCCTCCATGATCCCGACGGCCTCTCCAAGCACGGCCGGGTCGCTCGCGCGGGCCGACAGGATCTCGAGCAGGCGGTCGCGCTGCGGCGAGTTCTGCAGGGCGTGGATCGCGACGAGCGTCCGCTTTCCCTCGGCTACATCGCTGCGGAAGTCCTTCTTGGTGGACTCCTTCGTACCGATCAGGTTGAGCACGTCGTCCTGTATCTGGAATGCGAGCCCTGCAGCCATGCCGAAGGCCCGAAGCGTCTCGACCTGCGCGGTCGAGCCACCGCCGATGATGGCGCCGACCGCGAGCGGCACACCACCGGAGTAGAAGGCCGTCTTGTGGTTCGCCATGATCAGGTAGTCGTCGACCGAGAGATCGAAACGGTCGTCCCGCGCCCATCCGATATCGAGCGCCTGGCCCTCGATGGTGCGCTCCGTCATCGACACCAGCTCGCCGAGGACGCGGATCTTCATCGTGTCATCGAGACCAGGGTCGTCGACGACCGTCCCGCATACGAGCGAGAGAGCGAGATCGCCGGCGTTGATCGCGAGACCGAGGCCCTCGGAGATGTGCATGCACGGTAGGTCGCGGCGCGTCAGCGAACTATCCTCGATGTCATCGTGGATGAGCGCCGCGGTATGGAAGTGCTCGATCGCGGCGGCGGCCGGCCATGCCTTCTTGGGATCCCCGCCGACCGCCTCGCAGGCCAGCAGCGCGATCAGGGGGCGATGCCGTTTGCCGGAGTTGTCCGAGAACGTCTTGAGCGGCGCGTACAGATAGCGCGTCATGTCGGGATGCGAGCCGTCGCCGAAGAACGTCGACAGGTAGCGGTCGAAGGACTTCGCGTTCGTCTTCAGGTAGAGCTCGAAACCGGTCATCCGTCTCCCCGAACGTGCGTGTGTCCACTGGGTCCGGCGCCGCTTCCGGGCACGGCCCGGCTCATGGTATCAGAGTCCACATCCACCACGTCCCGCCACCGTAGATGAGCAGGAAGGCGATGTGCTTGACGATCAAAGCCCGCCTCTTCTGGACGAGTTCTTCAGGCGAGGCCTGCTTCCTCCAATACAGCAGACGGACGGCACCGGTCACCGTGATGACGACGAGGGCGACCACGCCTAGCCAGAACACCGAGAGCATCGCGTCCCCGAGCGCCGCCGCAGCCTGGGCCGGAATGCCCGCGAGGCGGTCACGCAGCACCAGGGTGACGAGCAGAGCCGCAGCCCAGGTCCCGGTGCCCATATCGTGCAGAAAGTTGTTGGTTATCCACGCATAGCGTCTGATCGAGTCGTTCACTGGGTTCCTTTCGGTTGCGGCAGTTCGCGGTAGCTCCTCTGCATGAAGACCCCGTCGCGGTCGAAGCGACGGCGATAACTCATGAGTACGGCGAGCAGTGCGCCGATCATCTCAGCTGCAGCGATCATGAGCATGACGACGATCTGGTACTTCGTCGCCTCGAGGGGATCGGCGCCGGCGAGTATCTGGCCGGTCATCATGCCGGGGATGAAGACGATGCCCGCCGCGGCCATCGCGTTGATCGCCGGTATCAGGCCTGCCCGCAGCGCGCTGCGGATGCTGGGATGCGACGCCTCCCAGGGGCTCGCGCCAAGGGCCGTCATCGCGAGGATCTCCCCGCTGCGGGCGTCCATATCCGCGAAGACGCGCTCGAACGAGAGCGCGATGCCGGTCATCGAGTTACCGAGCACCATACCGGCGATCGGGATCACGGTGCGTGGGTCGTACCAGGGCTCCGCGCCGATCACGAGACCGGTGACGGCGAACGTGACGGTCAGTCCCGTCACCGCCATCGACGTGACGGCGGTGAGGAAGAGACCGGACGGCGCGTCCGGCGCGCGTTTGAGGACGATACGGGACGCGGTGACCGTCATGAGTCCGAGGATGGCCACGACGGCCCACCAGCGGTCGAAGCGGAACACCCAGCCCAGGACGAGACCGAGCAGGAGCAGTTGGACGTACGTGCGCACCGTGGCGATCGCGAGGTCCCTTGTGACACCGAGCCGCATCCAAAGCGCGAGTCCGCCGGTCACGACGACGAAGGACGACGCCAGGAGAAGCTGCGGCCAACCGATCAGGGTGACGCCGCCCGCGACGGCCTGGCCGGCACTCACGTGCGCTCCTCGGCCAGGGAGCCGCCCGCGAGGCGGAGACGGCGATCGGCCGTGCCGTCCGCGCGCAGGTGACGGACCCGGATGACCGCTCCCCCACCGTCGACGAACTCGCGGGTGAGCGCGGCGACCTGGGCTGCGGACTCGTCGTCGAGCGATGCGTCAGGCTCGTCGAGCAACAACACGTCGGGCCTCGTCAGGATGCAACGCAGCAGTGCGATCCGGGCGGCCTGCCCCTCGGACAGGCGATCCGCCTCGCGATCGAGCCCGACATCGGCGAGATGGACCCGGTCGAGCGCCGCACGGAGGTCGGCGTCCGCGGGCGGCTGCTCGCCCGCGCGAACCTTCAGGCGCCACGGCAACGTGAGGTTGTGATGGACGCTGCCGGGTATGAGCGCGCTTCTCTGAGGCAGGTAGGCTACCCGCGAACGCCACACCTCCGGCGAGATCCCGGTAGCCGGGCGCCCCGCGAGCGAGAGCTGCCCCTCGACGCCGGGAAGCAGGCGGGCCAGCGCCAGCAGAAGCGTCGTCTTCCCCGAACCGGATGGTCCCACGATGTCGGTCAGCGCGCCGCCCGAAACCGTGAGGTCGACGCCGTGCAGCACCGTGGCCGGAGCGCCATCGCCGGGGCGAGTGACAGTCAGCGAGCGTACGGCGAGCAGCGGTGTCGCAGGTGCGGGAGTCGGCATGGACTCATGCTACTACGCGGACACACGTGACCTCGGGACCACGCATCGCCACACGCTACCGTACGTGCGTGTGCACGACCCTCGAGGTCGACGCGGTCCTGCCGGCTGCGGCCGCGTAGATGGCGTAGAAGTAGGCCACGCCGGCCGTGTGGGTGTGGTAGGAGTAGCTCCACCGCCCGCTCGAGGTCGTCACGCGCCGGATGGAGACGTAGGTGCGCCTGCCCGGCGCGCGCAGTCTCAGGTAGACGGAGTTGCCCGTCATCCCCGGCGTCAGGTAACCCCAGATCGTGAAGGTGCGGCCGCGACGGGCCGTGGAGCCCACCGCGATGCTCAGCGAGGTCCGGCTGACAGAACCCGTCGTCGCCCAGTCCGAGTACAGGCCGTCACGTACAGTGCGGACGCGGTACGTGTAGGTGTGACCGGCGACGAGCGTGGTGTCCGAGTAGGTCGTGGCCGCGGCCGAGAGCGCGGGAAGCGCGGTCCAGGTCCCGGCGTCGACCCGGCGCTCGATGACCACGGAGTCACGGGGCGTGGCGTCCAGAGCCCAGCTCACGAGGGCCGTCGATACCGACAGCAGCTTGACGCCGGCGGAGGTGGGCTGCGTAGGCTTGGGCACCGCCAACGCGATGGTGCGGGTCTCGTCCGCTCCCCGGTTGCCGGCCGCGTCCGTGTAGCGCACCACGATCGTCTTCTCACCGTTCGCACCGGGGAGTGCGATCTGGGTGGAGGACTGGGTGGCCGGCAGCGTGGCGGCGAAGCTCGCTCCCCCGTCGGCCGAGACGGCGAAGGCTCCGGGGCCGGAGGCGGCGTCTGTCACGGCGACCTCGACGGTCACGGTGGGCACCGCGGTGACGGTCGCGCCGCCGGAGACGGTGACGAGGGCGGTCGGAGGGGTGCCGTCGAACTTCACGGAACCCGTGTGCTCCGGCGTCTCGGTGGTGCCTTCGGCCGAGACCGACCAGTAGTGCAGGGTGTGCACGCCGTCGAGGAGGGCCGGAGCCGCGACCGGGGCCGCCGTGTCGGGGGCGCTGGTGTCGGAGGCACCATCCCAGTGCCAGAACGTGGTCCCGGCGATGTCACGCGAGATCGAAGCGGACGGGAAGGTGCCGCGATACCAGCCGCCCGAACCGTTCGGGACGGCCGGCGACAGATGAAGGGCGGTGATGGGCGCGGG
>JAUSAU010000094.1 GCA_030652345.1 Coriobacteriia bacterium
CCGGCATCGGGCTGGCTGCCGCTGTGGGCTCGCAGGTGACGGGCGTGGCGGCCGGTCCGCTCGTCGGCATCTCATCAGGCGGACCGCTCGCTTCGCCCCTTCTCGCCGCTCTCGCAGGAGCCGCATGCGGTGCCGGGGCGAGTCTGGCGGTTGCGGGGGCGTATCGCCTGGCGCGCGGGCGGCGTGGCCTCGGGATGGGCGACGTGAAGCTCCTGGGAGCGATGGGCCTGCTGCTCGGGCCCTATGTCCTCATCGCGTACATCCTGGCCAATATCGCCGGAGCCGTGGTCGGTCTCGCCATGCTCGGGAACGAGAGCGGAGAGAAGGCGTCGGACATGCGCCTACCCTTTGGTCCGTTCCTGGCGTTGTCAGCTGTCGTCGCAGCGGTCGGGGGACCCGGGATATGGGTGTGGTACCTGCGGCTGGTGGGCCTGTCGTAGGGGCGCCAATCGGTTCGTCCGCGAGGATCAAGGGCGACCGACGATCGATCCTGCGGCTCAAGCCCTTTGACAAACGGGCCGATGTGATACCATGACCCACGGAAGTGTAGACGCAGCAACAGTCGTAGTCCTCGTCGTAGCACGAATTGGGGGGTCCAGGTGGCTTCCACTTCCCTTGGCTCAAATGGCACCATGGTCGGGCTGGATATCGGCACCGATCATGTCCGCTTGGCTCAGGTCAAGCCTCAGGGTGCGACGTTCAGCCTTCAGAAGTACGCGACCGTGGGTGTTCCCATGGGCGCTGTCGTCGAAGGCGAGATCGTCGACTCCGCTGCGGTCGCAGCATCCATCAAGGAAGTCCTTCGTGCGACCGGCCTCCGGGGCGTGAACGCCGCGATCGGCGTGAGCAATCAGAAGGTCGTCGTCCGCCTCATCGATCTGCCCTACATGGAGCGCGCTGAGCTCGAGGGCGCGATCCAGTATCAGGCGCAGGACTACATCCCGATCCCGGTCGAGGACGCGATCCTCGATTTCCAGATCATCGGCGACTACATGACCACCGCCGACGAGCACATGATGGAAGTGCTCCTCGTCGCCGCCCAGCGGGACATGATCGGCAACGCGGTGCAGGCAGTGGAACAGGCCGGTCTCAAGCTCCAGATGATCGACGTGACGTCGTTCGCGATCGTGCGGGGGCTGCTCGGCGTTCAGCAGAGTGTCCTGCCTGATGACAGTGAGGCCGCCGGCGAGGCGACAGGCATCATCCACATGTCGGCCGGACTGACCAACATTGCCGTCGTCGAGAAGGGCGTACCGCGCTTCACGCGTGTCTCCGCCCTTGCCGGCAACGAGTTCACCCAGGCGATCGCCAATGCGCTCAATCTCACGTTCGACGAGGCAGAGGACCTGAAGCTACGCGTCGGACTCCCGGGAATCGACCAGCACGGCGCGATGGCCGACCTTCCGCCCGATCTCGATCCGCAGAAGGCGCAGATCGCACAGGAGGCGCTCGAGCGCGAGGTCAGCAAGTTCATCGCAGAGGTCCGTCGCTCTCTGGACTACTACCTCACGCAGGCCTCGCAGGTCCGCACGATCCGCCGCATCCTGCTGACGGGCAGCGGTGCCCAGTTGCGCAATCTCGACGGCTACCTGGAGAAGGGCCTGCAGGCTCAGGTCGAACTCGCTGACCCGCTTCGCTGGCTGCAGGTGCCGCCGCAGTATCAGGCGATCATGAACTCCGACCGGATGGGCTCCGTTGCAGCCATCGGTCTCGCCATGGGCGGGGTGGTCGCATGATCCGCATCAACCTGCTCCCACCGGAGATCATTCAGAAGCGCAAGGATGAGGCGCGCTGGAAGTGGGTCATCCTTGGTGGCGTCATCGCCTTCGGTGTCGTCTTCCTCGGCTACGCGTTCATGTTCCTCCAGGTCCAGCTCAAGCGGACCGACGTGGACATCGCGAAGCAGGAGGCCGCTCGTCTCCAGAATGAAACGAGCCGTTTCGCCGTGTTCCAGGAGCGCGAGGCTATCCTGTCGACCAGGCAGTCGGTCGTTGACCGGGCTGCGGCAGATCGTGTCGACTGGGCGCGCCTCCTGACCGAACTCGGACTCAACCTTCCCAAAGACACGTATCTGCTGTCTCTCGCGGGTGCAGAGCCTGTCCCGGGCGCGGCCGGATCGATGCAGTTCACCGGCAACGCGATCGCTCCGCTGGATGAGCCTCAGGACGGCTACAAGTCCTTGGCGAAGCTCCTCGTGCGCCTGAGTGAACTGGGTCAGCTGGAGGGAGTCTGGTTGTCCAGCTTCTCCATCGTCCCGTCCGCGGACGGGCTGACCGGGCCGACGATCCCGTTCACCGGGAGTGCGAAGATCTCAGGTGCCGCGACCTCGACGCCCGGCGCGGGCACTCCGCCTCCGCCGCCGACTCCGTAGACGCCCAGGAAACGGGAGCGAGTAGACCGAGATGAAGCTTACATCGATGCAGAAGGTCATCTTCGCGATCGCGGGCATCGTGATCGTGTGTGCCGGCGCCATCGCGTTGTTCATCGTCCCGATGTTCACCGAGATCGCGACCCTGGACGGCGAGTTGGTGATCGCTCGCCAGCAGAAGGAGCAGGCGCTCGCGCTCCTTGCTCAGCTCGAGCAGGCCAAGGTCCGTGCGTCAGAGACCCAGTCCGAACTGTTGCGCATCGCGACGCAGATGCCGGACTCGCCGCAACTGCCTTCGCTCATCATCGAGATGCAGGAGATCGCCAGCGCCGCCGGCATGGAGATATCCGTCTTCTCGCCCGTCGCTCCGGGCTCGACTCCGAACGACGCCGGCTTCGTAGAGATCCAGATGAACGCGACGATGCTCGGGACCTACAGCGATCTCATCGATTACGTTCGGCGTCTTCACAAGAGTGCACGTCTTATCAGGGTGGCCAGCGTGCAGATCGCCCCGCAGACGGCCGTCGACACGACGGTCACCGCAAGCGCCGAACAGCCCATCGGGGTCCAGATGGTCATGAAGGCGTATGTCCTCCCGGCGTCGGTGCAACCGGCCGCCGGTGCTGTCGCAGCCCCGGGGGCCGCGCCAGCGGCCGCCCCGGGCCAGTAGAAGTGCAGGAGGGACGAAGGCGTGTCTGACGACACCGTAGTCAGCGGAGCTACCCCGGTCGCCGGGGAAGGAAGCTCACCACCGGCAGCGACGGGCGGTATCCGTGGCTTCTTCAAGACGACGCTGGGCCGCGTGCTTCTCATCGGTTGCGGCCTCGCGACGATCCTGACGATCGTTGGCGTCGTCGTGGTGCTCGTGCTCGGAGCCACGCTCTTCGGGTCACTCAGCGATTCGCTGACCGGAGGCGCCGTGGTGTCCGATCCCGGCGCAGCCGCGCCGGGCGCATCGGTACCGGCCTCGGGCGCGCCGGGGGCGACGGTCTCCACCGTGCCGCCGCTTCCTCCGACTGACAACGAAGAGGTGTTCACCTTCCGCGATCCGTTCAAGCCGGTCGCCGCTCCGAAGAAGGTCGTCCCGGCAACGACCGGCTCATCGTCGGCACACGACAACATCCTGACGTTGACTGACATCGTGACCGTGAGCGGCGCGCGCCGTGCGGTGCTGATGTACAACGGCACCACGTATACCCTCGGTCCCGGCGAGGCCGTGCCGGGCACGCCATGGGAGGTCTACCAGGTCAACGCATCCAACGTGGTCATGTTGTATGGCGATGACCGCGTCACTCTGTCTGTCGGTCAGGGCATCTCGAAGTAGGTCGAACGGGCTGAGTCAGCTTTCCTCCGGAGCGGCCTTTGACGGGCCGCTCCGCGCGTATGGGTCACGAGCCCGATGGTAGGATACGGACGTGGTGCCCGGGAGGAGTCGGTCAGTGGAGTACCGTACCGCAGGCGAATCGCACGGACGGGCACTCGTCGCTCTCGTGACGGGCGTGCCGGCCGGCATCGCCCTGTCCTCCGAGGCCATCGATGCCGATCTTGCTCGCCGCCAGGCGGGCTACGGGCGCGGTGGCCGGATGGCGATCGAGAGGGACCGCGGCCTGATCCTGTCCGGCGTGCGTTTCGGTTCGACCATCGGTAGTCCCGTCGCCATCACGATAGCGAACCGTGACTGGGACAACTGGACCGACGTGATGTCCGTGTGCGGCGACGCCGACGGGGCCCGACGGGTCACCGCGCCGAGGCCCGGTCACGCCGACCTCGCCGGTGCTCAGCGTATCGGTACGGACGATGTCCGAGACATCCTCGAGCGCGCGAGTGCGCGTGAGACTGCGGCTCGTGTCGCAGCAGGTGCGGTCGCGAAGGCGCTCCTCGCCGAGTTGGGCGTCCGCGTCTGGTCGTGGGTGGAGTCGATCGGGGGCGTCGCAGCAGGCCCGTGGGACGCCGCGGAGATCGATATCGCGCTGGTCGAGTCCAGTGACGTGCGGTGTCCGGAACCCGGTGCAGCAGCCGAGATGCGCGCCGCGATAGACGCTGCGCGAGACGCCGGGGAGAGCCTCGGCGGGGTCGTGGCCGTCGCAGCCGACGGTCTCGTACCCGGGCTGGGCTCCTACGCCGAGAGAGGGCGCGGGCTCGACGCACTGCTCGCCGGCGCCGTCATGTCGATCCCAGCCATCAAGGGCGTCGAGATCGGCGACGGATTCGCGGCCGCATCGCGACCCGGGTCGCGTGTGCACGATCCGATCGTGCGGCGCCCTGGCGGGTTGGCGCGGGCAACCAACCATGCCGGTGGCCTGGAGGGTGGCATGACGAACGGGGAGCCACTCATCCTTCGCGCGGCGATGAAGCCCATTCCGACGCTCATGACGCCGCTCGCGACGGTGGATCTGGAGTCCGGCGAGATCGCGGACGCAGCCCGTGAGCGCTCCGACGTCTGTGCGGTCCCCGCTGCGGGTGTCGTCGCGGAAGCGGAGGTCGCCATCGTTCTTGCCGATGCGTATACGAGGATGTTCGGCGATACCTGCATCGAGGATATCCGCACGGCCATCGCTCGGTATCGCGAGCGCTGCCCGCGATGAGCAGCGTGTTCCTCATCGGGTTCATGGGTGCCGGCAAGACCACGGTCGGGCGGATGGTCGCCGAGCGGCTCGGTCTCCCGTTCATCGACCTCGACGAGCTGGTCGAGCGCCGTGAGGAGAGCACGGTCGCCGCGATCTTCGAGGGCTTGGGAGAGCACGGGTTCCGCGCAGCGGAGCGGGCGGCGCTCTTGGCGGTGGCAGCCGGCCCCGAGGCGGTCGTGGCGTGCGGCGGGGGAGTCGTCACCGACACTGACAGCCGAACCCTGCTATCGCGTTCCGGCGCGGTGGTCTACCTGCGTGTCTCACCCGATGAGGCGCTCGCGCGCATCGGTACCGAGTCGGCGGGGCGCCCACTCCTTCGTGCAGCGGACCCTGCCGCGGTGGCGGCCCTGCTCGGCGCTCGAGAGGCCCTCTATGTCGCGGCCGCGGACTTCGGGGTCGAGACCGTCGGTAGGACACCCGCCGAGATCACGGATGACGTGGTCGCAGGTCTGGGGGCCGCCGCGTGAGTGGTGCAGTGGTACATGTCGCCGTGCCGGGTGGTGCCTACGAGGTCCGTGTCGGCCCGGGCGAACTCGATCGACTGGGTGATTCAGCGCGTGCCGTCTTCGACAGGTCGTCGTGCGCCCTCGTCACCGATTCCCGTGTCGCGCCGCTGTACGCCGACCGTGCGGAACTGTCACTGCGCTCCGTCGGTCTCGACGTAATCAGGCTCACCGTCCCGGCGGGAGAACGGACGAAGGATTGGGCGCGGGCGGGACGACTCCTGGAGTCCATGTCGGATGCAGGTCTCGGGCGGGACGCGTTCGTCGTGGCGCTCGGTGGCGGAGTCGTCGGCGACCTCGCCGGCTTCTGCGCCTCTGTCTACCTGCGAGGACTTCCTGTCATCCAGGTCCCGACCACGCTGCTCGCCCAGGTGGACAGCGCGATAGGCGGGAAGACCGGCGTGGACCTCCCGCGCGGGAAGAACCTCGTCGGGTCCTTCTGGCAGCCGGCTCTCGTCGTCTCGGACACGGACCTGCTTTCCACCCTGCCGGAGGTCGAGTGGCGCAGCGGGCTGGCCGAGGTGGCGAAGTCGGCGTTCCTCGCTTCCGACGAGGCCGTCCGAGGGCTCGAGGCCGATGCGACGGACCTGCTCGCGCGTGAGGCCACAGCCGTGGCTCGCGCCGTCGCGATGTCCGCGGGACTCAAGGCGGAAGTGGTCTCGGGTGACGAGCGTGAGTCGGCGGATCGCGAATGCCTCAATCTCGGTCATACGCTCGCGCACGCGCTCGAGCGCGAGCTCGGGTACGGTACCATCACGCACGGTGCTGCGGTCGCCGAGGGACTGCGCTTCGCGGCCGCCGTCTCCGAGCGTGTCGCCGGTGTCACGCCGGGCTGGGGGAGGCGGCAAGGCGATCTCCTCGACTCCCTGGGCCTCGAGTCCGCCGGTGCCGCGTGCGGACTGGCCGACCTGCTCGGCGCCATGGGATCGGACAAGAAGGTCAGAGCGGGCCGCATCCGTTTCGTGCTCTCCACCGGACCGGGCGCGTGGTGCGTCGAACCGGTCGATGGTGATGTACTCAGCGATCTGCTCGAGGTGTACTGTCAGGAGTCGACAGGAGGCGAGCGATGATGAGAGTGCTTGTGGTGCACGGCCCGAATCTCAACATGCTCGGCCGCCGGGAACCCGGCGTGTATGGCACGGCCACGCTCGCCGACATCGAATCGGCGCTCGTCGTGCTCGCGGATGAACTCGGGTGCGAGGTCGCCTTCTTCCAGAGTAACCATGAGGGTGAGATCGTGGACCGGCTTCAGCGCTCTGAGGACGATGCCGACGCGGTCGTTATCAATCCCGGGGCTCTCACCCACTACAGCTACGCAGTCAGGGATGCCGTCGCCGCCATCGGGATTCCCGTGGTCGAGGTGCACCTGTCCAACATCCAGGCGCGCGAGGCGTTCCGTCGCGAGAGCGTGGTCGCTCCGGCCTGCGTCGGCCAGATCTCCGGTTTCGGGCCCGGCTCCTACCTTCTCGGACTGCGCGCTGCCGTCGAAGCGGCCAAGGAGCGCGTGTGAATGCGGGAGCGCGTCTGGCGGCATTCCGCCGCCGCCTGATCTCGGAGGGCGTCGGTGCGGCGCTCGTGACCTCGGTCGCGAACATGCGCTACCTCACCGGCTTCGACGGGGTGTTCGACGAGGGTATCAACGCCGCCGTGCTCGTGACGCCGGAGTTCGCGCGATTCTACACGGATTCCCGCTACATCGAGGCCGCCGAGGCGGCGGCCGAGGGCACTCCGTGGGCCATGAACCTGCAGGCGGAGTCGCTCTATGTCGAGCTGTGCGCGGCGCTCAAGAACGAGGGTGTCGACTCGCTCGCGATCGAGTCGTCCGTCCCGTACGGGCGTTTCAAGTTCATCTCCGAGCAGTTCCACGGTCGGGTGCTCGTGGTCGACCAGTGGACCGAGGAACTGCGCTCGGTCAAGGAAGCGGCCGAGGTCGAGGCGTGCGCCCGGGCTGCCGCCCTCACCGATGCCGCGCTGGAGCACGTGCTCGGCGTGATCAGGCCGGGTATGCGTGAGGTCGACGTGGCGCTCGCGCTCGAGGTGTACATGCGCTCGAACGGCAGCGAGGGGGTGGCCTTCGCGCCGATCGTCGCGAGCGGCCCGAACTCGAGCAGGCCCCATGCGGGCGTGACCGACCGGGTCATCGGCGTCGGTGAGTTGCTCAAGATGGACTTCGGCGCCCGGATCGACGGCTACTGCGCCGATCTGACGCGCACCATCGTCGTCGGCACGGCGAGCGATGAACAGCGTCGCATGTATGAGGCGGTGCTTGCTGCGAACGAGGCGGCGCTGGCGGCCGTGCGTCCCGGAGTGCCGACGAAAGACGTCGACGGCGTCGCGCGGCGCGTGCTCACGGATCACGGCTACGGTGATCGATTCACCCACGGGTTGGGCCACGGAGTCGGACTCGCTGTCCACGAACTCCCCACCGTCGGACCGCGCAGCAACGACGTGCTGCGGGCCGGTTCGATCGTCACCATCGAGCCGGGCGTCTACGTGCCCGGTTTCGGTGGTGTTAGAATCGAGGACCTCGTCGCGGTCGAAGAGGGCGGGCACCGCCTCCTGTCGCACGCGCCGAAGCATCTCATCGAACTAGAATAGGCAACGCCGCGCGTCCCGTGAGGCGGGATGACGCGGCGCGAGTGTGAGAAGGGACGAAGAGGCGATGGCAGTCTCCACGAATCAGTTCAAGAACGGCATGTGCATCTCCTACGACGGCAAGTTGTGGGTCATCGTCGAGTTCCAGCACGTCAAGCCCGGGAAGGGCGGGGCGTTCGTCCGCACCAAGCTCAAGGAGGTGCGGAGCGGCCGCGTGGTCGACATCACCTTCCGCGCCGGTGAGAAGATCGAAGACGTGCGCATGGAGACGAAGAACCTGCAGTACCTGTACAACGACGGCTCGGCGTTCCACTTCATGGACACCGCCACCTACGAGCAGTTCGAGCTCGCTGCGGACTTCGTCGGCGAGACGGCCAAGTGGCTCAAGGAGAACGAGGAGGCCACCGTGCTCGTCGCGGGCGGCGACATGCTCGGCGTCGAGCCTCCCATGTTCGTCGACCTCGAGATCACCGATACCGACCCCGGCTTCAAGGGTGACACGGTGCAGGGCGGCACGAAGCCGGCGACGCTCGAGACCGGCGCCGTCGTCCAGGTGCCGATGTTCATCAACACCGGTGAGCGGATCAGGGTGGACACACGCGACGGGCGCTACGTCACGCGCGTGTAGACGCGTGTAGACGCGCTCGAATACCCGCTGGCGCGCACGCTCGCATCCTCCGCTATACTTTGTGACTTACATCGCATCGACGCGGTGTGCTCGACGCTACCCGCAGGGTGTGCGGCGAGAGGTACGAGGACCCGACAGGCCAAGGACAGCTATGCGACCCGTTCGGATCATGGACACGACACTGCGTGACGCGCATCAGTCGCTCTGGGCGACGCGCATGGAGATCGGCGACATGCTGCCGATCCTCGAGAAGATGGACAGCGCCGGCTTCTGGGCACTCGAGGTGTGGGGCGGGGCGACGTTCGACGCGTCCCTGCGCTTCCTCGATGAGAACCCTTGGGAGCGGTTGCGGACGATCAGACGGCACTGCCCGAACACGCCGCTGCAGATGCTGCTGCGCGGGCAGAACCTCGTCGGCTACCACCACTACTCCGACGAGATCAGTCGCCGTTTCATCCATGCGACCAAGCGCAACGGGCTCGACAACTTCCGGGTGTTCGACGCGCTGAACGACATCCGCAACGTCGCGGTCTGCGCAGACGCGATCAAGGAGTGCGGCGGGCTGTTCGAAGGAGCCATCTCCTACACCGTCAGCCCTGTTCACACCCTGGACGGCTACGTCGAGTACGCCTTGGCGCTCAAGGAGCTCGGCGCCGACACGATCTGTATCAAGGATATGGCCGGCATGCTGACGCCGTACCGCACCGAGAAGATGGTGCGGGCCCTCAAGGAAGAGGTCGGCCTGCCGGTCCACGTGCACTGCCACTACATCGGTGGCATGGCGCCCATGAACTACCTCAAGGCGGTCGAAGCGGGCGCGGATATCATCGACACCGCTGTCGTCGCGCTGGCCTTCGGGAACAGCCAGCCCGCGGTCGAGATGATCGTCGCCGCTCTCAAGGAGTCGGAGTTCGACACGGGCCTCGATCTGGACCTGCTCTTCGAGATCGCCGAGTACTGGGAGGGCGTGCGCGAGCGCAAGAAGCTCAAGCGCGGCATCACAACCCTGCTGTCCATGGAGGTCTTCTCGCACCAGGTCCCCGGCGGGATGATGAGCAACCTCGTCAGCCAGCTCGAGATCCAGAAGGCGTCCGATCGGCTGCCCGACGTGCTGACCGAGATCCCGAAGGTGCGTGCCGAGGTCGGCTATCCGCCGCTCGTGACTCCGCTGTCACAGATCGTCGGCACCCAGGCCGTCCTCAACGTGCTGACCGGGAAGCGCTGGAGCGTCGTGCCGCGCGAGATGAAGGACTACATCCGCGGCCTGTACGGCAAGGCTCCGGGCCCGATGAACAAGGAGCTTGTCGCACGCGTGCTTGGCGGTGAGGAGCCGCTCGCCGCGGACATCCGACCCGGCTCACTCGAGACGATGACGTACGCCGAGGTCGAAGCCGAGATCGGGGACCTCGCGAAAAGCGAGGAGGACGTCCTGATGTACGCCCTCTTCCCGAATGAGGCGAGGCAGTACCTTTCCAAGCACAAAGAGGGCGCCGAGAAGGCGGTCTTCATGCTCTCCGAGGAGATCGATACCGTCAGGGAGGACGAATCCGTGGACGTGAACCAGATCCGCGAGCTTATCAAGATGGTCGAGTCGTCCGATGTGACCGAGGTGGTCGTCGAAGAGAACGGTGCGACCGTCACGGTGCGCAAGGGCGGACACAGCGTGGTCGGTGCTGCATCGGTCGCGGTCGCGGCACCCGTAGCCGCCGGTACGCCGGCGGCGCCCGCGGCGGATGCCGCCCCGGCGCCGGGGGCCCGGCCCGCGTCCTGGAAGGCCGTCACCTCGCAGATGGTCGGGACGTTCTACCGCAGGTCGTCACCCGCGTCGGAACCGTTCGTGTCGGTCGGGGTGACCGTCGAGGAGGGGCAGACCATCTGCATCCTCGAGGCGTTCAAGCTCATGAACGAGATCGAGATGCCCGAGAGCGGGACGATCCGCGAGGTCGTTCCCGAAGACGGCTCGCTGGTCGACTACGGGCACGTACTCTTCTACTACGAGCCGGTGGCGTAGCCGATGCGCGAGTTCGGCAAAGTCCTCATCGCGAACCGCGGCGAAGTAGCGCTGCGGATCATCCGCGCCTGCAAGGAGATGGGGATCGCGACGGTCGCGGTCTTCTCCGAGGCCGATCGCGACTGCCTGCACGCGCGCATGGCGGACGAGGCGATCTGCGTCGGCCCCGCATCCTCCGCACTCAGCTACCTGAACGTGCCCAACATCATCTCGGCCGCGATCGCCACCGGTGCGAACGCGGTGCACCCGG
Source organism: Coriobacteriia bacterium (assembly GCA_030652345.1). The sequence continues at coordinate 10,983 of JAUSAU010000094.1, forward strand.
GATACGGCTTCCTCGCCGAGAACGCGGGCTTCGCCCGTGCGTGTGAGGACAGTGGGATCACCTTCATCGGCCCCAAGCCCGATGCGATCGATCGCATGGGCGACAAGGCGGTCGCGAAGCAGACGATGAAGGAAGCCGGCGTCCCGACCGTGCCGGGCTCCGATGGTGCCGTCCACTCCGAAGAGGATGCACTCCGCTTCGCGGCCGAGGTCGGCTACCCGGTGCTCGTGAAGGCGTCCTCGGGCGGCGGAGGGCGCGGGATGCGCGTGGCAGCCGACCCGGACGGACTCGTCGCGGGTATGCGCGCCGCGAAGGCGGAAGCCGCCGTCGCGTTCGGTGACGACACGGTCTACCTCGAGAAATATCTGACCCGGCCCCGGCACATCGAGATCCAGGTGCTCGCCGACACGCATGGCAACGCGATCCATCTCTTCGAGCGCGACTGCTCGGTCCAGCGCCGTCACCAGAAGCTCATCGAGGAGTCGCCGTCCCCGGCGCTGACCGATGAGCAGCGCCGCGCGATGGGCGAGGCCGCGCTGCTTGCGGTGCGCGCCGTCGACTATGTCAACGCCGGTACGGTCGAGTTCCTGCTCGACGAGGACGGCTCCTTCTACTTCATGGAGATGAACACGCGGGTCCAGGTCGAGCATCCGGTCACGGAGGCCGTCACGGGCGTCGACATCATCAAGGAGCAGATCCGTATCGCGGCGGGCTCCCCGATGCGCCATCCCGACCAGGCCGACATCGTCCAGCGCGGGCATGCGATCGAGTTCCGGATCAACGCGGAGGACCCCTCGAAGAACTTCCGTCCTCATCCGGGCAAAGTCGAGGTCTTCAACGCCCCCGGTGGTTTCGGCGTCCGTGTCGACTCCCATCTGTACTCGGGTTACAGTGTCCCGCCGACCTACGATTCGCTGATCGCGAAGTTGATCGTGTGGGGCGAGACCCGCTATGAGGCGATCAATCGCGCCCGCAGAGCGCTCGACGAGTTCATCATCGTCGGTATCCCGACCACGATCCCGTTCCATCAGATGGTCATCGAGAACGAGTACTTCCAGCGGGGCGAGGTCTATACTGACTTCGTCGAAACGCACATCTTCAACGAGCAGGACTAGCCGAGATCACCCCGGATGCCGCGCGAAGGGACGATACCGCCATGGCCACAGAACTGAGGCTCGACGGGCTGGATGTCGCACCGGGTGTGGTCGAGACCATAGTGCAGCTCGCCGCCGAGGCAGTCGACGGGGTCGCTGCCGTGGGGAACTCGCCGCTCGGCAAGATATCCAAGTCCGCGAAGACCGTCGAGGTGTGTCTCGATGGCGACGGCAGTTTCGTGGTCACGCTGCATATGACCGCGAGCTACGGTCGCCCGCTGAGGCAGCTCGGCGCATGCGTTCAGGAGGCGGTCGGCGACGCGCTCCTCTCGCAGACCGGGCACGCCGCTTCCCGTGTCGATGTCTTCATCGACGGTATCCAGTTCCCCGAGCAGTAGGGCCGGCTGACAACAGATGCTCGAACGACGCAAGGCCCGCCATCAGGCGCTCCACATCCTGTACCAGCGTGAGATCACCGACGACCAGGTGTCGCGCATACTCGCCGACGGCTCGTGGAGCGTCGAGGATGGCGCGCCATCCGACTTCTGCCGCGAGGTCATCACGGGTGTCGAGGCGCATCAGGCCCGGATCGACGCCATCATCGAGGACATCTCGGAGAACTGGGCGCTGTCGCGTATGCCGCTGGTCGATCGCAGCATCCTGCGTCTCGCGGTCTACGAGATGCTCTATCGCGAGGATGTCCCGGAGTCCGTCTCGATCAACGAAGCGGTCGAGATGGCCAAGGTCTACGGTGGGGGCGACTCGTCGAAGTTCGTGAACGGCATCCTGGGGCGGTTGGCTGAGGTAGCGGCCGCGGGCGGCTTCGAGGAGAGCGTCGATGAGTGACGATCGTTCCACGTTCGAGACCACCAAGGCGCGCCTTGAGGACATCGTCGTCCAGGTGCGCCGCAAGGACGTGTCGCTCGAGCAGAGTCTCGACATGCTTGAAGAGGCGGTCCGCCTCGTCAACCGCTGCAACGACCTCATCGACCAGACCACATGGAGGGCGCCCGCACCGGCGGGCGAGCCCGCCGAGGGTGTGGACGGGGAGCCGGAGGCCGGCGCCGAACCCGTGGCGTCCGTTGAGCCGCTCCCGGACGAGGATACCGACAGCGACGCGACGGTCGCCGACGTGGGCCAGGACGCGGCTTCCGACGCAGACCCCGGTCACGACGTCGCCTCCTGGGGCGATGACGCGTGGTCGGAGGAGCAGCCCGGTGCCGTCGAGCCGATGCCCGAGGACGACGCACGGGAATAGCTCGATGGGGGAGGTCACCGCGGCGTAACGGAGCGGTGACGGGGTGGTCGGAGCGACTTGCGGCACTTCGGTGCCGGGTCTACCGTTCGATGGGAAGCTGGCCGTGCGCGGCCGGATCCGGCAGGGAGGACGACGGCGCGTTGAGCGATACCCTCCTCGATACCATCAGCGGGCCGGAGGACCTCAAGGGTCTCGGGCCCGAAGATCTCGACCGGCTCTCCGCGCAGTTGCGCGAGCGGCTGATCGTCACCGTCGCCAAGACCGGCGGACATCTCGCACCGAACCTCGGCGTCGTCGAGCTCACGATCGGCCTGCTGAGAGCGCTGGACACGCCGCGTGACCGCGTGATCTGGGACGTCGGGCATCAGAGCTACGTCTACAAGATGCTCACGGGGCGTCGAGACCGGTTCGACTCCCTGCGCCAGTACGGTGGCGTCTGCGGCTTCCCGAAGCGAAGCGAGAGCCCATACGACGCCTTCGACACCGGGCATGCATCGAACTCCATCTCGGTCGCGCTCGGGCTCGCGAGCGCGCGCGATGCGCGCGGTGGGGACGAGCAGGTCGTCGCCATCATCGGTGACGGGTCCATGACCGGCGGTATGGCCTTCGAGGCACTGAACCACGCCGGTCACCTGGGCAAGCGGCTCATCGTGATCCTCAATGACAACGAGATGTCCATCTCGGAGAACGTCGGTGCCCTCGCGAGTTACCTGGCCCGCGTCAGGCTCGACCCGCGCTACATCCGTCTTCGCGATGATGTCGAAGGGGCCATCTCCAAGGTCCCGGGCATCGGCAAGCCGATGGTGGCGGCCGGTGAGGCTGCCAAGGAGTCGTTCAAGCAGCTCGTCGTGCCGGGCATGTTCTTCGAGGAGCTCGGCTGGACCTACGTCGGGCCGATCAACGGTCACGACGTGCAGAAGGTCCAGGACGCCGTCTCGTGGGCGAAGGCTGTGGATGGACCGGTGATCGTGCACGCGGTCACCCGCAAGGGCCAGGGGTACGTGCCTGCCGAGCGCCAGCCCGACATGTTCCACGGTATCTCGCCGTTCGAGGTCGAGACCGGGCGGGTCAGCGCGAGCGCGGCCGGACCGCCGACCTTCACAGAGGTGTTCTCAGAGGCCATCGTCGCCGAGGCCGCCCGCGACGAGCGCATCTGTGCGATCACCGCGGCGATGCCGACGGGCACGGGGCTGGACCGATTCGCCTCCACCTACCCTGACCGCTTCTACGATGTGGGCATCGCCGAGCAGCACGCGGTCGGGCTCGCTGCCGGGCTCGCACTCGGTGGCCGGCGCCCCGTCGTCGCCATCTACTCGACCTTCCTGCAGCGCGCGTACGATCAGGTCATCACCGATGTCGCGCTTCAGAACCTGCCGGTGGTCTTCGCGCTCGACCGGGGCGGCCTCGTGGGCGAGGACGGGCCGACGCACCACGGCGTCTTCGACATGAGCTACCTGCGTGTCGTTCCGAACCTGACGCTCGCCACGCCGGCCGATGAGGCGGAACTGGTCGACATGCTGCACACGGGTCTCGCGGCGGAGTCGCCGTTCGCCATACGCTATCCGCGGGGACGGGCCGCCGGTGTCGCCCTGCCCCGGGAGCCGTCCCTGATGGAAGCCGGACGCGCGCAGGTGCGCCGCACCGGAACCGACGTGGCCCTGTTGGCGTTCGGGAGGATGGTCACCGTCGCCGAGAGCGCCGCCCAACTGCTTCTGCAGGCGGGTGTGTCCGCGACTGTCGTGAACATGCGCTGGGTCAAGCCGCTCGATCTCGAGACGGTCGCATGGGCCGCGGCGAAGCACTCCCTCGTGGTCACCATCGAGGAGAACAGCAGTATCGGAGGCGGCGGTTCGGCCGTCCTCGAGGCACTCGCCGACATGGACATGACCGTCTCTGCGATGCACCTCGGCGTCCCCGACTGTTTCGTCACCCATGGCGCGATGGACCGCCTGCTCTCTGATGTCCGGCTGACGGCCGACGGTGTGCGTGACGCCGTGCTCGGACGCCTCGAGCGCGTCCACGATGGTGAGGATGCGCACCATGGCGCGCCGCAGAGCAGACGCCGCACTCGTTGATGCCGGCCTGTTCGCGTCCCGCGAACAGGCGAAGGCCGCGATCATGGCCGGCCGCGTGCGCATCGCCGGCGCCGTCGTGGCGAAGCCGGGCTCCGATGTGACCGCGGATGTCCTCTTCGAAGTCGAGCCGGCTCAGGAGTATGTCTCCCGCGGTGGTCATAAGCTCGCGGGAGCGCTCGATCACTTCGGCGTGGACGTCGCCGGGCTGAGCGTGGTCGACGTCGGGGCCTCGACCGGCGGCTTCACCGACTGCGTGCTGCAGCGCGGCGCGGCCCGGGTCACGGCGATCGATGTCGGCTACGGGCAGCTGGCCTGGAAGCTCCGGAGCGACCCACGGGTCACGGTCCTCGAGCGGACGAACATACGCGCTGTCGAAGGCGTGGTCGAGGGCGCACCGTTCGACATCGCGGTCATCGACGTCTCGTTCATCGGGCTCGCGAAGGTGCTGCCGCACGTCGCAGATCTCCTTACGGAACACGGCGAGATCGTGGCTCTGGTCAAACCCCAGTTCGAAGCGGGTAAGGGCCGTGTGGGAAAACGAGGTGTGGTGCGCGACGCCGGTGTGCACGCCGATGTGCTCCGCGCCGTCTTCGACGCAGCGCTGGCGGGGGGCTGGATCGTCTCCGGGATGACGTGGTCGCCACTGAAGGGACCCGAAGGTAATATCGAGTTCTGGGTCCGGCTCGTCCGCGAGGGCGTGCCGACCGACGAGGCCGCCGACGATATCGTTCGTGCGGCGCACGAGGCCCTGGGAGGGCTGTGACGCGCATGCGGGTCCTGATCGTCCCCAATATCGACAACGCTGCCGCGGTGGACGCGGCCCACGCGATAGCCGCTGCGCTGCCCGCAGCGGGCTATGAGGTGGCCCTGGCGGATGACGATGCCGTTGCGGTGGGGCTGGACGCCTTCGCGGTCCTGCCCGCGGCTCTGGGCCGGCCCGACCTCGTCGTCGCACTCGGTGGCGACGGCACGATCCTCAAGGCGGTCCACCTGCTCGCCGGTGGTGACGCCCCCATCCTCGGGATCAACCTCGGCAGGCTCGGATTCCTCTGCGGCGCTCGGGACGGGGATCCTGTCGCTGCCGTGCTGTCGGCGCTGTCCGGTGAGGCAAGCGAGGAGCGACGATCGACCCTGAGTGCCCGCGTGGCGATGGGCGGGCGGGACGCCGGGACGCATGACGCGCTCAATGAGGTGTTCGTCGGGCGCGGCCCGGGTGGGCGCGCGGTCGACATCGCCGTCTCAGTGGACGGGGCCGAGTTGAGCCGCTTCGTAGGTGACGGCGTGCTCGTCGCATCGCCGACCGGTTCGACGGCCTACGCACTCTCCGCGGGCGGCCCGTTGGTCGACCCCGCGTTGCGGGGCCTGGTCGTGGTGCCGGTGAGCCCCCACACGATGCGCGCCCGGCCGGTCGTTCTGGGCGAGCATGCGCGGGTGGAGATCACCTTCCGGGATCCGTCGCGCTCCGACGCCTGCGTGGTCGTCGACGGGGATCTCGTGCCCTGCCGACGCTCGCTCGATCGCGTCGAGATCACCCTCGGGGGGTCGGATGTGCGTCTCCTGCGGCTCGACGGGCGCGCGTTCGTCTCCGCTGTCCGCGACACGTTCCTGTAGGGCGGGGGACACCGTGCTGGATGAACTGCACGTCCGAGACCTCGCGCTGATCGAGGAGGCCTGGCTTGAACTCGGGCCGGGGATGACCGTGTTGACCGGCGAGACCGGAGCGGGCAAGACGGTACTCGTCGGCGCTCTCAAATTGCTCCTCGGTGAGCGGGCGGATGCGACGCTGGTCCGCTCCGGCGCCGGCGAGGCGCTCGTCGAGGGCCGCTTCACACTTGCGGGTGTCGAGCGGACCGCGCGTCGCCGCGTGAGTTCAGACGGTCGCAGCCGCTGCTATCTAGATGGCGAGATGGCCACGGTCGGCGCACTCGCTGACTCGCTCGGGCCGCAGGTCGATCTGCACGGTCAGCACGACCATCAACTGCTGCTGCATCCCGCGAGTCACGCCGCGCTGTTCGACCGGTTCGCCGGTGACGACGCGGGCGCGGCGCTCACATCGTATCGCGCCGCGTTCGCGGCGCTCGGTGCGGCCACGGCCGATCGCGACGCCCGGACCGCGGCGCTCGCCGACCGGGACAAGCGCCTCGATGAGTTGGGATACGTCATCGCGGAGATCGATGCAGTCGCGCCCCGCGATGGCGAGGACGAGGAGATCGAGGGTCGACTGCCGCGCATGCGGCACGGAGAGCGTCTCGCGGAGGCGTCTTCAGCGGGGTGGGCGGCGCTCGCTCACGAGGAGGGCGCGGTCGACGCGATCGCGACGGCGCTCGCGGCTCTTCACCGCGTTGAGGGGATCGACCCGGATCTGGACGCGCTCGGGGAACTGCT
>JAUSAU010000100.1 GCA_030652345.1 Coriobacteriia bacterium
CACCCGGGCGCTGATCGACCTCGAGGATTCAGAGATACCCCTGCCGCCCGATGCGGCACGCCTGCTCGTCTACACATCGGAGCGAGGACGGTACGCGCGCTTCGGAGGCAGTCCGGCGCGGGCCACCGTACGTGCGCTGGCGGTGCGAACGTCGGCTATGCTGCACGACCGCGGTTTCGCCGGCCACGCGACAGCCGCCTTCTGCGATCCCGGGCCGACACTGGCGGACGCGCTTGCTGCGGCGGCGCGCGCAGGAGCCCACCGTATCGTGGTCTGCACCCTCGAGGCCGGCGAGTCCCGCGCCGTCGACGCGGCCCGACGGGATGCTGACGCCCTGGAGCTGAGGAAGGCGGGCGTCACCGTCGTACACACGCCGCCGCTCTGGTCGTCCGCCGGCATCGCGGCAGCACTCGCCGCCCGCGTCATCGAGGCGCTTGACGGGGTGCCCGGAGACACCGACGGAGCGGTCCTGATCTCCGAGGGACGTCCATGGCAGTGGGTGCGGACGCATCCGACGGAGAGCGAGCACACGACCTACTTCGCGCAGCGTGTCAGGGCGGATCTCATCGAAGGCGGGATGCTCGCGGATCGCGTGCGCACCGCGTGGATGGAGTGGGACGAGCCCGGCGTCACGGAGGTGGTCCGCCATCTCGCCGCGCTCGGTTGCAGCAGGATCATGCTGTTGCCGGTCAGCATGCCGGTCGACACGATCGCCACGCTCATAGACCTGCGGGCTGCGGCGGAGCAGGCGGCCGTCGACGAAGGCATCACGATCGGGGTGCTACCGGCGTGGGGCGACGACCCGATCGTCGCGACGACGCTGTGCGAGCGGATCGTGGCGGCAGCTGCTGAGTTCGATCCGCCCGCGAGCTAGGATCCCGCCGATGGTCTCTCGGGTGACGCCGCCTACGCCTTGCAGCGCTCCCAGTTGACCGACTGGCGGTAGCGGATCTGCGGGTAGCGCAGCATGTAGCGCAGGGCGACCGACATGCCGCCCCGACTCGCGCACGCGTGGGTCTCGAGTTCCTCGATCGAACGACGCAGGTCCTCGGCTGTCTCTCCACGGAACACGGTGTAGCCCTTGCCGATGGCCTTGAGGACGTGCGCGTCACTTCCGCCGGTCGCCGCGACACCCTGGCCGGCGGCGAACGCCTTGGCTGCGAGACGGTTCGCGTAGATCAGGTAGGGCGACGAGTTGTAGACCTCCATCGCCTGGAACGCGACGTCACAGACGCGGTCGCCGAGGCTCTTGAGACCGAACGGCCCGAACGCGCGATTTGCGAACGGGTGGGCGATGATCGCGATGCCGCCCTGCTCGTTGATCGCCGCGATGGTGTCGGCAGCGGACATACCGGCCGGGACGGCCTCGGTGAGGAACAGCCCGAGGATGTGACCCCACTTCGACGTGATCTCCTCGCCGATGACGACCTCGAGACCGGGATACATGTCTTCGAGCGACTTCGCGAAGAGGGCGCCCTCGATCGTGTTGTGATCGGTGATCGAGATGACCTTCAGGTCGGTCTGCGTCGACACGAACTCCATGATCTCAGGGATGCTCGCAAGCCCGTCACTGTGATCGGAATGAATGTGCAGGTCCGCCTTGCTCCAGACATCAGGCACCTGGGACTCCCTCGTGTTCGCCGGCTTGCCTCCCCACCGTGTCATCGGAAGCAACAGGCATGCCGTTTACGCCCGCCCGACGGGCGGGAGAGCCGTCCGGCCGATGCGCTCGGCGAACGGGGCGGCATCAGCTCGAGAGATCGCTCTCGAGGACGGCGCGCTGGACGAGCGCCATCTCCGTCCGGTCGAGGATGTGCTGGGTCGCGATCTGCTGCAGCTTGTCGGTGGTGTCGCGAAGCCGGGACGAGAGCGACTCGATGACACGCAGTGCGAGTTCCGGGTCCCCTTCGAGGGCAGCGATGAAGGTCGCCCGGTCGTAGAGCGCGAGCATCGTCTCGCCGATGGCCGTCGCCTCGGCGGAATGTGGCTTGTGCTCGAACAGCGCCAGCTCACCGAAGATCTCTCCGGGGCCGAACTCGGCGATGACGCTGGTGAACAGCTCGCCTCGCCGGCGGATCGCCACACCCCCCTCGACGACGACGTAGAGGTGCTCACCGGGACTTCCTTCGGCAAAGACCAGATCGCCGTCCTCGTAGAAGCGCCGGGTACTGTCGGACTCATCGAGTGTCATCAGTGGGCCGCCTTCGCATGAGGGATCAGGTGATCTTCCTGGGATAGAGCCTGGTGCCCTCACCCCGCGTGAGGAACTCCTCCAGACGAGCCATTTCATCGGCATCCAGCACGCCGTCCTGAACGGCACGGGACAGCATGTAGGGCGATAGTGACGAGAAACGGTCATAGAGCCCCATCTCCCGCAGCGCCTCCTCGAGTGCGGCGCGGCGCGGGTCCTTCGCATCGGGCACCGAGACCTGATCGAACCGGAAGACCTTGATCGCGTACTCCGTCCCGAACAGGCGCTCCAGACCCTCGTCGGTGGCTCGCCGCACCAGAGCCTCCTTCAGGGCCTCCTTGCGGCGGTCGAGGGTCGTCGACTCCTCGCAGGCGCGCATGTACTCGTCGACGAGCGCGACACCCGACTCGGAGGCGAATTCGTCGGGCGGGAGCGCCGCCGTCTCGAACTGGTGGCGCCACGCCGGGCAGGCGGCCTTGTAGTCGCACCAGTCACAGAGAGCGGTGACCTTTGCCGGAAAGTGCGTCTGGGCCTCGATGTGACGGACCTGCTCGAGGACCTGCGTACGGAGATCGGCAAGCTGCTCCTCGGAGCGGCACGAGCGCACCTCGTGGTCGAATACGACGAAGTGCCACACGAGGGAGACCTGACGGGCATCCGGGTACATCTCGCGGACGGCCGCGTCGTAGAGCGCGAGCTGGCGGTCCGCGTCCGCCTTCTCCTGGGGCATGAGCGAGTTGCTCGTCTTGTAATCGTGGATCTCCCACACCCCGTCCGCCGCCTTCGTGATGCGGTCGACGTAGCCGGCGATCTCATGGTCGTCGTCGAGGCGCAGCGAGATGCGCTGCTCGAGTCCCACCGTCGTGCCCTGGTCGTAGGGGTGGTAGCGCCGGCAGTACGCTCGCACGGCCTTCTCACCGATGGCGCGGTAGTCCTCGGCGGTGCGCTCCTTGCGCGTCACCACCACGGCGTCGGTCCACTCGGTCTCCCAGGCGCGGTTGTAGACCTCGACGACCTCCTCCTCGGCGGGCACGCGGCACGCCCGGACCTCGCCGTAGAGCCACTCCATAGCCTCGTGGAAGCGCTGCCCGGCGAACGCCTCGACACCCTCGGGCCCGCGCGGGACCTTGAGCAGATAGGCGAACTCGTACTTCTTCGGGCAGGTCTCGAACGACTCGATGCGCGAGTGTGAGAAGACGGACATGGCGGACCCCTTCCAGCGTCGTGTTCGAGCCGATTGTGCGCTGTGGCTCTGACAGGAACATGACCGGCATCCGACCGTCGGCTATGCGTTGCGGCCCGCCCAGTCGCTGAGACGCGCGACCCCCTCGACCAGTCGATCCATGGACGTCGCGTACGAGAAGCGGAGGAAGCCCTCCCCGCCGGGGCCGAAGTCGATGCCCGGGGCCGCCGCCACGCCCGCCTCCTCGATGAGACGGTAGGTGAGCGCGAGGGAGTCGCTCCCCCACGCCCGCGCGTCCGCGAACGCGTAGAACGCGGCGGTCGGCTCGTGCTCGATCGTGAGACCGATGCCGCGCAGCGCGGGAACGAGATAGCGCCGGCGCGCGTCGTAGAGCTCGCGCATGCGCTCGACATCGGGGCCCGCGTGCATGAGCGCCACGGTACCCGCCGCCTGGACGAAGTGGTTCGCACACAGGAAGAAGTTCTGCTGGATAACCTCGGCGGGACGGACGAAGTCGCGCGGCGCGACCAGGTAGCCGAGCCGCCAGCCCGTCATCGCATAGAGCTTCGAGAAGCCGTTGAGTACGAAGGCGCGGTCGGTGTACTCGAGGATCGTGTGATCGGTCCCGCCGTAGTCGAGGCCGTGGTAGATCTCGTCACTCGCGATGTAGATGCCGTGCTTCTCGGCGAGAGCAGCGAGCGCCGCCAGATCCTCCGGGGGCAGGACGGTTCCCATCGGGTTGCTCGGGGAGTTGATCATGATGCACCGGGTGCGCGGCGTGATCGCAGCCTCGACCTCGTCCATCCGCATGCGGAAGTTCTCGGACGCGCGAGCGCGCACATGCACGGGCACGCCTCCGAGGAACGAGACGTAATTCGGGTAGGCGGGGTAGCACGGGTCGGACAGGATGACCTCATCCCCGGGATCGAGCAGCGAGCCGAAGAGCAGCAGCATCGCGGGCGATGTCCCCTGCGTGACGACGATGTCGTCGCAGTGCACCGAGACGCCGTACTTCTCACGGAATCGGTGCGTGATGGCGTCGCGCAGGTCCGGCAGGCCGGCGGACTGCGTGTAGCCCGTGTCGCCGCTCTCCATCGCCGCCTCGGCGGCCTTGGTGATGACCGTCGGCGTCGGGAAATCGGGGTCGCCGACGTCCATCCGGACGATATCGCGGCCCTGCGACTGAAGCTCCTTGGCGCGCGCCACGACGTCCATGACGACGAAGGGGCGGACGGCAAGCGCGCGGGCGGAGACGTGGTCGGTCATCGGTTCCTCCGTGTGTCAGCTGTGGTAGTCGGTCAGCCAGGCGTCGAATTCGGCCAGACCGTCGGCGAACGTCTCGCGTCCGAGGCCGAAGCGCACGTGCTCGTCGCCGAAGCCGAAGACGACGGAGGGCAGCAGCATGATGCCGGCCTCGGTGGCGGCGCGCTCGCACATCGCCTCGACGCCGCCCGGCACGTCGAAGCGCGCGAGTGCGACGCTGCCCGCCTGCGGCGCCGTCCACGAGACCACGCCCTGCCGTCGCTCGACGAACCGCTCGACCGCCGCGACGTTCGTGGCGATGAGCGCCAGGTTCGCTGCGACGATGCCG
>JAUSAU010000104.1 GCA_030652345.1 Coriobacteriia bacterium
CATGTCCGCGCCGCCGCCCGCGTGCACCGTGAGCATGCGCGCACCGAGGCGACCCAGCGAGCGGGCCGCACCCTCGACCTGGTGCGGGATGTCGTGCAACTTCAGGTCCACGAAGACATCGAATCCGAGCGCGCGCAGGTCGGCGACGATGGCGGGCCCTTCAGCATAGAAGAGCGTCATGCCGACCTTCACCCACCGCGCGTGTCCCGCGAGTGCGCGCGCGCACGCGAGCGCGGACGCGGCGTCCGGGTGGTCGAGCGCGACGATGATGCGATCGTTCATCGGTCCTCCTTCATCTTGGCGCGGGTCGGCGGAAGCGCCGGCTCACACCTCCAGTGCGCCGATGAGGTCGCGCACCCGCGCGACCCCGTGACGCACGCAGTACTCGGTGATGCCGTCGACGACGCGCATGGTGGCCGTCGGGTCCACGAAGTTCGCTGTGCCCACCGCCACCGCGGTCGCGCCCGCGAGCATGAACTCGACGGCGTCTTCCGCGGTCATGATGCCGCCCATGCCGATGACGGGGACGTCGACCGCACGTGAGACCTGCCACACCATCCGCAGCGCGACCGGCTTGACCGCCGGCCCCGACAGCCCGCCGACCACACGCGCGAGCTTCGGGCGCCTCGATTCGGCGTCGATCGCCATGCCGAGAAGCGTGTTGATCAGCGAGACCGCATCCGCGCCGGCCTCGCGCACGGAACTCGCGATAGCGACGATGTCGGTCACGTTCGGGGAGAGCTTCACGATGAGCGGGCGCTTCGTCACGGCGCGCACTGCCGCGGTGACCGCTGCCGCCGACGCGCAGTCGGTGCCGAACGCCATCCCTCCCGCGTCGACGTTCGGGCACGAGATGTTGACCTCGTAGGCGGCGACGGAGGCCTCGCTCTCGAGGCGCTCCACCACGCGGACGTACTCCTCGAGCGAGTGTCCGGAGACATTCACGATGACAGGCACGTCCTGCGACTCGAGCCACGCGAGGTCCTTGGCGCAGAACGCCTCCACGCCGGGGTTCTGAAGCCCGATCGAATTGAGCATCCCTGACGCCGTCTCGGCGATGCGCGGCGAATCGTTGCCCGCCCACGGCTCGAACGAGACGCCCTTCGTCGTCACCGCGCCGAGGCGCGAGAGATCGACGAAATCGGCATACTCGCGGCCCGAAGCGAACGTGCCGGACGCGACCGTCACCGGGTTGCGCATCGCCAGGCCGCCGATCTCGACCGTGAGGTCGACCGCGGATGCGCCGAGCGGCGCGCCCGCGTCAGTGCCGGGGCGGTACTTCGGATCCATCCCAGCACACCTCCTTCGCGTCGAAGACGGGGCCGTCGCAGCACGCGCGCTTGCGCCCGCTGACGGTCGTGACCACGCAGGACAGGCATGCGCCGACACCACACGCCATCAGGCGTTCGAGCGACACCTTGCACGCGACGCCAGCGTCCGAGGCCTGTCCGACCACCGCGCGCGCCATCACCTCGGGGCCACAGACGCACACGAGATCGGGACGGTCCTCACGCATCAGCCGCTCGCTGACCACGGTGACGAAGCCGCGCTCCCCCGCCGAACCGTCGTCCGTGGCGACCTCCACACGACGCGCGACCGACTCGAGCAGCTCGCGCGCGACGAGCCGCGACGCCGTCGGCGCGCCGAGCGCCACACTGACGGCCACGCCGCGTGCCGCCAGCTGCTCCGCGAGCATGCCGAGCGGAGCGGCGCCGAGTCCGCCGGCGACCAGCAGCACGTGCGCGGCGTCGTCGCCGACCTCCCACCCGGTCCCGAGCGGCCCGATCGCGTCCATGACCGCACCGCGCTCGATGCCAGCGAGTTCCCTGGTGCCCCGGCCGAGGACCTGGTAGAGGATCTCCAGCCGCTCACCGGCCGCGCGGTGCACCGAGAACGGCCGCCGCAGGATGAAGTCCGCACCCGTCGAGATACGCAGGTGGACGAACTGTCCGGGCCGCACCGTCGCGGCGATACGCGGCGCACGCAGGGCGATGAGCCCAACGCCCTCCGTCACGCGATCGTTCGCCAGCACCTCGACGTTCTCGAGGAGCGGGTGTGTCCCGCCGTGGTTGCAGGCGCAGGTCACGAGAGCGAACCGCCCTTCGCCGCCGGCGGGACCCACTGCGGCAGGTCCTGCAGCGCGCTCACGCCGAGACGGTCCTCCTTCATCGCCTCGATGGCCTGCACGACCGCCTGGGCGGCCTCCATCGTGGTGATGTTGGTGACGCCGTGGCGGATCGCCGCCGCGCGGATGTGATAGCCGTCCGATCGCGTCTCGCGGCCGAACGGTGTGTTGATGACGATCTGGACCTCGTCGTTCGTCATCTTGTCGACGATGTTGGGACGTCCCTCGTGGACCTTGAGGACCTCGGTCACCGGGATCCCGGCGCTGCGCAGCGTGCGCGCCGTGCCTGCGGTGGAGAGCACCTCGAAGCCGAGCTGGTGCAGGTGACGCGCGACGCCCACGACCGCGCGCTTGTCGCGGTCGCAGACCGAGACGAACGCTGCGCCGCCGCTCGGCAGCGAGTAGTCGATCGCGAGCTGGCTCTTCGCGTAGGCCGCCGGGAAGTCGGTGGCGGACCCCATGACCTCGCCGGTGGACTTCATCTCGGGGCCGAGGACCGAGTCGGCGCCCGGGAAGCGCCCGAACGGCATGACCGCTTCCTTGACGCTGAAGCGCGACAGCTCGCGGTTCTCGTCCGGCAGCGCCAGGTCCGCGAGCATCTCGCCCGCCATGACGCGCGCTGCGACCTTCGCGAGCGGAACACCGGTCGCCTTGCTCACGAACGGGACGGTGCGGCTCGCGCGCGGGTTGACCTCGATGATGTAGACCTTCTGGTCCTTCACCGCGAACTGGATGTTGATCAGCCCGTGCGTGCCGATGCGCAGCGCGATGCGGCGCGTGATGCCCTTGATCTCCTCGATGATCGCGTCGGAGAGCGAGAAGTGCGGGATGCAGCACGCGGAGTCGCCCGAGTGGATGCCGGCCTCCTCGATGTGCTCCATCACGCCGCCGATGTAGACCTCGCGGCCGTCACACACCGCGTCCACGTCGACCTCGATCGCGCCTTCGAGGAAGCGGTCGAGCAGCACGGGGTGGTCGGGCGAGACGACGACGGCCTCCGCCACGTGCTTGAGCATGTACTCCTCGTTGTAGGCGATGACCATGCCGCGGCCTCCGAGCACGTAGCTCGGGCGCACGAGCAGCGGGTAGCCGATGCGGCCCGCGACCTCGATCGCCTCGGCGGTGCTCGTCGCGGTGCCGGCGGCCGGATACGCGATTCCGAGCTCGTCGAGAACGGCGGCGAAGCGCTTGCGGTCCTCGGCCAGGTCGATCGCGTCCGGCTTCGTCCCGAGGATCGGCACGCCGGCCTCCTCGAGCGCGTGCGCGAGCTTGAGCGGCGTCTGTCCGCCGAAGGTCACGAGCACGCCCACCGGGTTCTCCGCCTCGACCACGTCCATGACGTCCTCGAACGTGAGCGGCTCGAAGTAGAGTCGGTCCGACGTGTCGTAGTCGGTCGAGACCGTCTCGGGGTTGCAGTTGACCATGACGGTCTCGAAGCCGGCGTCGTGCAGCGCGTAGGAGGCGTGCACGCAGCAGTAGTCGAACTCGATGCCCTGGCCGATGCGGTTGGGGCCGGCGCCGAGGATCATAACGCGCGGACGTGTCGCGGGAGCGACCTCGTCCTCCTCCTCGTACGTCTTGTAGTAGTACGGCGTGGTGGCGAGGAACTCGCCGGCGCACGTGTCGACCGACTTGAACGTGGCCTTCACGCCGAGCTCGAGGCGGCGGGCACGCACGGACTTCTCGTCGGTGCGGGTCAGATACGCGAGCTGCATGTCCGACAGTCCGTGCTGCTTGGCGAGTCGCATGAGCGGCTCGTCCATACCCTCGAGCGACACCTGACGTACCATACCCTCGACCTCGACTATAGCCTTGACGCGGTCGAGGAACCACGGGTCGATGCGGGTGAGTGCCGAGATCTCCTCGACGCTGCGTCCGCGCCACAGCGCATCCGCCACGTAGAACATGCGGTTCTCGTTCGGCACGGTCAGCCCGCGGTCGAACTTGAGCTCGTCGAACGAGTCCTTGCCGTCGGCGCCGAGGCCGAACCGGCCGTTCTCCAGCGAGCGGAACGCCTTTCCGAGCGCCTCTTCGAACGTGCGCCCGATCGCCATCGCCTCGCCCACCGACTTCATGCGCGTGGTGAGCGTCGTGTCGGTACCCTTGAACTTCTCGAACGCCCAGCGCGGCACCTTCACGACCGTGTAGTCGATCGAGGGCTCGAAGCAGGCGGGGGTGACCTTCGTGATGTCGTTCGAGATCTCATCGAGGGTGTAGCCGACCGCGAGCTTGGCGGCGATCTTCGCGATCGGGAAGCCGGTGGCCTTCGACGCGAGCGCGGAGGAGCGCGACACGCGCGGGTTCATCTCGATGACGACCATGCGGCCGTCCGCCGGGTTCACGGCGAACTGCACGTTCGAACCGCCGGTCTCGACGCCGATCTCGCGCAGGATCGCGAGGGATGCGTCGCGCATCGTCTGGTATTCGCGGTCCGAGAGCGTCTGCGCCGGCGCCACGGTGATGGAGTCGCCCGTGTGCACCCCCATCGCGTCGACGTTCTCGATCGAGCAGACGATCACCGCGTTGTCGTTGACATCGCGCATGACCTCCATCTCGTACTCTTTCCACCCGATCACGCTCTCCTCGGCGAGGATCTCACTGATCGGCGAGAGCGCCAGGCCGTGGGCGACCTGGTCGCGCAGCTCGTCGAGGTTGTAGACGATGCCACCGCCGGCGCCGCCCATCGTGAACGAGGGCCGGATGACGACCGGGTAGCCGACCTCGGCGGCGAACGCCTCGGCGTCGGCCACCTTGTAGACGTAGGCGCCGCGCGGCACCTCGAGGCCGATGGCCTCCATCGCCTCCGCGAAGAGCCTGCGGTCCTCGCCCTTCTTGATGACCTCGAGCTTCGCACCGATGAGCTCGACGCCGTACTTCTCGAGGACGCCGGACTCGGCGAGCGCCACGGCACAGTTGAGCCCGGTCTGTCCGCCCAGCGTCGGCAGCAGCGCGTCGGGCCGCTCGACCGCGATCACCTTCTCGACGAACTCGGGCGTCACCGGCTCCACGTAGGTCCGGTCCGCGAACTCAGGGTCGGTCATGATCGTGGCCGGGTTGCTGTTCACCAGGACGACACGGAAGCCGTCCTCGCGCAGCACCTTGCAGGCCTGCGCGCCCGAGTAGTCGAACTCGCACGCCTGACCGATGACGATCGGACCTGAGCCGATCACCAGGATGGTCTTGATGTCTTCGCGGCGGGGCACGGCGCTCCTTCGATTCGGGTCGGTGCTACGGGACGATCAGGACCGGGCAGGACGCCTGACGGAGCAGGGTCATCGAGACCGAGCCCATGAACGCCTCCTGCAACGGGTTGCGGCCGTGCGAGCCGATCACCACCCCGGTCACGCCGGAGTCCGAGATGTCGCGCGCGATGGCGCGCTCGGGGTCGCCGGTGCCGATCACCGGGATCGCGCTCATGCCGGCCTCCTTCGCGCGGTCGCACAGATTGCGCAGCTGGAAGTCGGCGCCGTCCTCGCACCGCTGCCGGCGTGCCTCATCGACGTCGTTGGGCAGCACATGCAGGATGCGGACCGAGTTGACCGCCCGGGCCGGCAGGGTGAGCGCGACGTCCATCGCGCGGTCGGCTGTCGGCGAGAAGTCGGTCGGGACCAGCACGACGTGACCGAACGAGGCTGCCACCGCGGCCGGATCGGCGGCGTTGTGCAGGATGTCGAACCGCACCGTGAGCGTGGGGATGCCGGCGTCGCGCACCAGGCGCTCGGACACCGACCCGACGATGAGCTGGTCGGCGACGGACTTGCCCGACGTTCCCACCACGATCGCGTCGACATGCGTCTCCAACGCGAGCGAGAGAAGCTCGCGCTCGGGGTCACCGGTCGGGATGCGCACCTCGACATCGAGGCCGGCGTCGATCATCGGCTGGACCTTGAGGCGCATCTGCTCGCGCACGCTGTCGACCTTGGCGGCGATGACCGGCCCTTCGAGCCCCGTCACATCGATCACGTGCCCGCAGACGACCCGGCGCACACCGAGCGCACCGAGCCCGGAGACGAACCGGAGCACCAGCGTGCTGTCGTTCGAGAAGTCGATCGGCAACAGGACCGTGCGGATCATGTCGTCCCCTTCCCTCACTTCAGGCCTTCGAGGCGGCCGCGCGATTCGCGAATCGCGGGTCCGCCACCGACAGGTACTCCGTCTCGCCGTCCATCAGCGCCGTGAACGCACCGAACAGGTAGCGCGAATCGTGCGGGCCGGGCGCCGACTCCGGGTGGTACTGCACCGAGAACGCACGCTGATCCATCGCGCGAACGCCCTCGACGGTCATGTCGTTCAGGTTCACGTGGGTGAGCTGCACGCGGCCGAAGCGCTCCGAGGTCACGACGGGTGCGACGCCCGCCCGCACCCACGCGCCGATGTCGGACGGATCCAGCTCGAGCCCGCCGCTCGCCTCAGCATCGAGCGGTCCGATCGACGAGAAGTCCACGCAGAACCCGTGGTTCTGGCTGCTGATCTCGACCTGCCTCGTGAGCAGGTTCATGACCGGCTGGTTCCCGCCACGGTGACCGTACTTGAGCTTGAAGGTCGAGGCCCCGAGTGCGAGCGAGAGCATCTGGTGACCGAGGCAGATCCCGAAGACGGGTTTCCGACCGAGCAGTTCACCGACCGTCCGGTAGAGGTAGTCCACCGCCTCCGGATCGCCCGGTCCGTTTGCCAGGAACACGCCGTCGGGGTCCAGGTCGAGGATCTCGGCGGCGGTCGTGGTCGGCGGCACGACACGCACCGAGCACCCCGCCTCGGACAGTCGCCGCAGGATGTTGAACTTGATGCCCGAGTCCACGGCCACGACCCGGTACTTCGCTCTGACCGGCAACACGCCCGTATCGATCGGCAGGCATCCGGTCGGGTCCTCGCTCCCCCACTCGAACGCGGCGTCGACGGCGACCTCACGCACGAGGTCCCGTCCGACGAGCCCCGGCGAGGCCTTCGCCTTGGCCACGAGCGAGGCCGGGTCGAGATCCACCGTCGAGATGACCGAGCGCATCGCGCCCGCCTCGCGCAGGTGGCGCGTCAGCCGCCGCGTGTCGACGCCCTCGATCGCCACGATCCCGTGCGCCCGCAGGAAGTCGGGAACCGACTGCTCGCTGCGCCAAGAACTCGTGATGCGGCTCATCTGACGAACGACGAAACCGCGGGCGAAGGCGCCGCGTGACTCCATGTCGGCCCCGTTGACCCCGTAGTTGCCGATGTGCGGCATGGTCATGGTCACGATCTGGCCGGCGTAGGACGGGTCGGTCAGGACCTCCTGATAGCCGACGAGCGATGTGTTGAACACCGCCTCCCCGTCAGCCTCTCCGTCCGCTCCGCATGCCCAGCCCGCGAAGACCGTCCCGTCTTCGAGTGCGAGCAGTGCGCGCTTCCGCTCCGTCACACGACCACCTTCCCGTTCCGCAGGGCGAAGTAGCCGCCGATGAGCACCTCGCTGGCCTTGCCGAGAAGCTTACGTCCCAGGAACGCGCTGTTGCGGCTCTTGCTCACGAACCAGTCGGCGGAGACCTCCACACGCGCCTCCGGGTCCACGATGGTGATGTCGGCGACCGCACCCGGCTCGAGGCGCACCGGCGGCAGTCCCAGCGCCACGCGCGGCCCGTGGCACATGCGCTCGACCACGAGCGCCCAGTCGGCCTTCTTCGTGGCGATCAGGTTCGTGATGACGAGCGGCAGCGCCGTCTCGAGTCCCGTCGTACCGAACGGCGCCAGCTCGAACTCGAGCGCCTTCTCGTGGACGGCGTGCGGCGCGTGGTCGGTCGCGATGCAGTCGACGGTCCCGTCGAGGAGCCCCGCGAGCAGCGCAGCCGCGTCCTCGGCGCTGCGGAGCGGCGGGTTCATCTACATGTTCGTGTCGAACTGCTCGGTGTTGTCGTCGTCGGTGAGGAAGAGGTGATGCGGCGTGACCTCGCAGGTGACCGCGACACCGCGCGCCTTGGCAGCGCGTACGAGCTCGACCGAGCCGGACGTGGAGAGGTGCGCGAGGTGCAGGCGACACCCGGTGAGCTCCGCGAGGCGGATGTCGCGAGCGACCGCCACCTCTTCGCCGGCCGCGGGCCACCCCGACATCCCGAGCCGGGTGGAGACCACGCCCTCGTTCACGACGCCCTTACCGACCAACGACTCGTCCTCGCAGTGTGCGATGACGGGCACGTCGAAGCGCTTGATGTAGTCCATCGCCAGGCGCATCATGCCCGCGCTCTGCACGCCGCGACCGTCGTCGGAGAAGGCGACGGCGCCCTCGGCCACCATGTCACCGATCTCCGCGAGCGCGGCGCCCTGCAGCTTGGCCGTGATCGCACCGATCGGGTAGACGCGCACGGCTCCGTCCCGCTCGGCCCGCTCGGTCAGGAAGTGCACCGCCGCGCCCTCGTCGACGACCGGGTCGGTGTTCGGCATGGCGCACACGGCGGTGAACCCTCCGTGCGCCGCTGCGCGGGTACCGCTGTAGACGGTCTCTTTGTCCTCACGCCCCGGCTCGCGCAGGTGCGTGTGGACGTCCACGAGGCCCGGCAGGACGATCTTCTCGGTGCAGTCGACCACGTCGCCCTTCGGGATGGACAGGTCCTTCCCGATCTCGACGATCACGCCGTCGCGGATGACGACGTCGCAGACCTCGTCGAGCCCGACGGCAGGGTCGATCACGCGTCCGTTCTTAAGCAGCAGCGCCACTGTCGGCACCTCCCAGCAGCAGGTACATGATTGCCATGCGGACGGCGACACCGGATTCGACCTGCTCGAGCACGAGTGAGCGCTCGCAGTCGGCCACATCCGCCGAGATCTCGACGCCGCGGTTCATCGGCCCCGGATGCATCACGATCGAGCCGGCCGGCATCTTGGCGAGCCTGGCCGCGTTCATGCCGTAGAAGCGCGCGTATTCCCGCAGTGAGGGGAACGGCATCCCGTCGGCGCGCTCCATCTGGATCCGCAGCATGTAGGCGACGTCCAGGCGCGGCAGCACCTCGTCGAGATCCCACGCCACCTCGGCGCCGAGGATGTCCGGCCGCGACGGCATGAGCGTCGGCGGGCCGATGATGATCGGGGTCGCCCCGACCTTCCTGAGCGCGGGAATGAGCGAGCCGGCGACGCGCGAGTGCGCGATGTCGCCGACGATGCCGACCGTGAGCCCCTCGAGGTGCCCGAGGCGCTGCTTCATCGTGTAGAGGTCGAGCAGCGCCTGCGTCGGGTGCTGGTGCATCCCGTCTCCGCCGTTGACCACCGGGCAGTCCATCATCTCGGAGAGCACCTTGGGTGCGCCCGCGTACTTGTGGCGGACGATGACCAGGTCGCACGACATGGCGGCGAGCGTGGCGGCCGTGTCGCGCAGCGACTCGCCCTTCACCGTCGCGGACGAACTGGCCGTGAAGTTCACTCCGTCGGCCGACAGGCGCTTCGCGGCGATCTCGAAGCTCATGCGTGTACGCGTCGACGGCTCGAGGAAGAGGTTGATCACCGTGAGCCCGCGCAGCGTCGGCAGCTTCTTGATGCGACGCTCGTTGACTTCCGCGAACGACTCCGCGGTCTCGAGGATGCGCGCGATGTCGTCGGCGGACAGGTCGTCCATCGTGAGGATGTGGCGGTTCGTCAGCATCATGCGTCCCCATCCTGCTCGAGGATGAAGACGGAGTCCTCGCCGTCGGTCTCGGCGAGCTTGACCTTCACGCGCTCGCGGCCCGAGGTCGGGACGTTCTTGCCGACATAGTCCGCGCGGATCGGCAGTTCGCGGTGGCCGCGGTCGACGAGGACGGCCAGCCGGATGCACGCGGGACGCCCGTAATCCATGACCGCGTCCATCGCGGCGCGGATCGTGCGGCCCGTGAACAGCACGTCGTCGACGAGCACGACGCAGTGGCCGCTCGGGTCGAACGGGATGTCGGTGCGGTGCACCTCGGGGTTGAGCCGCGTCGCGACGTCGTCGCGATAGAACGAGATGTCCACGGTCCCGACCGGGACGTCGGTGCCCTCGATCTCCTTGATGCGCTCGGCGAGCCTCCGCGCGAGGACCGCGCCGCGCGTAACGATGCCGGCCAACGCCAGCCCGTCAGCACCCTTGTTGCTCTCGAGCAACTCGTGCGCGATGCGCGTCAGCGCACGATCGACAGCGGTCGCGTCCATGACCACGGCCTTGGTTCGGTAGTCCACGTCGCCCACCTCCGTGCCGGTCTGTTGTGCCCGGCCATACGAAAACGCCTCCCGCACACCGGCAGAAGGCGTCGAAACAAGCGGAGGTATGCTCCCGCGGCAGGGTGTGGAATGGCGGCGCGCCGCGTTCTTGTGACGTCCTTGCCGGCCTCACGGGACCGGATTAAAGGTCGACAGCCACACTACCGCAACGCGCTGTGCAACGGAAGTGGGCAGATCGGGCCGAGACGCTGCGAAGGGCCGATCCCTGCCACGGGGATCGGCCCTTCTTGAGCAGTCACGCCTCCTGGGAGAGGGAGGGACTAGTAGGTGGGCGCATCGGCGCCGGGACGTCGGGGTGAGGGCTGCGCGTCGGGAGCGATCGGACATCCGCCGGGAGGGCACGCCGGAGTGTCGGTGATGCCGGCGCCGGCTCCCTCTCCCATGGGACAGCCGGGCGCTGCTGCGCGAGATCGGTCCACTCGCGCTTCCGGACCGTCGGCGCGGATCGAGAAGCGGGCGGGACCGAACGCGTGAGAGGCGAACTGCACACCGATCGCCAGCGCCGAGGCCAGCAGTATTCCTGCGACGAAGCCGGCGAGCGCTCCAAGCGCGATCTTCACGTTCGTGTGCATCGTCCGCGACCCTCCGTGTCGATGGCAGGCGGCCGGTGCTCGTGGCCGCTCTCGCCGTGGCCGAGTATGGCCGGCGTGCGTGGCGAGGGGGTGGCGCGGTGATGGAGCGGTCGTAGGCGCGGTATGGAGAGCCCGTGGAGGCGGACAGCTACACCCTCTGGCGCTTGCGCTGGACCGGCAGACGGACCTCGAACGTCGTTCCCAGACCGGGTTCGTTGGAGCGGAATCCGACCGACCCACCGTGCTGTTCGATGATCTCGCGGACGACGGCCAGCCCGATACCGAAACCGCCACGCGAGCGCTCACGCGCCTCGTCGGACCGCCAGAAGCGCGTGAAGACGCGGTCCCGGTTCTCAGGCGCGACTCCGATACCGGTATCCGTCACGCTCACGAGGGCGGTCTTCTGGTCGATGTCGAGGCGGACGGTTATCCGTCCGCCTTCCGGTGTGTAGCGCGCAGCGTTGCTGAGCAGGTTGCCGAACGCCTGCGTGAGCCGATCGGAGTCGGCCATGGCGCACGATCCCTCAGCGATGTCGGTGACGAGCTCCAGCCCGATCGACTCGATCAGCGCGCGATGCGTCTCGACCGCACGCTGGAGCGGCGTCGCAGGGTCGATCTCGGCCATCCGGAAGGCTACGGAGCGGTTCTCGAGTCGCGAGAGCTCGAGGATGGAGTCGGCAAGGCGCCCGAGGCGTACGGTCTCGTTGCGCACGATGCCGAGATGCTCACCGTCAGCGGGCAGGACGCCGTCCTGCATCGCCTCCACGGTCGCCTGGATCGCCTGCAGCGGCGTGCGCAACTCGTGCGCGACGTCGGCGGTGAGACGACGCTCGAACTCCCGCTCGGCCTGGATGGAGTCCGCCATCTCGTCGAGGGTGCGCCCGAGCAGTCCGACCTCGTCCTCGCGTTGCAGGCCGGTACGCGCGTCGAGACGCCCCGCGCGGAGCGCGGCCGCCGTCCGCGTGACACGCTCGATCGGTTGCGTGAACAGCCGCGAATACAGCAGACCGCCCGCGGTCGCGAAGACGACGGCCAGGCCTGCTGCGACCGCGAGCCCCGAGCTCGACGCGCTACGGAACCGCTGATCGGAGTCGGTCAAAAACGACCCGGGCGACTTCGAAGCGACGCGGACCGAGCCCACCTGAGCGTCGTTCGCATAGACAGGCGCTCGCACGACCGGCTCGCGCATGGCACCCGGGTCCTGCGTGGCCGTACCGACGATGGTCGAGGGTACTCCGGGCATGAAGCTGCTCACCGGCAGACGTGCGCTGTCGACGAGGATCGCACCCTGGCTGTCGAGGACCTGCACGCGAAGCCCGTTGCGCTCGCCGAGCATGGCGAGCTCGATGAGCGCTCGACCGCCCCAGCCCGCGTTGTTCGTGTACGACGTCCCGGCGACCTCAGCGAGCACGTTCGCATCCGCCTGAACACGCTCGCGGACGTAGCCCTCGAAGGAGCGCTGCCACGATATGGCGACGCCGACCGTCGCGAGCAACGCCGTGAACGCGGCGACTGCGGCGAAGGCGAGTCCGAGCTGGGCGGCGAAGCCCGGGCGCCTCATCGGGCCGGTTCCTCCCCGGCCCCTTCGCTCGGTTCGAAACGGTAGCCGACGCCGGTGACCGTCTGGATGAATCGCGGCTCCCGCGGATCGTCCTTGAGCTTGGCCCTGAGGTTCTTCACATGGCTGTCGATCGCGCGCTCGTAGCCCTCGAAGTCATAGCCGAGGACCTTCTCGACCAGCTCCATGCGCGGATAGACGCGACCGGGATACCGGGCCAACGTCACGAGCAGCTTGAACTCGCTCGCGGTCAGATCGATGTCTTCTCCGTCGAGGTAGACGCGGTGGCCACGCAGATCGATCGACAGGCCTCCGTACTCCATGCGATCGCGCTGCGGATCCGACTCGGCGTGCGCTCTGCGCATGAGCGCGCGCACGCGGGCGACGAGTTCCCGCGGCGAGAACGGCTTGACGAGGTAGTCGTCCGCACCGATCTCCAGTCCGCGGATCCGCTCCTCCTCGCTGCCCTTCGCCGTCAGCATGATGATCGGCACGTCGGATGCATCGCGCAGGCGACGGCAGACATCCTCTCCTGAGATCTTGGGCAGGTTCAGGTCGAGGACGACGAGATCGAACGGCTTGCGCTCCGCCTGTTCGAGCGCCGCGGCGCCGTCGGCCACCGCGGTCACCCAGAAGCCTTCCTTCTCAAGGTACGCGGCGACCGCATCGCGAATCGTGCGTTCGTCCTCCACGAGGAGGATACGCTGGCTCACTTCCATGGAATGCCTTCCGTGAAGGGACTCAGGCAAGGACCGGCAGGACGATCGTGAAGACCGCTCCCTCACCGGGCTTCGAGGATACCTCGATATGGCCTCGATGCGCCTCGACGATCTGGCGGGCGAGGAACAGCCCGACACCGATGCCGCCGAACGATCGCGTGTCGGACATGTCCGCCTGGGTGAAGTTGTGGAAGATGTGAGCGACGTCCGAGGGGTCGATACCGATGCCCTGGTCGCTGATGCTGATCGCGATGGCCCCCGACTGGTTCTTGACCAGGACCCTGATGTCGCCGCCGTCGGGAGAGTACTTCACGGCGTTGGACAGCAGATGGCGGACCACTTTCGCGATGCGCTGACGATCCACGAACACGGGGGGCAGGTCGGCATCCACGTCGAAGACGAGCCGGTGGGACTCGGTGAGTTCCGCGCGACCGGCCTCGGTCCGAACCACATCCGCGACATCGAGCGGCTCGAGATCGAGCCGCAGGGGTCCGGACTGGATCTGACTGACGTCGAGCAGGTTGTCGATCAACGTGCGCATCCGGTTGCCGCGGTCGCGGATCTTGCCAAGGAGTTGATGGAAGAGCTCAGGCTTGCGCTCGAGATCGACCTGCTCGAGGAGGTCGCTGTACCCGATGATCGACGTGAGCGGAGTTCGCAACTCATGGCTGACCATCGAGAGGAAGTCGGACTTGACCATCTCGATCTGGCGCTCCGAGGTGATGTCGGTGAAGACCGATATGAGACCGCGCGTGCTGCCGTCGGGCCCGTTGAGCGTCGCAGCATAGACGCGCAGGTCGGCCGGCGTCCCGTCCTTGCGCGCACGCACGACCTCGACCTGCATGACCGGGACCCGCCCCGACAGTATCGGCTCGTAGACGCGGTCGAACTCATCGGTGCGACCGACAGCCGGAGGGTAGACGGAACCGATGACATCGTCGGCGCTCCATCCGAGAAGCCGCTCGGCGCCGGGGTTCCAAGTCCGCACGGTCCAGTCAAGATCGACCGCGAGGATCGCGAGCGGTGCCGAGGCGACGACCTTGCCGAGCAGTTCGTTCATCTCCGACAGGGCCCTGTGCTCCTGTGCGCGGACCGCCACATCGTCGGTCAGCTGCTCGATCAGTGTCTTCTTGACCTCGACCTCGTCGGAGAGGACTTCGAGAGCCGACCGCAGATCACGATTCGCGCGATTGAGCTCCACGAGCTTCTGCTCGAGCTTCGAGACCAGCCGCTCGTTGTACTCTCGCAGGACCTCGGTCTCCTCACGCAGGCTCGGCTCGCGTCCGGGGAGGTTGTGCTCCGCATGCGACCGCATGATCTCCTCGATGCCGGCCAGCAGCGCATCGGGCTCCTGAGGCTTGATGAAGAAGCCATCGGCGCCGAGTCCCTCGGCGAACCGCTTGTCAGCCGGATCCGTGTAGGTGGCCGAGTAGAAGATGAGCGGCGCGACGGCGAGCTCTGGATCGCTCTTCCACTCGCGGCACAACTGGTAGCCGTCCATGACCGGCATCAGGATGTCGCTGACCACCGCGTCGACCGGTGCCTCGCGCGCCTTGCGCAGCGCATCGGCCCCATCGACGGCCTCTACGACCTCGTAACCGCTCCCCTTCAGGAGGGACGAGATCAGATAGCGTCCGGATTCATCGTCGTCCACGATGAGCACGCGCTTCGCCATACGTATCCTCGGGTCGTGAGCGCGGCGCCGCCGCGGCCCTCTAGCTGGCGGTGAAGAACTCCTCCATCTGGGAGACGAAGGTCTCGGGATCGATCGGCTTGCTGATATAGCCGTCGCACCCCGCCTCGAGGATCTTCTCCCTGTCGCCCTTCATCGAATACGCGGTGAGGGCGATGATCGGGATACCGACGGTAGCGGGATCGGCCTTGATCGCGCGTGTCGCCTCGTACCCGTTCATCTTGGGTAGCAGCATATCCATGAGGATGAGATCCGGGGCGGCGAGTTCGACAGCGGCGACGGCCTGCTCGCCGTCGGTGGCGGTGACGACCTCGTAGCCGCTCTTCTCAAGGATGAAGCCAATAAGGTACGAGTTCTGCGCGTCGTCCTCGACAACAAGGATTCTCTTGCCCACGTGACCTCCCTCTTCCTTCACTTCGACGTCCCCCGACTAGTATGCCCCGACCGGGCGCGAAGGACACGGCGGGCTTCTGAGACGAGCGTAGCACCCGAGACCGGCTTTACGAGACACGAATCGGCGAGCGTGTGCCCCGCGTACGTCTCCGGCTTCTCGCCCGAGACGCAGAGCACGGGTATCGAACTCGTCCGCGCGTCATCTCGCAGACGCTGCAGCACAGTCCGGCCGTCGATCCGTGGCAGGTTGATGTCGACGACGACCAGATCGGGGGTGCACTCGCGCGCGAGGCGGAGGAACTCGGCCCCGTCGGAGGCCGCGCTCACCCGCATCCCGTCCCCCTCCATCCATCGCGCGTACAACTGCCGCGTCGATTCGTCGTCATCGACGAGAAGGACGAGCGGTTGCTCTCCCTGGTCCGCCTGCTGCGGAGCGCCGACGATGCGCAGGGGCAGTTCAAGACGGAATACGGATCCGGCGCCGATCTCGCTCGCCGCCGTCAGGCGGCCTCCGAGGAGCTCGGCAAGTCGACGCGAGATCGGGAGTCCGAGGCCGGTGCCCTCGGACTTCGCCACCCCGTCTGCGGCCGGACTCTGGTGGAACTCCTCGAACACCTGATCGAGCTCGTCGGGGACGATGCCCAGGCCGGTGTCACTCACCTCGAACTCCGCGGAACACCCGTCGCGCACCGACAGACGCACGCGGACTTCACCGGCCTGCGTGAACTTGACCGCGTTGCCGAGCAGGTTGAGCAGGATCTGCTGGACCCTCGCCGCATCGCTGTGCATGATGACCGCCGTGTCCGGCAGCACCGCCTCCAACGCGAGGTCCTTCGCCTCGGCGAGCGGACGGATGGTATGGATCGCCCGGCCCACCGCGTCCCGAGCATCGAAGTCGTCCGTCTCCACGGTAACGCGTCCCGCCTCGATACGGGAGAGGTCGAGGACGTCGTTGATGAGGGAGAGCAGGTATCGCCCCGATCGATTGACCATCTCGACCTGACGCCGCTGTTCACCGACCAGCTCTCCCGTGAGCCCCTGCAGCAGGATGCCCGAGAATCCGATGATCGAGTTGAGCGGTGTTCGCAGCTCATGGCTCATGTTGGCGAGGAACTGACTCTTCGCGAGCGTCGCCTTCGTCAGCCGGTCGTTGAGCTCAGAGAGTTCCGCTGTCCTCTCGGCCACGAGGTCCTGCAGGTGCTCGCGATGACGCTCGAGCTCGACCTGCTCGCCGCGTCGGACCGTGATGTCGGTGACGGTCGCGATCGCGTACGCAGGCGTCCCGACCGATCCCGGGACAGCCGTCACGTCGATGTTCACCGGGAAGACCGATCCGTCGCGTCGCACATGCTCCGCCTCATACGAGAGGTGGCCGGACCGCACCAGTTCCTCGCGTCGGCGGTTCAGGTCGGCCGCCGTGGAGGGAGCGCTCAGATCGCGTACCGGCACTCCCGGGAGCTCGTCCACGCCGTAGCCGTGCATCTCCGCGTACGCGGGATTGCAGAGGTCGACCACGTCGGTCCCCACGCGGGTCACCACCACACCGACACGGGTCGACTGGAAGATCTCCGCCCACTGGCGCAGGCGCGCCTCCGCCTCGGCCCTGCGCTCCTGCTGCACCTTGAAGTCCAGTGAGAAGGACACGTAGTCGGCCAGCCGCTGCAGGAGCAGCGCCTCCTCATCGCCGAACAGCCCGGCCTCACCGGCGTAGACGTTCAGCGCTCCGACGACGTCACCGTCGCGACGGAGCGGGAACGAAGCAGCCGCGCGGTAGCCGTGGCTCATCGCCGCATCGAACCACGGTGCGTATGCGGAGGCGACCTTCAGATCGTTGAAGATGACCGGGCGACCGGTCCGGATGGCGGTTCCGGTGGGACCCCGCCCCTCGGGCACGTCGGCCACCGAGACGATCATGCCGTCGAGATAGCCGTCG
Source organism: Coriobacteriia bacterium (assembly GCA_030652345.1). Next base: position 17,184 of record JAUSAU010000104.1, read on the forward strand.
ACGACGCCGGCGGAGGCGGCCGACGAGACCGTCGAAGACGCCTCGTCGACGAAACCGATCCATGCCATCCGGAAGCCGCCGGTCTCGGT
>JAUSAU010000105.1 GCA_030652345.1 Coriobacteriia bacterium
GCCGCCCGCGCGTCAGCTCGCGCCGCTGATCGTCATGTGGGCCATCTCGCTCGTCGTCCTCATCGCGGAGAAGGACCTCGGCAGCAGCCTGCTGTTCTTCGGCATCTTCCTCGCCATGGTGTACGTGGCCACGGGCAGACCCGCGTATGTGCTGGCCGGTGTCGCGCTCTTCATCGCGGGCGCGGTCGGCGCCTACCTCGCGTTCGGGCATGTCCAGGCTCGCGTCGGCATCTGGCTCGACCCGTTCGCCGACGTCGCGGGCAAGGGCTACCAGCTCGTGCAGTCGATGTTCTCGCTGGCGGCCGGCGGGGTCACCGGCACGGGTCTCGGGCGCGGCATGCCCCAGCGCATCCCGTTCGTCGCGACGGACTTCGTGTTCTCGGCCATCGGCGAGGAGCTCGGGCTGCTCGGTGGCGGCGCGATCGTGCTGGCCTACCTGGTCTTCTGCCTTCGCGGGCTCGCCACGTCCGTCCGCGCTCGCTCCGACATGGCGGCGCTGACAGCGGCCGGGCTGGTCGCGTCGTTCGGGCTGCAGACCTTCGTCATCGTCGGCGGCGTGACGCGGCTGATCCCGCTGACGGGGATCACCCTTCCGTTCGTGAGCTACGGCGGCTCCTCGGTGGTCTCGAACTTCATCCTGCTCGGGTTGCTCATGCGAGCGGGCGACGATTCGGCCGAGGACGGCGCCGAGGCGATCGCGAGCGGCCACACCGGCTCGCTCGGGCGCGTCGCCCTGGCAGGTCGGCTCACCGGCGTCGCCTGGCTGATGAGCGCGCTCATCGCCGCCCTCATCGCGAACCTCACGTATCTGCAGGTGTTCGCGGCACCCGCGCTCGCTGCGAACCCGGCGAACACACGCAACCTCGAGAAGGAGTTCCGGGCGGAGCGTGGCGCCATCCTGACGCGGGACGGCGTCGTCTTGGCGCGCTCTGTCAAGACCGGCGACCGCTACACCCGGACCTACCCTTCCGGGTCGCTGGCGGCCCATGCCGTCGGCTACTACAGCGCCCGCTATGGCCGGTCCGGCCTCGAGGCGGCGATGAACGACGTGCTCGCGGGCCATCGCGCCTTCTCCGACATGGATGCGGCGATCGACGAGGCCCTCGGCCGGACGCCACCGGGCAGCGACGTGGTGCTCACCATCGACAGCCGCGTACAGGCGGCGGCCGAGAAGGCGCTGGCGGGGCGGCGGGGCGCCTGCGTCGTGCTCGACCCGCGCACCGGTGCCGTGCTCGCACTCGCATCGTCACCGACGTACGATCCCGCCGCGGTCGATCGCGAATGGTCGACCCTGACGAAGGGCAGCGAGGCCGCCCCGCTCGTGGATCGTGCGCTGGCCAGCCTCTACCCGCCCGGCTCGACGTTCAAGATCGTCACGCTCACCGGGGCGCTGAGCGCAGGTGTCGCAGCCCCCGGCACCGTGTACCCGGCACCGGCGGTGCTCGAGGTGGGCGGCGGCCGTGTGACCAACTTCGAGGGATCGGGGTACGGCTCCGCCACGCTGGAGCGCGCCACCGCGTCCTCTATCAACACCGTCTTCGCGCAGGTCGCGGTCCAGCTGGGATCGAAGCGCCTCGTCGACGCGGCGCGCGACTACGGCCTGGACAACCCCGTCCCCTTCGAGCTGCGGGTCCTGCCTTCGCTGATGCCCGCACCCGAGTCGATGACGCTGTGGGAGACCGCATGGGCCGGTGTCGGCCAACCGGTCGGCGCCGGGGCCGTCAAGGGGCCGGTGGTCACACCACTGCAGATGGCGCTCATCGCCGCCGGCGTGGCGGACGGCGGAGTCGTCATGGAGCCGCATCTCGTGGACCGGATCACCGACAGCTCCGGCCGAGTCCTGGAGTCCAACTCGACGCCGAAGGTCTGGACGACCGCGTGCGACCCGGCCGTGGCGGCCATGGTGCGCGACCTCATGGTCAAGGTCGTGAAGAGCGGCTCGGGAACGCGGGCCGCGATCAAGGGAGTCAGCGTCGCCGGAAAGACGGGCACCGCCGAGGTCGGCAAAGGCATCGAGACACACGCCTGGTTCATCGCGTTCGCGCCGGCCGAGAGGCCCACGATCGCCATGGCGATCGTGCTGGAGAACGCGGGCGTCGGCGGACGCGTCGCAGCCCCGGCGGCCAAGCCGGTGCTCGATGCCGCCCTCAAGGCGCAGCGATGAGCCGGAGCTCGTTCATCGCTGCAGGTAGGTACTGTAGAATGGCGGAGATGTCCCTCGACCACCCGCGCCGTCGGCCGGGTGTGCGCAAGCCCCACGGAACCAGGAGCGTCGCGTGAACGACATGGTGTTCGGCAACCGCTACCGCACCATCGAGCGGATCGGCTCGGGTGGCATGGCCGACGTGTACAAGGCCATGGACGAGGTGCTGGGCCGGACGGTCGCCCTCAAGATCATGCACCCGCACTACGCGGAGGACCCGACGTTCGTCCAGCGGTTCCGCCACGAGGCGCAGTCGGCGGCGAACCTCTCGCACCCCAACATCGTCAACATCTACGACTGGGGCCAGCAGGGGGACACGTACTACATCGTGATGGAGTACGTGAAGGGCACCGACCTCAAGACGCTCATCGCCCAGCGGGGCCCCGCGGATCCGCTCAAGGCCGCGGAATACGCCGCGCAGGTCTGCGCCGGACTCTCCGTCGCGCACGGCTACGGGATCATCCATCGCGACATCAAGTCACACAACCTCGTGCTCACACCCGACGGCACGATCAAGGTCATGGACTTCGGCATCGCTCGCGCCGTCGACACGATGATGACCCAGACCGGCTCGGTGCTCGGCACGGCGCAGTACGTCTCGCCGGAGCAGGCCCAGGGCCGCGAACTCACGCCGGGATCGGACCTCTACTCGCTCGGCGTGGTGCTCTACGAGATGACGACCGGACGCCTGCCGTTCGACGGCGACACGCCGGTATCCGTGGCCCTGAAGCATGTGAACGAGGATGCGATCCCGCCGCGACAGGTCCGTGACTCCATCCCGCCCGCCGTCGAGGCGATCATCATGCGCGCGATGGAGAAGGACCCCACGCACCGGTACACCTCGGCCGAGCAGATGCGCGATGACCTCCAACGCGCCGCTCAGGGCCGCCCTGTCGGGGCGACGCCGCGCGTCGACGACACGACGGTCATGCCGGCCGTCCAGCGCGCCGAGCGCCTCTCCGACGTACGGCGCACGCCGATCCCGCAGCGGCGCGGCCTGAGCCCGTGGGCGTGGGTGGGTATCGTCGCACTCCTGCTGGTGCTCGGGCTTGGAGGCGCTTGGGCGCTCAGCGCGCTCGGCGGCTCCGACCGCGTCCCGAACGTCTCAGGCATGACCGAGGCCGAGGCCCGAACCGCCATCGAGAAGGCGGGCCTCAAGGTCGGCAACATAGACACGAAGCCCGACGACGCCGTGCCCGCGGGCCAGGTCGTCTCCACCGATCCGGCGATCGGCACCTCGGTGCC
>JAUSAU010000001.1 GCA_030652345.1 Coriobacteriia bacterium
TACCCCGCCGGCGCGTCTGTACCCTCGAATGGGTAGAGCATCCATACCGCCGCCGATGAACCGAGGGTCCTTCTTGAGCGATCCGGCCACCCTCACGATCGACCCCATGCTCGCCTCCCTGCTGGGCCGCTACGGCTACGCGGCGCTTGCGGGCGGCGTGCTGCTGGAAAGCGCCGGCGTTCCCGTGCCGAGCGAGACGATACTCATCACGGCGGCGCTTCTCGCAACGACCGGGACGATGAACCCGTTCGTCATAGCGGCCGTCGCAGCCGCGTGCGGGATCTTGGGAGACAACGTCGGCTTCGCCATCGGACGTCGGGGTGGACGCGGCCTGCTCGAACGTGCTGAGGGCCGCTTCCTGCCGACAGGCGCACTCGTCCGCCTCGACGCGTTCTTCGGTCGCTTCGGACCGTTCGCGCTCGTGGGAGGACGCTTCGTGTCAGGCGTGCGCACGGTCGTCGCTCTGGGCGCCGGCGCCTCAGGGATGCCGTGGCGAACGTTCCTCGCCTACAACGCGGCCGGCGCCGTCGTGTGGGCCGTCTCGATCACGGCGGCCGCCTACCTCGGAGGGCACGCCGTCATCGGGGCCTTCGCCCGGATCGCCCACCCCACGACGGGCGTCGCGCTGCTCGTCACATTGGCGGTGCTCGTGTGGCGTTGGAGCCGCGACCGCGATGAACGTGCGACGGGCGGGTAGAGACCCGCCATGGAGCGACGCGAGTTCTGCCGATTCCTCGGAGTGTGCGCGGCCGTCGGGTGCGCCGGCGGCCTGACCGGATGCGCCCGGCTGCTGGACTGGTCGGCGTCGGACACGGGTGCCGCTGTCCGGGAACTCAAGCCGAGCCGGGCCGTCGCCTCGACGCCCGCGAGCGGGAGCCCGACCGCGACCGGTACACCCTCGGCGGGCGCCACGAGTACCACCGCTTCCCCCGCGCCGTCCGCCCTCCCCGACCTCGCTCTCTACCGCGGCCCCGACCCGGCACGAAACGCTCGCGCAGCCGTGGCAGCGCTCGGAGGGATGAAGCGGTTCGTCCGCAAGGGCGACCGCGTCGTGGTCAAGCCGAACGTGCTGACCGGCCGTCCTCCCGAGCTCGCGACGACGACCAACCCGTATGTGGTCGCCGCGGTCGTCGAGATGGCGATGGAAGCAGGCGCCGCGGACGTCGTGGTTCTCGACCGCCCGACGGGCGCGGCCCGCACCGCGTTCGAGGTGTCCGGCATCGCGGGACGGGTCGCAGCGGCGGGCGGACGCGTCAAGTACCTGTCGGACCGCGACTTCACCAACACGCGCATCCCGAAGGGGCGCATCCTGCACGCGTGGCCACTCGTTAGCGACGTCTTCGACGCCGACGTCTTCATCAACGTCCCGATCGCCAAGAACCACGGGCTGGCGGGGCTGACCATGTCGATGAAGAACCTCATGGGCATCATGGGCGGAGCACGTGGCACCATCCATCAGGACTTCGACCAGAAGATCGTCGACGTCAACTCGCTGGTCCGCCCTCACCTCGTCGTGCTGGACGCCTACCGGATCCTCATCCGCAACGGCCCGACCGGCGGAGACACCGCCGACGTCCGCAAGCCGATGACCTGCATCGCAGGGACCGACCCTGTCGCGGTGGACTCGCTGGCCACCTCGCTGTTCAACATGAAGCCCGGCGACCTCGGCTACCTCGTTCGGGCCGGGGAGCAGGGCGTCGGCATCACCGACCTCTCGAAGGTGCGGATAGATCGGGGGACCGCGTGAGCGAGCCCGTGACGACGCCCGCCCCCGGCGTGCCCCCCGTGCCGGACCGGCGCGGGCCCGGCCCGCACCGCTACCGCCGATACGTCCAGGTGGCGTTCCTTGCGCTCTTCCTGATCATGCTGACGCTGACCGTGTGGCCGCTCGGGCAGGTATTCCTCGGCGCGTTCCTCATCGCGGACCCGCTGATAGCCCTGAACTCGCTGGCCGGCGGCGTATGGAAGCCGGCGATGGCACTCGCGGGAATCATGCTGTTGATCCCGCTCGCCGCCGGACGCGTCTTCTGCGGCTACGCCTGCCCGACCGGCGCGCTGCTCGAGTGGACGACGCCGACGCGCGCACCCGAGAAGCCCGGTCTGCCCGGAAGGTTCACGCGCTCGCGGGTGCCCGCCGGTGCCCGGCCGGCGCTGCGCGCAGCGCCCGCGTTCGTGCTCATCGCGTGTGGCGGGCTGCTGCTGTTCGCTTCGGGAGCGTACCTGTGGCTCGATCCGCTCGCGACGCTGACCCGGACGGCGACCGTCCTGCTCTACCCGCTGCTCGACCGTCTCGCCCGGCTCATCGCGGACGTCCTCTACCTCGCGCCACCCCTGCAGCCGGGCGTGGATGCCGTCAACGGGATCCTCACGGGCCGCATCGTCTTCGCCCGGCCGCTCGCCTACGGCCTGCAGGGATGGGTGCTCGGTTGGGCCGCTCTGCTCGTCGGGCTCAACGTGCTCGAACCGCGGCTGTGGTGTCGTCATCTCTGCCCGCTCGGCGCGTTGCTCGGTCTGGTGGCGCGCTTCGGATTCGTAGGTCGCCGCGTGGATGCCGATGCCTGCATCCACTGCGGACGCTGTGAGGTCGTCTGCCCGCTCGATGCGGTGCGCGACGACCACCTCGCCACCGACCCGACGCGCTGCCAGCAGTGCTCGGACTGCGCGGACGTCTGCCCGACCACCGCGATCTCGATCGGCAACCGCGGCGCGAAGTCGGCCTACTCCCCCGGGCGCCGCGCCCTGCTCGGCGGCGCGGGCCTCGCGATGCTCGGCGGCTTCTTCAGCTACACGGGGCTGTCGCGCCGCACGCGCGACGTCCGCCTCGTCCGCCCGCCCGGAGCGCCGGTCGAACGCGACGTCCTCGCCCTGTGCACGCGCTGCGGGCAGTGCATGAAGGTCTGCCCGACGAACGTGATCCAGCCGGCGGTGTCGCGCGCCGGTCTCGAGGGCGTCTTCACCCCGGAGATGGACTACGGGGTCGCGTTCTGTGATTGGTCGTGCAACGAGTGCGGGAAGGTCTGCCCGACCGGCGCCATCATGCCGCTGACCCTCGAGGTGAAGCGGACCACACGGATTGGTCGGGCGTATCTGGACCGGAACCGCTGCATCCCGTGGGCCGACTACAAGACGTGCCTCGTGTGCCAGGAGCTCTGCCCGGTCCCGGACAAGGCGATCACCCTGCACGAGGTCACCGTCACCAACGCCGACGGCGTGAGCGTGAAGCTCGGCCGCCCGGAGGTCGTGGCGGACCGGTGCATCGGCTGCGGTGTGTGCGAGAACGCCTGCCCGGTCGTACACGAGTCCGCGATCCTGGTGCGCGCCAACGAACCCGAACGCGGCGTCTGACCGGCCCTACTCGTAGGCGATCGCGTCGCGGACGCTGACCTGGGACGCGTTGAAGGCGGGCAGCAGCGAGGCCAGCGCGCTGATCGCGGTCACGACCACGAGCCACATCCCGACCGCCTCCCATGAGAATGCGAAGGAGAGCGGGATGCCGATGGCACCCTCGAGCATGCCGACGAGCGCAAGACTCAGGGGATAGCTCAGCACCGCTCCGACCAGCCACGAGATGAGTCCGATGGTCACGCCCTCCGCGATGAAGACCTGGAAGATCGAGAGATGGCTCGCACCCACTGCACGCATCACGCCGATCTCGCGCGTGGACTCGAGCACGTTGATGATCATCGTCCCCGTCAGCCCGATCACACCGACCGCAGCGAGGATGACCGCCATGATCACCAGGAACGTCACGAGGATCCCGAGCTGGTTGGCGAAGTTGGTGGACATACGTTGCTGGCCTTCGACACTTGCGACCGCCATGCCCGCGTCGCGGAATCTGCGCTCGAGGCGATCGGCCGCGGAGTCCTGGTCCGCCATGGTGTGCGAGGATTGCCGCACCAGCAGGCGCATGATGGAGCCCTGCAGTCCGAGCGCCCCCTCGAGGTAGGTCCGGTCGGTGAAGAAGACCGGTCCCATCATCTGGCCGCGAGCCACTCCCACGATCTTGAACTCGTGGTCCCCGCCGCGGATCTTGAGCGTCACGGTCTCCCCGACCGCGAGCTTCTCGCCCTTCACGACGTCCGTGTTCACGACGACCGCATCGCGGTCTCCCTCGCGGAGCCAGCGCCCTTCCACGATCTGGGGCACGATGAAGGTGGTCGCGGGCGGCAGTCCGATGATCGCGAGCTGCTCGTTCTCGCTGCCGTCGCCGCGCTTGAGCGCCGCGCTGGAGACGACCCACCCCTCCGTACCGGTCGCGCCGCCCACCTTCATCGCTTCGCGCTCGGCAGCCTTCGCGTTGACGGGCTGGGCGAAGCCGACCTCGACGTCGTAGTTCCACCAGGTCCCGACATCGGCGACGGTGCGCAGGATCGAGGAGCGTACGGAGCCGACTCCCATGACCACCGCCGAGGCGAGGATCAGGGTGGCGAGCGTCATCGCCAGCCGTCCCTTGCGCAGGAACGTGTTGCGCAGGCCGAGCGCGACAGGCCGCGGGAGGCCCCGGATCGACCCGAGGACCCGGTCGGTCCACCCGTGACCGAAACGGGCGCCGCCCATGCCGGTGTCGTTGAGTGCCTTCACGACGCTCATGCGTGTGCCCGCGCGCACGGGAAGCCACGCGGCCGCGAGCGGGACGACGATCCCGACCCCGATCGCCAGCATGATGGCGTAGGCCGGCGGCACGAGCGAGCCCGGGCCGAAGTTGAGCAGGCCACCGGCGAACCCCGAGAACCACGACGCCCAGTAGGCGCCGATCGGCAGCCCGACGAGGATCGCGAGCACGCCGTAGATCGCGACCATGGCGAGGTACATCCAGCGGATCTGGTTCGCACGCGCACCGATGGCCTTCATGATGCCGAGCTGCTTCGTCTGCTGTGTCAGCAGGGCCGAGATCGTGTTGACGACGAGGAAGCCGGAGAGCAGGAGCGCCAGTACCCCGAGAGCGAGCAGGAGGACCGACACCGCCTTGAAGATGTCCCCCAGACGGTGGCTGCCCGGCTCGGGGACGGATGACGCGAGCACCGTCACGCCGGTCGGGGCGACGACGTCGTCGCGTATGCGTGAGACGACCCGGCTGGCGGCGGCCCGGTCGAGACCGACCCCGTCGAGCGAGACGAGCAGCTGGTTCATGCCGGACGGCTCACCGAGGTCGGCCATCGTCTCCATCGAGACGAAACCGTAGAGCTGACCGGTGAACAGCGCCGGGAAACCGTTGATGTCGTGCGCGTAGCCGGCCACCCGCAGGACCTTCTTCTTGCCATCGCGCGTGTCGATCGTCATGAGGTCGCCCGCGACGAGCCCGGTGACCTGCCGGTCGCTCGACTCGAGCACGATCTCACCGGCACGCGGAGGCCACGTGGTCCCGGCGTCAGGGAAGACGAGCTCGAGACGCTGCAGGGTCCAGTCTTGTGCGGCATAGAGACCGATGGCCTGCGCGCGGTCGATCTGCGTTATTTCGGCGGGCGGGTCCTCATTGGCCGAGACGTCGCCTTCCCGGAAGCGGAGGTTCGCGGTCCTTCGGCCCTCGGCCTCACGCACACCCTCGGCGCGCCTCACGCGGTCGACCAACTCCTCGCCGAACGGCGTGGTGTAGAGCGTCGCGTTGGAGGGGTTGGACTTCGGCAGGTTGTCGTCGAAGGTCTGCAGCAGGATGCCGCGCCCGCCCATGACGACGAGGATCGCGAAGATGCCCACCGCGATCGAGGCGACGACGAGCACGGTGCGCAGCTTGTGCGCGAGCAGGTCGCGGGCGACCTTGCGCCAGCGCGGGTCGAGTCCGCCGCTCATCTACGCCTCCCGGCGGATGTCGTCCACGATCTCGCCGTCGCGCACGTGCAGGGCACGGGCGACACGCGCCGCGATGTCGTTGTCGTGCGTGACCATGACGATCGTCT
>JAUSAU010000009.1 GCA_030652345.1 Coriobacteriia bacterium
GGGAGCTCTTCCGGCTCGTGATGGTCGACGAGTTCCAGGACACGAACGAGGTCCAGACCGCGCTCGCCGACCTGCTGTCGAGCGACGACCTGTGCACGGTGGGGGACGAGCGGCAGTCGATCTACGGATTCCGCTACGCGGACGTGGACGTCTACCGGCGCCACACGGAGTCGATGCTGGCCACCGGGGCCGGCACGGCCAAGCTCTCCGCGAACTTCCGCAGCCACGGAGACGTGCTCGCCTTCGTGAACACAGTCTTCAGCTCCCCGGATCTGTTCGGCGAGACGTTCCTGCGACTCGAGCATGGCCGCGACGAGGCCGCAGCACCGGTGTTGCTGCCCCCCGACGAACCGCGAGTGGGCCTGGTGCTCGTGAACCGGACCGGACGGGCGGGAAGGCAGGCGCGCTCGGTCGAGGCCGACGCCGTCGCGCGCCGTCTGCGCGAGCTGGTCGACGCCGGGGTTCCACAAGGCGGCATCGTCATGCTTCTGCGCGCGATGACGCACGTGGACGAGTACGCCGCGGCACTGCGGCGCCACGGTCTCGACTACACGGTCGTGGCCGGCGGGTCGTTCTTCGGACGCAGTGAGGTCGAGGCTATCCGCGCGCTGTTGCGCGTGGCGACCAACCCGCTCGACGACGAGGCGCTCGCGGCCGTGCTGGCCTCCGGCCTCGCCGGTCTTTCCGACGACGGCCTCCTGCGGCTCCGCCGCGCGGCCGGCCGCACCCCGCTGTGGCACAGCCTCGACGGCGCCGGGCTCGACGAGCACGACAGCGCCGTTGCGGCCCGTGTGCGGCGCGCCGTAGAGGCGGCGCGCGCTCGCGAGGGCCGTCGCGGGATCGCCGAGATCATCCACCGCGCATGCGAGGAGCTCGACTACGACCTGTACCTGCTCGGGCTCGGACCGGAGGGCCGTCACGCGTATGCGAACGTGCTCAAGCTGGCCCGGCTCGCGGAGGAGTTCGAACGCGCGGGCGACACGGGCACGCGCCACTTCCTTGAGCACCTCGCGCTCAAGGAGCGCTTCCGCGACCGTGAGGCGCCCGCGTCGGTCATCGACGAGCGTCTCGACGCGGTCCGCATCATGACGGTCCATGCGGCCAAAGGGCTCGAGTTCCCCGTGGTGGCCGTTCCCGAGCTGGGCCGCGACCTCACCGGCGACAAGAGCGCACTGCTGCTGGAGAAGGACGGCGGTCGCGCGCGGATCGCACTGTCCCTGCCCGACGAAGGTAGCGGCACCGATGCGGCCGAGCGCCGCTCCATCTGGGCCTCGGATGCACGAGACCGCGCTCGCGAGCGGGACGCCGAGGAAGAGACCAGGCTCTTCTACGTGGCGTGCACGCGGGCCAGGGAGTACCTGCTGCTGTCCGGGACCGGGAACCTTGGCAGGGGCTGTGGCGAGCGACCGCTGGGGTGGCTGCTTTCCGCACTCCGCGCGGCCGCCCTCGAGGGCGGGACGATCGACGTGGGCGGTGCAGCGCTGAGCGTCGTGCGCATCGAGGAGGACGAGCCGCTGGCCCCGCCCGAGCCCGCCCGCGAGTGCCCGCGCGCGAGCGGGGAGGAGCCGGTGCAGGAGCCGCACGCGACACCTCCGCCACTCCCGGGTGCATCGGCCCCCCCGACGGTCTCCTACAGCGCGATGCGCCTCTACCGGGCCTGTCCGCTTCGCTACTTCGCACAGAACGTCGTGCGGGTCGGCGCGGTGAGCGCGCGCGGCGAGGACGACCCGCTCCGATTCGGCGACGCCGTGCATGCGGCGCTGCGGCTGGTCGGGCCGACCGGCGAGCCGCCCGACGAGGAGCGCGTCGCTGCCATCGGACGCTATTGGGGCCTCACCACGGACGGCCAGGCGCGGCTGGAATCCGCGGTCCAGGGCTTACTTCGCTCGGATGCATGCCGGGACGCTCACGCCGGCGGACCACCCGCACGCGAGGTCCCGTTCGCGGTGCCGCTGGAGGGTGCCACGCTGGTCGGCAACCTCGACCTGCTGTCGCGAGACGGCGCCACCGCACTCGTGGTCGACTACAAGACCGGCACCGACGCACTCGGTCCCGACTCGGTCGACGGGCATCGCGCGCAGGCGGACTGCTACGCGCTCGCCGCGCTCGCCGGTGGGGCGGAGAGCGTAGAGGTGCGGTTCGTGGGCGTCGAGACGGACGCCGGCGGCCGGCCCCGGGAGGTGTCGTTCGCCTATACGGCGAGGGACGCGGCGGCTCTACGCGAAGCGCTGAGTGACCAGGCGCGGGCGCTCGAGTCAGGACCGTTCGAGCCAATCGCGTCGTACAAGCCCGGCGTGTGCGACGACTGCCCCATAGCCCGCGGCGTGTGCCCGGTGCCGGTGCCTGCCAACTCTTGACAGCCCCCCGGGGGGCGTCATGATGAGGCGCAGGGAAGTCGCGCGGGTCTTGGGGGATCTTGGCTGCGCGCCTCCACATCCATCGGGGGAAGGGCCACACACGCCATGCGCGCACGCCTTCGCACGCGCTTGCTTCGCGCCGTCTCCACACTCGCCGCCGCCACGCTCTTCGTGTCGGCGGCGTTCTCGTCTTCGGGGGTGGCGTTCGCTGCGGAGGCCGCGGCGCCGACC
>JAUSAU010000061.1 GCA_030652345.1 Coriobacteriia bacterium
AGCGCCGGTGGCGCCGTGGTGGCGAAGAAGACACGAGCGCCGTCGACGGGGGTGATCGGGCGCGGCCGGAACGCTATCGGCACGACGGCGATGTCCGGGTGAAGCCTGCGGACCGCGCTGACGATGGCCGAGATCTGTGCAGCGCTCGCGAGTGGTCCCTCGGCGCCGGCGATGACGACAGCGTCGGCCGATCCTGTACGCAGCGGGCCGAAGTAGTCGGTCACGTAGCCCGGGCCCTGAGTCGCGCCTATCACGAGCAGAGACGCGTCCGACGCCACGGGCGGCACGGCCGCCCCGGAGCCCTCGAGCAACATGAGCTCCATCCCGAGCCCGTCGGCGAGCAGCGCGCCCTCGCCGACGTTGCTGAAGTAGACGGAGCCCGCCATCCCGCCGCCGCATCGGCGGCAGCCGACCGTAGCGACGCGCGCCATGACCGCGTCCTCGTAGTTGTCGGAGGCGGCGTGTCGCCCCGCCCGTGCCAGCGCGAGAAGATCGTCCGTGGTGAGCGCCACTTCGTCGCCGCGGATGAGCTCCGGCCGTTCGGGTCCGCCACGGCCCATCGCGAGCACCACGACGCGACGGCCATCGGCGGTCAGTGTGCGCGCCACGTGCGCGGACACGGCCGTCTTGCCCACACGCTTGCCCGTGCCCACGATGGCGAGCGCGGGCGTGCGTGTCACGTGCGTGCGCGCCGGCGGGTCGAAGCTGAAGTCGGCGCCGCGGTACCCGACGCCGAGCGAGAGCGCGACGGACGCCAGGCGGAAGCGGTCGGCCGACGAGACCACCGGCTCGTCGGAGAGATCGATCACGGCGTCCGGCTGGTACTGCTCGATCGCGGCGCGCAGCGCGTCCCCCGCAGTGGATCCTCGGACGACCGCGACGCCGTAGGCCTCCGGCGCGGCTGCCGCCCCGACCTTCTCGGTGCCGCCCGCGAAGACAGCGGCGGCCACCTCGTGCTCGCTGGAGAGCGCGGCGATGGCCCCGCGCACGACCGGCGGGTAGTGCTCGCCGTCGATGAGAACGACGATCCGGCTCACGCGATACCTTCCCCGTCGAACTCGGTGACCGGACGCCAGCGGCACGCGTGCTGGTGTGCCTTGCGGAAGTCCGCCACGACCTCCTTGGCGCCGAACGGGTAGCACTGGATCACTCGCACGCGGCTCGGCAGGACCTCGATGAGGTTGTAGCAGGGCTGGACCCGCCCGCGGAGTCGCATCGAGCACGCGGTCCCGGCATTCACGATGAACATATCCTCGAGCCGCCACACGTTCGGCACGTGCTTGTGCCCGCTCAGCACGAGGTCGCATCCCTCGGACGTGAGCACGCGGAGCAGGTCGCCGGCGTCGTAGACGATGTTGCGCTCGCGCCCTGTCCCGGGGATGGGCATCAGGTGGTGGTGGATGGCGAGGATCTTGAACTCGTCCGGGTCGGAGAAGCTGTTCTCGAGCATCCGGTAGCGCTCCCGGCCGACCCGTCCGTTGTCGAGGTCCGGCTCCGACGAGTCGAGGCCGACGATGCGCACGCCGTCGAGCACGAGCTCGCTGTCACGTGGTCCGAACAGCTCCTCGAAGTGGACCTCGCCGACGTTGCGGGCGTCGTGGTTGCCCGGAATGACGAGCATGCGTTCACAGGCGATGCCGTCCAGGAGCTCACGTGCGGTCTCGAACTCGGTCCGGAACCCCATATCGGTGAGGTCACCGGTGACGACGACGAGATCGGGCGCGAGCTCGTTGACCTCCTCGATGACCCGGTGTGCGAGATCGTCTCGGTAGTAGACCGAGCCGCAGTGCAGATCCGAGATCTGCGCGATACGGACGGGCTGGGTGTCGGTCATGGTAGGCGGACCTCGCCTCTCCGGTCTCAGCCGGTCAGTGTGGCACCGGAGCGGTCGACGGCGACGACGAACGGCGTGCGCCGACCGGGAACGTGCGCGAGGAGTTCGGCGACACGCGATGCGACCTCTATCCCCCGTATCACAGCCGCACCATCGTCCGCCGCGGAGACAAGCCCGATGACGGTCGGCCCGGAGCCGGACAGCGCCGCGCCATCGGCGCCGGCGATCACGAGCGCCTCGGCCACAGTGTCCAGGTCCGGGACCGCGGCGAGACGATACGGCTCATGGAGCCGGTCGCGCATGCCGGGGCCGATGAGGTCGGCTCGCCCGAGCGCGATGCCGGCGGTGAGCAGGCCTGCTCGGCCGACGTTGAACGCTGCATCTTCGTGCGGTACTGCGGCCGGGAGCAGCTCGCGCGCCTTCGAGGTGCTGAGCGGCTCATCCGAGACGACGCACACCGCGGCGAGGCCGGCGGCCGGCTCGATGCGCGCGAACGCGAACGATCGGTCTCTCCAGCACATCGTGAACCCTCCGGAGAGGGCCGCGGCGACGTTGTCAGGGTGCCCCTCGAGTTCGGCCGCCATGCGGAAGATGTCGGGCGGACCGAACGGAGCGCCCATGAGCTCGTTGGCGGCGACCAGGCCTCCGACCAGTGCGGCGGACGAAGACCCGAGCCCGCGACCGATGGGGACGTCGTTGCGGCAGAAGACATGCGCCGCCTCGTCGGGGCGTCCGGCCTCAGCGAACAGGCGGACCATCGCCTCGACGACCCGGTTGTCGCGGCGCACCGCCTCGTCGTTCTCGCCTTCTCCGAGGACCTGCACGTGCCACTCACCGCTGAGGGACAGCTCGGCGCTCACCGTGTTGTGCAGCGCGAGCGCCAGCCCGAACGAGTCGTAGCCGGAACCGAGGTTGGCGGAGGTCGCGGGGACACGTACGGTCACGCTGGCCATGGCGCTGCCCTACAACTCCTCGACGCGAAGGATGGCGGCGATGTCGGTCACGACGTCGAGCCCGCGGATGTCGTCGAGCGCCGCGCGGACCGCACCCTCGGATGCATGATGCGTCACGTAGACGATCTCCGCGTCGCCGCTGGCGCACACGCTCTTCTGGATGACCGACGCGATGGACACGCCGTGGTCGCCGAAGCGGCCCGCCACGGCCGCGAGCACGCCCGGCTGGTCGGCCACGACGAGGCGCACGTAGTAGCCGGTCTCGAGCTCGGAGAGGTCGCGCACGGGCAGGTGCTCGTTACACGTGCAGCCGACGAGGTTGAGGCACCCGGAGCGGATGTGGCGCGCGACCTCGAGAACATCGCCCACGACGGCGGAGGCTGCGGGCAGCGATCCGGCGCCTTCGCCGAAGAACATCGTCTCGCCCACCGCGTCGCCGGTCACATAGATGGCGTTGTACACGCCGCCGACCTTGGCCAGCGGATGTTTCGCAGGGATCATCGTGGGGTGGACCCGGACGTCGATGCCACCATCTGCGCGCCGTGCGATGGCCATGAGCTTGATCACGTAGCCCATCTCGGCGGCGTAGCGGATGTCCGCGGGCGTGATGGCGCGGATACCCTCCACGGGCACCTGGTCCACTGTCACGCGCGAGTTGAAGGCGATCGAGGCGAGGATGGCGATCTTGGCAGCCGCATCGTGGCCGTCGACGTCGGCCGTCGGGTCCGCCTCGGCGTAGCCGCGTGTCTGCGCCTCGGCCAGCGCCGAGGGGTAGTCGGCGCCGTCCTCGGTCATGCGCGTGAGGATGTAGTTCGTCGTGCCGTTGACGATGCCCATCACGGACAGGATCTCGTTGCTGACGAGGCAGTGCTTGAGCGGCGAGATGATGGGGATGCCGCCGCCGACGGCCGCCTCGAACATGATGTCGACGCCGGCGGTCGACGCCGCCTCCATGACCTCCTGGCCGTGGGCAGCCATGAGCGCTTTGTTCGCCGTGACGACGCTCTTGCCGGCCTTCAGCGCGTCCAGGACGACCGTGCGCGCGACCCCGGTGCCGCCGATGAGTTCGATGATGATGTCGACAGCCGGATCGGCGATGACGTCGGCTGCCTCGGCCGTGCAGCGCTCGGCCGGGAGCCCGAGCGCGATCGCGCGCGCGGGGTCGCGGTCGGCGAAGCGGACGAGGTCGATATCGACCCCGGCGCGCCGCGCGAAGTCCTCGCGGTGGCGGCGGAAGATCTCCACCACGCCGCTGCCGACGGTACCGAGGCCGATGAGGCCGACGCCTATGGTGCGCATCGCGTGAAGTCCCTTCGGGGGCGCTGCGGAAGCGCGGCGCGCGGTCGGGGTCGGTAGGGAGTCGCGCCGCGGACACGGGCGCGGATTCGAGTATAGCGCACGGGGACGCGGGAGCGCGGTCGGGAGCGGCGCCGTCTGGACGGCGGGAGCGAATCTATGTACACTATGTACAACCTGTAACGGAGGTACAGAATGACGAGAGTGAGTGTGGCGGAGGCCCGTCGGGACCTCGCCGGTATCCTCAATCGAGTATCCGTCGCCAGAGAGCGAGTGATCATCTCGCGACACGACACCGACGTGGCCGCGGTCATCTCGATAGACGATCTGCGGCTACTCGATGCGCTGATGGACAAGTGGGAGGACGAGCAGGACATCGCCGATTGTGAGGCGGCGCTGCTCGAGGCCCGCGAGGACCGTATCTCCTGGGAAGACATCAAGACCGAGTTCGGGCTGTAGCAGCCGTGCCGACGTACCGGATCGACTTCTCGAACGACGCGTACCGGCAATTCGCGAAGTTGCCACAGGAGATGAAGGCGCGAGTCGCGCCGGCGATCCAGGCCCTCAGGGACGACCCTCGTCCACCTGGCGTCATGCGACTGTCCGGGCCGTCCGGCGCGTGGCGGATCCGCGTCGGAATCTACCGAGTGGTCTACATGATCGAGGACGACCACCTCGTGGTCCTCGTCGTAAGGATCGGTCCGCGCCGCGACGTATACCGCGGGCTCTAGCCACCCCTACCCTTCGTCGCACCTCAGCAGATCGTCGTAGGTCTCGCGGCGAACCACGACGCGCGCGCGGCCGTCGCCCACGAACACGACACC
>JAUSAU010000006.1 GCA_030652345.1 Coriobacteriia bacterium
GCCGCATTCGGCGGATCAGCGGAGTTCCGCCCGGGAGAGACCAAACTGGGCTACGCCGGCCGCGTCTTCGACGAGGCCGAGCTCGTCGCGCTCGTCGACTCCTCGCTGGACTTCTGGCTCACCTACGGCAGGTACTCCGAGCGCTTCGAGACCGCGCTCGCGTCCGTCCTGGGCGTGCGGACCTGTCTGCTCGTCAACTCGGGATCATCGGCCAATCTGCTCGCATTCGCGGCGCTGACCTCCGAGAGTCTGGGCGAGCGCCGGATCGGGCGAGGCGACGAGGTCATCACTGTCGCCGCCGGCTTCCCGACGACGGTGACGCCGATCATCCAGTACGGCGCCGTGCCCGTCTTCGTCGATGTGGCGCTCCCCGGCTACAACGTCGACGTCGAGCAGCTCGAGGCAGCCTTCTCTCCGAGAACGAAGGCGGTCATGCTCGCTCACACGCTGGGCAATCCCTTCGACATCGACGGTGTGACTGCGTTCTGCGAGCGACACGGCCTGTGGCTGATCGAGGACAACTGCGACGCGCTCGGATCCCGGTACAAGGGGCGCCTCACGGGGACGTTCGGCCATATCGGGACCTCGAGCTTCTACCCGCCGCATCACATGACGATGGGCGAGGGCGGCGCGGTCTACACGGACGACCGAGAGCTCGGTCGCATCATGCTGGCGCTGCGTGACTGGGGACGCGACTGCATCTGCCCGTCCGGGGTCGACGACCGGTGCGGACGCAGGTTCGACCGCCAGTTCGGCACCTTGCCCGCCGGCTACGATCACAAGTATGTCTACTCCGAGTTCGGCTACAACCTCAAGGTGACCGACATGCAGGCCGCCGTCGGTTGTGCCCAGCTCGACAAGCTGCCCGGGTTCATCGAGGCCCGCAGGAGCAACTTCGCGTCTCTTCACTCGCTGCTCGAGCCGCTCGCCGACCGGCTGGTCCTGCCGGAGGCGACGCCGGGCTCGGAGCCGAGCTGGTTCGGCTTCATGATGACCGTCCGCGACCCCGAGCGTCTGCCGCGGGACAGCGTCACGCGCTACCTCGAGGCGCACGGCGTCCAGACTCGCAACCTCTTCGCCGGCAATCTGGTCCGTCAGCCGTGCTTCGACGGCATGCGCTCGCGTGGCGAGGGCTACCGCGTCATCGGCGATCTCGCGACCACCGACCGGGTCATGGCCGACTCCTTCTGGATCGGTGTCTACCCGGGGCTCGACGAGGAGCGGCTCACGTACATGGCGCACACGGTCCGCGCCGCGGTCGACGGCGGCGCGGCGGCGCTGTGAGAGTCGCCGATCATATCGCTGCTTCGCTCGCGAAGCGCGGGGTGACGCGCGTCTTCGAGATGACCGGCGGGATGATCACGTTCCTGCTCGACGCCATGTACCTTCACGGGGGCATCGAGATCACGAGTCTGCACCACGAGCAGGCGGCGGCGTTCGCCGCTGAGGGCTGGGCGCGCATGGCCGGTATCCCGGGCGTCGCTCTCGCGACCAGCGGGCCGGGTGCGACGAACCTGCTCACGGGCGTCGCTTCGTGTTGGTTCGACTCGACCCCCGCCGTCTTCATCACCGGGCAGGTGAACCGCGCCGAGCTGCGCGGTGAGCGTCCCGTGAGGCAGATCGGCTTCCAGGAGACCGATATCGTGGCGATGGCGCGTCCGGTGGTCAAAGTCGCGCACCTTGTGCAGGATCCCGCCGCGGTTCCCGGGGACATGTGCGATGCGTTCGAGATCGCGCTTGCGGGCCGGCCAGGGCCAGTACTGCTCGACGTCCCGATGGACGTGCAGCGCGCCGAGACCGGTGCGGTGGTCGCCCCGTGCACCTCGGCGCCTGCCGCCGGGCCTGCTGCCGCCGAAGTGCGGGCTGCACTTGACATCCTGCGCTCCGCCGCGCGCCCGCTCCTGCTCGCGGGCGCGGGCGTGCGCATCGGCGACGCCACGGCCGACCTCCGCGCGTTCGCTCGCGCGACCGGCGTGCCCGTCGTGACGTCGCTCCCCGGGCTGGACGCCATCGCGTTCGACGACCCGCTGCGCGTCGGAATGATCGGCACCTACGGCAACCGGTGGGCGAATCTGGCCTTGGGGGACGCCGATGCCGTTCTCGTGATAGGCAGCCGTCTCGACTTGCGCCAGACTTCCGCGCGCGTCGCCGAGTTCGTCGAGGGCAAGCGGATCGTGCAGGTCGACATCGACGCCGGTGAGATCGGCACGCCCGTCCCGGTCGAGGCCGGCATCGCTGCGGACGCCGGAGCGTTCCTCCGCGCGGCACTGTCCGCCTGGGGAGCCGACCCGCCGTTGCCGCTCGACGATTGGCGCCGCGACATCGATGCTCTGCGCGGAGTATGGCCGGACGTGGCGGAACTCGCCGCCCTTCCCGGGATCAACCCGAACGTCGTCATGCACGAGCTCTCGCGCGCCCCGCGCGCCGCGTCGGCGTTCGTGGCCGACGTGGGCCAGAACCAGATGTGGGCCGGCCAGTCGCTCGAGATCGGTGAGGATCAGCGCTTCATGACCTCCGCGGGCCTCGGATCGATGGGATTCGCACTGCCCGCGGCACTCGGTGCGGCGCTCGCGGTGCGTGACCGCGCCGGACGTGCGTCTTCTGTCACCGGCCCGGTCGTGTGCATCACGGGCGACGGTGGCCTGCAGGTGAACCTGCAGGAACTCGAGAGCGTGGTGCGCCTCGGCGCCCCGGTGAAGATCGTCGTGCTCGACAACCGTTGCCTCGGCATGGTCCGCCAGTTCCAGGACGATCTGTTCGACTCCCGGCGCCAGTCGACGGAGTGGGGCTACGGCGCGCCGGACTTCGTCGCGCTCGCCGCGGCGTTCGGGCTGCCCGCGGAGTCGGTTTCGGATCCGTCGCAGGTCGTAGGGGCCGTGGATCGCCTGATGGCCGACCCCGGTTCACCGGCCCTCCTTCGTGTCGAGATCACAGGCGAGAGCTCCGTGAGCCCGAAGGTGGCATTCGGCCGGAGCGTGGCCGATATGGACCCGCCGGTCGGCACGTGAGGACTTCGGCGTGAGGATCGCGATCCTCGGCGCGACCGGCCACGTCGGACGCTCGCTCGCCGCTGAACTCGGCGCGCGCGACGGGATCGACCTCGCACTTGTCGCCCGCGCGCCCGACCGTGCCCGCGCGTTCGCGCAGACGCGAGTCGCGGGCGCATGGGAGGTCGCCTCGTTCTCGGAGCTGGCCGCTGTCGACGCCGACCTCGTCGTGCAGTGTGCGGGCGTCGGTGATCCCGCGCGGCTGGGCATGGACGTCCTCGAGATCGAGGAGCGTCTCGACGAGAGCTTCCTGGGATGGCTCGCCGCGCATCCGTCCGCGCGCGGTGTCGCTTTCTCGAGCGGCGCGGTCTACGACAGCACGTTCGACGTCCCGGTCGATGACTGCACACCCCTGTGCGACCCCGCCCGCACTCCGGAGGCACCGGGGGAGGCGTACGCGATCGCCAAGTCTCGCTCCGAGGCCCGGCATCGCGCATCCGGTCTGCCCGTGGTCGACCTGCGGCTCTTCGGGTACTTCACCCGACTCATCGATCCCGACGCCGCCTTCCTGATGAACGACCTCGTCCGGGCGTTGCGAACCGGGACGGACCTCGTCATATCGCCGGGAGAGATCGTGCGGGACTACGCCGACCCGACGGACCTCGCCGACCTGGTCCTCGCCGCCGGTTCGAGCGGCGCGACCGAGTCCGCCCTCGATGTCGTCAGCGCCTCGCCGGTGAGCCGCTCCACGCTGCTCGAACACTTCGTGGCAAGCCGGGCTTTGGGCTACACTGTCCGCGATGTCGGCGGCCCGGCCTCGGTCACCGGTGCGAAGCCGGCCTACTACTCGGTCAGCCGTCGCGCGGAGGGTGTGGGCTTCCGCCCACGCCACTCGGCCATCGAGACGCTCGATCGTGAGGTCGAAGCGCTCCTCATGTCCTGACCCGCCGCACGGGAGTCCGAGAGTATGCCGTTCGCCACATTCCTGAGCCGCTGGGGTTTCGTCGTTCGCGACCGGGCGCTCGCCATCGGAGTCGCCGCCCTCGTGGCGCTTCAGGGTTTCAGCCTCTTCTCGCTCGCGCGCGTCCACCCGGTCTGGGGCGACGAGGGCAGCTACTCGGACGTCGCCATGAGCTTCGCGCGGCGGGGAACCTTCGCGTGGCCGTTCATGACGGGCGACTACGGGTTCGAGCGTTCGAACGTGGCGTTCGGGCGCCTCTACACGGGGGCGCTCGGGCTCGTCTACCGGACGATCGGCTTCGGCGTCTTCCAGGGGCGTCTGCTCTCCTACATGTGCGGCATCGCGATCCTGGCCCTCGTCTACCTGATCGTGCGTGAACTGCAGGGGAGCCGCGTGGCGGCGGTGTGGGCCTCCGTGCTCGTCGCGGCCTCGTACATCTTCTTCGATACCACGCACACGATCCGTCCTGAGATCGCGCTCACCGCGCTGGCGACCTGCTCGCTCTATGTCCTGCTCGTCGCACGCCGCAGGGACTCGTGGTGGCTCTACGCGCTCGCGGGCCTGCTCGGCGCGGCGTGCGCGGACGTGCACTCGAACGGCATCTGCGTGCCGGTGGCACTGGTCGCAGTCGCGCTCTGGCTGCTGGGGTGGCGACGCACTCTCACGCGCGCCGCCCTTCCGTTCGGCCTCGGGGTCGCTGCAGGCGCCGCTTGGTGGGTCGGCGTGCATATCCTGCCGGATCCCGCACTCTTCAGCTGGCAGTGGAGGTTCTGGTCGGGCTACGCACTGCCCCCCGCGGTGCAGATCGTCAGGAACCCGGCAGCGTGGGCGGTCGCCGAGTGGGCCAAGCTGACCGAGGCGGGTACTGTCAACGCCGCGATCGTGCCCCTGCTGGCGTACTGGGCGCTGTTCGCGATCGGCGCACCCGCGCTCGTATGGGCATGGCTGCAGCGGGAGCGTGCCTCATCCGATCCCGCACGGTCCGCAGAGGCCACGCTGCGTCGCGACGCGCTCGTGCCCGTGATCTACCTTGCGGGCCTCACGTTCGCCGCGACGCTGGCGGTCTCGCAGCGGCTGCAGCCGTACTACATCTATGCGGTCCCGATGATCGTCTGTACGGCGGTCATGGCGATGGCATCGGCGCGTCGCGGTGTCCGATGGGCCATCGTGGTGGTCGCTTCGATCGCTGTCGCACTGTCTGTCGGAGCCGTCGGCTACACCTCGTGGAAGCTCCGCGGCGCCGACTACGGGCGATTCGTGTCTCAGGTGCGTCGCTATGTCCCGGACGGGGTCCGCGTCTTCGGATGGCAGGACCTGCGCTTCGCCTTCGAGGGCGACCAGCTTCGCGGCTACACCGGCGAGCTCTACGACCGGGCGCCTTCGGGCGGCTACCTGGTGATCGGCGAGGATCTGGCGACGGCGTCCGCGGCCAACGATCCACGACTCAAGGCCATCATCACGGAGCGCGGTGTCCTCGTGGGAACCGTCAGCGACAGCGTGTATGGCCGAAACGTGTCATCATCGCCGCGACTGCCCAGCTACCGCACGTTCGTGTATAGACTCAGATAGGCTACCGCTCCCGCGGCGACGCGGGATGAGGCGATGCGAGAGGCGTGACAGGATGCCACCGAGTGAGACGACGCTCATCTCCATAGTGACCCCGTGCTACAACGAGGAAGGCAACGTCGAGGAGCTCCTCGCGCGCATCGATGCGGTCTTCACCGGCCTGCCCGCGTATACCTTCGAACTCATCGCCGTGGAGAACGGCTCGTTCGACGGGACCTGGGACAGGCTCAGCGCCATGGCCGTGCGGGACGAGCGGGTCAAGGTCGTCCGCCTCTCGCGCAACTTCGGCGCGGACGGCGGTATCACCGCCGGACTAGAGTACGCACGCGGCGCGGCTGCGGTCCTGATGACGGCCGACCTCCAGGACCCGCCGGAGGTCATCCCGGCGTTCGTGGAGAAGTGGGAACAGGGCTTCCAGAACGTCTACGGGATCGTGACGAAGCGCGTCGGTGTCAGCGCCGTGCGCAGGATGAACTCGCAGCTCTTCTACTGGCTCATGAACAAGCTGACGGGCGGCGTCTTCCCGCGCAACGTCTCAGACTTCCGGCTGGTCGATCGCCGTGTCTACGAGACCATCAACGGCATGAACGAGCGCAATCGGTTCCTTCGCGGCATGTTCTTCTGGTCCGGCTTCCGGTCGACCGGCGTTGAGCACGAGCGTCCCCCGCGCTTCGCCGGCGAGTCCAAGGCCGGCACGATGGCGATGATCTCTCTCGCACTCAGGAGCATCCTGTCGTTCTCGTACTTCCCACTCCGACTCATAACGATCCTGGGGCTCACGATCTCGGCGCTCTCCATCCCGATGCTGCTCTACATCGTCGTGCGCGTCCTCATGGGCGTCTACGTCACACCGGGCTTCGGGACGATCATGGCCGTGATGCTGCTCATGTTCGGGTTCCTCTTCACGATGCTCGGCGTGGTCGCCGAGTATGTGGGCCTCATCTACGACGAGGTGAAGCAGCGCCCCAACTTCATCGTGAGCGAGACGATCGGGCTGTGAAGGACAGCATGCCGGCGCGTGAGGCGCGCGCCAGGGTGCCCGAATGGATACCGGTCACGGTCCTGTACGTGCTGGCCCACGGCTGGATGCTGCTTGACCGCGGCGTCTTCTGGGACGATTGGGTCTACTTCCGTCAGCCGCCCGCACTCTTGGCCGATCTCGCGCGCCAGCTCGGCTCGATCTGGCCCGGCTGGACGTTCGCGATCCAGTGGGGATCCGAGTGGTCGGTCTGGGCCACGCGGGGAGCGGTCTTCCTGGCGTACCTGGCCGTCGCTCTCATGAGCCTGCGGTTGCTTCGGCGGGTGACCTCGCTCGATGCGCAGGCGCGCGTCTCGACAGCCGCGCTCGTTGCGGTGTTCCCGGTCATGGGTGCCCGCGACGCCGTCTCGAATTCCGCGTATGCGTTCTCGCTGGCGCTGTTCTTCGCGGGCTGGTGCCTGCTCGACTCCGCCGTGGGGCGCCGGAGGGTCGTGCTGCGCATCTCCGCGCTGGCACTGCTGGCGCTCTCGTTGCGGACCACCTCGCTCGGGCTGTTCTACCTCGTCATACCGTTCTGGCTCGTCTGGCGCGAGGGTGTCACCTGGCGACGGCCTCGCGAACTGGGCACCGCCCTGCTGAGGTACGCCGACGTCATCGCACTTCCGCTCGCCTTCCTCGTGCTGCGCGGGCGGATGTTCGCGCCATCCGGTATCTACGAGGGCTACAACCGGCTGACCGCGGCGGGCCTGGTGAAAGCTCTGTGGCAGATCCCCGCCGCGCTCTACAACTCCTTCGTCGTGGTGCTTGCGCGCATGCCGTCCTCGATGTGGTGGCCCGTCGCGATACTCGCGACCGCGATCGCCGTGATCGCCCTGTCGCGCGGCAGCGAGAGGGATACCGCAACCCGCTGGTGGCTCGTCGCCGTGGTCGGCGTGTTCGCGTTCGTCCTCGGCGTCTACCCCTATCTCGCCGTCGGCAAGATGCCCGCGCTCCCGGACTTCGACAGCAGGCATCAGCTTCTCGTGCCGTTCGGTGCGGCCCTGATGCTCGTCGGCGGAGTCCGCGGTGCCGCAGGCTTCTTCCGCGCACCGCGGGTCGTGAGCGCCGGGGTGCTCGCGCTCCTGATCGGCGCAAGCGTCGGGGTTTCCGCCGCCGGACATCTCGCATACCAGCGAGAATGGTACAAGCAACTCGGGATGATCGAGGCGTTGCGCACGTCTGCCGAGGCGCATATCGGCCGCACGTTCCTGTTCGAGGAGCGGTCGGCATTCCTGAATGTCAATGGCAGGACGTACAAGCGCGAGTACGAATACAGCGGGCTGTTCGCTGAGGCGTTCGGCACGCACCAGCGTTTCGGTCCGGACCGGAGCGAGTACGGGGCGCACGGAGCGGCCTTCTACTCGTCCCGGTTCACGGCTCCGTACAAACTCGACGGCTATCGCGCGGCTCCCCCGGACTACGCCGTGCTCGTCGAACCCGGTCCGGCCGACCTGCGCGACGACCGCGTGCTTGCGAGACTGCTCATCGCGGAATGGTCAGGCTCCCCGCGTCTGATGAGCGATGCGGCCACCACGGTACATCTTCGCTTCGAACCGCTGCGATGACACGCCCGTGTGTCCGTCCGGTGACCGTGCCGCCCGGCGACGGATGCTCGCGGTAGACTGGCACGACGGCAGATCGATCGCGTCCTGAGACCGACACCGGAGCGTGCATGAGCGACACCCCAGAGTCCCCGGCGCAGGCGCCCACCGTACGCATACGCAGTTCGGCATGGGTATTCGCCGCGCAGGTGGGCAAGACGGCGCTGTCCATCCCCGTGGGGATCCTTCTCGCGCGCATCCTGGGGCCGTCGGGCAAGGGCGCGGTCAGCGTGGTGCAGACCGTCGCCGCAATGGCCGTGGCACTGCTCAACCTCGGGATGCCGAGCGCGGTGATGTGGCTCGCCGCCCGCGGGAGGGCCTCGGCCAAGGGGTCGCTCGCCCTCGGTGGCATCTTCGCAGCGGGTGCGATCTCGCTGGCGGGCGCGGCGGTGCTTCTGTTCGGTCCCAAGGCGGCTGCGGCCCGGATCGGCCTCGAATCGCCGCTCTTGCTTGCGTTCGCCGCCGCGGCGATCGTGCCGTCGATGATGGGCTACTTCTCGGACCACTATCTGCTCGGGCGGGGCGCGATCCGAGGCATGGCGATCGCGGACGTCGCCGCTCTCGCCGGTCAACTCGCGATCCTGGGCGTGCTCGCTGTCACAGGCACGCTGACGGTCGGCTCCGCCGTTCTCGTCTGGTTGGCGACGGCCTCGGGCTCGGTCCTCTACAAGTCGTGGCTCGCCATGAGGACGGGAGCCGGTGATGGGCGCGGCGAGCACGCGGGAGTGCGCGCGATCGTGCGCGATGGGCGCGCATATGCGATCAAGGCCTGGCTCGGCAACACCGTCAACCTGCTCAGCCTGCGACAGGATGTCCTGCTCTTGGCGGCACTCGGAGGGACGCGCGAGGTCGGCGTCTACTCCGTTGGCGTGGCTGCTGCCGAGTTGGCCTGGTACATCCCCAATGCGCTTCAGTCGGTCGCCACCGTGAAGTTCGCGTCCGAGGACGACTCGCTCGAACTCGTCCAGCGACTCAATCGCTCGGCGTGGCCGTTCACCCTCGTCTTCGGCCTCGTCATCCTGGCCGTCCTCGGGCCGCTGATCCCGCTCGTGTATGGCGCACCGTTCAGCGCATCGGTGCTCCCGCTCGCACTGCTCCTGCCGGGGGTCGTCGCGACGTCGATGTCCAGCCCGTTGTCTGCCTGGCTCTCCGGCAAGGGGTACCCGGGCGACCCGGCCGCCGCGAACGTCGTCAACATGCTGGTGAACCTCGGTGTGAACATCCTGCTCATTCCACGCTTCGGCGCTGCGGGCGCCGCGATCGCATCATCGATCTCATACTCGGCCGCCTCCGCCGTCATCCTGTGGCGATTCCGACTGCGTTCGGGATCGCGTCTGTCGCCGGCGCTCGTCCCTCGGTGGGCCGACCTGCGCTCGATGGCGGGTCTGATATCCGATGTCCTGCTCCGCCGTTTCCGGGGGGACGACCGTGCTTCGCGGTAGACTTGCGTGTGCAGCCACGAAGCGGGACTCGGGCGCGGGAAACCGGGCAGTGTGGGGCGGCGTGATCGAGATGCCCATCCTGCGCACTCCGTCGATCGTCATCGCCGTCCCGCGATCGGTCGCCAAGCGTTTCTTCGACATGAACGTGGACATCCCGCCCGCGCGCTGACGCGCGGGTGATCGCACGAGAGGATCGGCATGCATCAGGGTCGGACGGTACTCGCCCTCATCCTCGCTCGCGGCGGGTCGAAAGGCCTGCCGTGCAAGAACGTGCTGCCCCTGCGCGGGCGGCCGCTGATCACGTGGACGATCGAGGCGGCGCTGGCTGCCGGGGCGATCGACCGCGTCGTTGTGACCACCGATGACGAGCGGATCGCCTCCGTCTCGCGGGAGACGGGCGCCGATGTCCCCTTCCTGCGTCCTGCCGAGTTGGCGCTCGACACCTCTCCGAGCGTCGATGCGGTCCTGCACGCACTGGACTTCCTCGAAGGTGCGGACGGGGAGGTGTTCGACTACATCGCCCTGCTCGAGCCCACCTCGCCGCTGCGTGCGCCCGGGGACATCGATCGCGCGATAGAGCTCCTGTTCGCCAACGAGGATCGGGCCGATGCGGTGGTGAGCGTCGGCGAGGTCCACATGGAGCATCCGGCGATCGTCAAGCGGGTCGAGGACGGATACCTGCGCCCCTTCGTCGATGAGGTGGCGACGGTGACCCGCCGCCAGGACCTCGGCCCCGCGCTCTTCCCCTACGGTGTGATCTACCTCGTCAAAGTGGCCGTTCTGCGTGAGACGAGGTCGTTCTACCCCGATCGCACGATACCGCTGCCCATCGAGCGGTGGCAAAATTACGAGATCGACGATGCATACGACCTCGCTGTGGTGGAGGCCGTGCTGAATCTCCGGCTGAAAGAGGACGTGCGATGAGGATCCTGCAGATCGGCCTGGGCTCCATGGGCAAGCGGAGGCTCCGGAACCTGACCGCTCTCGGCGAGACGGATATCGTCGCGTTCGACCTGCGGGAGGACCGTCGCGCGTTCGCCGAGTCCGAGTACGGGATCCGCACCGTCGGGGAGATCTCGGAGGAGCTCTTCGATGAGCGCGAGGTGTATGTGATCTCCACGCCGCCCGATCATCACGCGCCCTACATCCGCCACGCCGTGGAGCGCGGCCGCCCCGCGTTCGTCGAAGCGAGTGTGCTCTCCGCCGGACTCGACGAACTCGATCGGGCCGCTCGTGCCGCGTCGGTGACCATCTGCCCGTCGTGCACGCTGCGGTTCCACCCGTCGGTACGCGCGATCAAAGACGTCGTGACCTCCGGCCGCCACGGCAAGGTCACGTCGTTCGACTACTACATGGGGCAGTACCTGCCGGACTGGCATCCCTGGGAGGACATCCGCACGTTCTATGTCGGCAAGCGCGAGACGTCCGCCAGTCGCGAGATGGTGCCGTTCGAGTTGACCTGGCTCGTGGATGTCGTCGGATGGCCGCGTGAGGTCGTCGGCCTGCTGGGTTCGACGCTCGACATGGGGGTCGACATCGATGACACCTACGCGGTCGCGATGCGCGGAGACGGCTGGATCGGGTCGCTCACCGTGGACGTCGTCGCGCGCTATGCGCTGCGTCGCCTGGTGCTGAACCTCGAGGGCGCGCAGCTGCAGTGGAGCTGGGACGACAAGTTCGTCCGTCTCTATGACGCCGAGACCCAGGAGTGGTCGGAGATCCGGGAGCCGGAGGGGGAGGCCGCTGCGGCGGCCGGATATAACCCGAACATCATCGAGCAGATGTACATCGATGAGATGGCCGCCTTTCTGTCGGCCGCCCGCGGCGATGTTCCGTTCCCGAGCACGCTCGCAGACGATATCGCCGTCCTACGTATCCTCGAGGCCGTCGAGGCCACGAACTCGGGTGCCAGTCTCTCCTACGAGGGGTGATCCACGTGGGCCGCGGCCAGGATCTCTACCTGCACGCCAAGCAGCTGATCCCGGGCGGGACCGAGCTACTTTCCAAGCGCCCGGAGATGTTCCTCCCCGACGGGTGGCCTGCGTACTACTCACGGTGCAAAGGCGCGCGGATCTGGGACCTCGACGGCCGCGAGTATCTGGACTTCGCGACGATGGGCGTGGGGGCGTGCGTTCTGGGCTACGCCGACGATGAGGTCGACGCTGCCGTCATCGAGTGCATCCGCAACGGGTCGATGAGTTCGCTCAACGCCGTCGAGGAGGTCACGCTCGCCGAGCGCCTCGTCGCGATACACCCGTGGGCCGACATGGCCCGCTTCTCGAAGACCGGCGGCGAGGCCTGCGCGATCGCGGTGCGCATCGCGCGCGCCGCCTCCGGGCGCTCTCGCGTCGCCTTCTGCGGCTACCACGGCTGGCACGACTGGTATCTCTCAGCCAACATCGGCGACTCGTCGAACCTCGACGGTCAACTGCTGCCGGGACTCGACCCCGCCGGAGTGCCGCGGGAGCTCAAGGATACGGCGGTGCCCTTCTTCTACAACGACCTCGCCTCGCTCGAAGCGCTCACCTCACGATTCGGCGACATCGGCGTCATCATCATGGAGCCGGTGCGCGGCCACATCCCGGAGCCCGGATTCCTCGAGGGTGTGCGCGAGATCGCCACGCGCATCGGTGCGGTGCTCATCTTCGATGAGGTGACGTCGGGGTTCCGTGTCAACTTCGGTGGCGTGCACCTGACCTTGGGTGTCGAGCCCGACGTGGCCGTGTTCGGCAAGGCGCTCGGCAACGGCTATCCGATCTCCGCGGTCATCGGCCGCGCACCGGTCATGGACGCCGCGCAGACCTCGTTCATCTCGTCCACGTTCTGGACGGAGCGGATCGGCTACGTCGCCGCCCTCGCGACCCTCGAGAAGACCGAGCGGCTCGACGTTCCCGCCCATCTGGTGGCGGCCGGACGTCGCATCAAGGCGGCATGGCGCTCGGGCGCGCACGCCGCCGGCCTCGATGTCCACATCAGCGGTCTCGATGCGCTCAGCCATATCGACCTGCGCGGCGACGATCCGCTGGCCGCCGGCACCCTGTTCACCCAGGCGATGCTCGATCGCGGCTTCCTGGCCGGCGCGAGCGCGTACTCGACGCTCGCATACGACGACGAAGTGCTTGATGCGTACGCGGAGGCGGCCGCCGGGTCGTTCGCCGCCGTCGCTGATGCCGCCGCGAGTGACGGAGGCGTCAGGGGGGCGCTGCGAGGCGGGGTGCGGCATGCCGGTTTCAAGCGCCTTGCCTGACCCCGTGCGCCGGTTGTCCTTCCTGACGCCGGCGCCCCCCTCGGAGTGGGACGTGGCGACGTGGGGCCTCGATCATCTGGCGGGTCGCGGCTTCGAGATCGAGATCGTGGACCTCAGTCGAGTGCTGCAGCCCGCTTTGGCGGGGCGTGATATCCCCCTTGGCCCGTGGCGTGTGACGCACATTCGCGACATGGGCGAGGTGGACCGCCTCATCCGCGACCGAGCCACGGGTACCGTCTACGTCGACTTCCTCCTCGGCATCTCGGATGTCGGCCCCCGGGAGGCCCCGGTGTTCGGGGCGCTGCACCGGCATGCGGCACCATACATCCTGGTCTATGCAGGGGCTGTCCCCCCACCCGACCCGAGCGCACCGGGTGTGGCGGCCCAGCGTGGGTCCCGATTCGCCGATCCGACTCGCGTCCTGCGAGCCCTCGCCGGGAGGGTGACCCGCCTCGCGCGCCGTGCGGGCGTAGCGTATGCGTTGCCGGCGCGCGTGTACGCCGGGCACGCCCAGGCCATCGAGCGATTCATCGACAGGTACCCCGCGCTACGCGGTCGGGTGCGCCCGATCAACTCCTTCGATTTCGACCGCTTTCTCGCACTGCAAGCCGCGACGCCCACGATCGAGCGTGACGGGACATGTCTTTTCCTGGACGAGGGGCTGCTCGGCCACCCTGACTTCGAGTACCTGGGGATCACGCGACTCGACGGTGCGGCATATGCGGCATCGATGAGCCGCCTTTTCGACGCGGTCGAGGCTGCGACGGGGCTGACCGTGCGCATCGCGGCACACCCTCGCGTGGATCCCGTCGCGCTCGGCGAAGCGGCGGGTGGGCGGGAGGTGATCGTCGGCCACACTCCCGAACTCGTCCTGCGCTCGGACGCGGTGATCGCTCATGCGAGTACCGCCATCAACTTCGCAGCGCTCGCGGCGCGCCCACTCATCGTGTGTGAGACCGCAGGAATGCGGGCGACGGGCTATTCGGGACAGGTCCACGGTGCGGCGCGTGCCCTCGGTCTCCGAGTCCTCGACGCCGAGGATCCGACCGCGATCGCGGCGCTTCCCCGTGACCCGACCGAATGGCCGAGTCCCGCGTACGAAGCCTACTTGGGTCGCTACGTACGCTCTCCTGACGCGCCGGCCGCAAACACATGGGATATCGTGGCCACCGATCTCGCCGCGGGCATCTAGCCCTCGCGACCCGCCCGCTCCCGGTGGCATACTTGCCGGGAATCGACCAGATCACGGAGGTGCGATGCCCGACATCCTCGACATCGGCTGCGGCAACAAGAAGCGACCCGGTGCGATCGGGATCGACGTGAACCCGCGCACGGATGCCGACGTCGTCCACGACCTGGATGTCTTCCCGTATCCGTTCGCCGACAGCAGCTTCGACGAACTGTACGCGGACAACGTGATCGAACACCTCGACGATGTGCTCGCCGTCATGGAGGAGATCCATCGCATCGCCCGGCCCGGCGCACTCGTGAAGGTCGTCGTCCCGTACTTCCGCTCGCGCTGGGCGTTCATAGATCCGACCCACCGCCACTTCTTCGGAGTCGAGTCGTTCTCCTACTTCGACCCCGATCACGTGCACAATCGTCTCTACAACTACTCCACGGCGACCTTCAGGGTCGAGAGGGTGGCCTTCAACGAGACGATCCCCGGGAGGCGGCTGCTCAGGGCAATCGGCAATCGGTGGCCCGTGCGCTACGAGTCGCGCATCAGTCACCTCGCTCCGCTCGATGACCTGACGTTTCACCTGCGGGTCGTGAAGTAGCAGCATGGCTTCCGCCGCCGACCCGATTCGCGTCCACCTTCATTCAGACAGCCCGTTCTTCTCGGGCAGCGAGAACATGCTCGTGACCCTTTTCGGCGACGAGCGCCTGCGTGAACGGGTCGCTTTCACCTTCTCCTATCGCGCGGACCCCGTCTACGAGGCCGGCTTCAGGTCCCGCATCGCGCAGCCGCCGCCATCGGCGGCTCTGCCGCTTCCGTCGGTGCCTGCGACGGCGGCGCGGGTGCCGTCGGCCCTGCGCCCCCTCGCGAAGGCTGCCATGTATGTCTCAGGGACGAAGTACCTGTACGTGGCGCGCGATCGGCGGTTGCTCCGTGAGCATTTCGCCGCGTTGCGTCCCGACATCGTGCACATCAACAGCGGCGGCTGGCCTGGGGCCTATTCCTGCCCGGCCGCGGCTCTTGCGGCCGCGGACGCCGGCGTGCCGGCCACGCTGTTCGTCGCCAACAACATCGCGCAGGACTACTCGTCGCCCCATCGCTGGTTCGACCGCGGTCTCGATCGGGCCGCAGCCGCGTCGGTCACCCGGTTCGTCACCGGCTCCACCTACGCGGCGGGTGCGCTCGGCCGAGTGCTCGCGCTTCCGCCCGGGCGTGTCGAGACCCTGCCCAACGGCGTGCGACCCCGTCCCGTCAAGGCGACGCGTGCTGAGGTGCTCTCCGACCTCGGGGTCGATCCGTCTGCTCCGGTCGTGACCGTCGTGGCGAATCTCGAGGTACGCAAGGGCCAGCAGCATCTGCTGCGCGCGGCCGTGCTCCCGGCGCTCGCGGATACCGGCTGCACGTTGATCATCGAGGGCGAGGGCCCTGACGAGTCAGGGTTGCGCGGACTCGCGCGGGATCTCGCCATCGCCGAGCGGGTCCGCTTTGCGGGCCGTGTCGCGGACGTCTGGAGCCTGATTGCCGCATCGGACGTCATCGTCCTGCCGTCGGTCGCGAACGAGGACTTCCCGAACATCGTCCTCGAGGCGATGTCGCTCGGCAGGCCGGTCGTTGCGAGCCGTATCGCCGGGACACCCGAACAGATCGTGGACGGGGAGACCGGTCTGCTGGTGGAGCCGGGCGACGAGGCGGGACTCGCCGCCGCGGTCGGACGCCTCGTGACCGATGAAGGTCTGCGCCGCCGGATGGGCGACGCCGGCCGCGAGAGGTTCGCATCGTGCTTCACTGCGGAGCGAGCGGCCGCCGCATACGGAGATCTCTATCGCCGGTTGCTCGCGGGCGCTCCCGCGCGAGCGTGACACGCTAGAATGGGCGTGCCATGCACGCGCCCGAACCCGAGGGGTCCCATGAAAGTCGTCATCCTGTGCGGCGGCAAGGGCACGCGGCTCTCCGAGGAGACCGTCGTGCGCCCGAAGCCGATGGTCGAGATCGGCGGCAAGCCGATCCTGTGGCACATCATGAAGTACTACGCCTCATTCGGGCTGAACGAGTTCGTGCTCGCCCTCGGGTATAAGGCCGACTACATCAAGAACTACTTCTACCACTACCGACTGACCTCGGCCGACTTCACGATCACGCTCGACCCCAACGTCGACCCGGTCATCCACGGGTCCGCCGAACCCGACCCCTGGACCGTCACCTGCGTCGACACGGGCGAGAACACGCTCAAGGGCGCCCGGGTGAAGCGACTCGAGGAGCACCTCGACGACGATGTCTTCCTGCTCACCTACGGCGACGGCATAGCGAACGTCGACCTCGACGCGCTCCTCGCATTCCATCGCAGCCACGGCGCGATGGGAACGGTGACGGGGGTGCGTCCTCCTTCGCGCTTCGGCGAGATGACGCTCGATGGCGACACCGTCGTCTCCTTCGAGGAGAAGCCGCAGCTTGCGCAGGGTGTCATCAATGGTGGGTTCTTCGTCTTCAACCGCGAGTTCCTCGATTACCTGACGGACGACGAGGAGTGCGACCTCGAGTTCGGTGCCCTTCAGAAGCTCGCCGACGACGGCGGGCTGCGCGTCTTCCGCCACGACGGCTTCTGGCAGTGCATGGACAACGTCCGCGAGCGCGACTACCTCGAGACGCTCTACGAGTCCGGCGAGGCCCCCTGGAAGGTGTGGAAGTGACGCTGACCGGCGCATTCGAAGGCAGGACCGTCCTCGTCACCGGGCACACCGGCTTCAAGGGCTCATGGCTTACGCGCTGGCTCGTGCGTTCCGGCGCCCGCGTGGTCGGATTGGCGCTCGAGCCCTACACGGACCGCGACAACTTCGTCGTCTGCGGGATGACTGCCGACCTCGCGGACCACGCGATCATCGACGTCCGGGATGCGGCGGCAGTCGCCGCCTTCACAGCGAAGAACCGGCCGGATGTCGTCTTCCATCTCGCGGCCCAGCCGCTCGTGCGCCTCTCCTACGAGCAGCCGGCCGACACGTTCTCCACCAACGTCGTCGGGTGCTGCAACGTGCTCGATGCCGTGCGCGCCTGCGACAGTGTGGCCGCGACGCTCGTCATCACCTCCGACAAGTGCTACCGCAACAACGAGTGGGTCTGGGGCTACCGGGAGACCGATACGCTCGGCGGGCACGATCCCTACTCCGCGAGCAAGGCGGCGGAAGAGATCGTGGTGTCGTCCTACCGGGACTCGTTCTTCACCCCGAGGGGCAGGCATCTGGCCTCGGTGCGTGCCGGCAACGTCATCGGCGGCGGCGACTGGGCCGCCGACCGGATCGTCCCGGACGCGGTCCGCGCGCTGTCCTCCGGCTCCGAGATCGGCGTGCGCAACCCCGGTTCCACCCGGCCATGGCAGCACGTGCTCGAGCCCCTCGGCGGCTACCTGCTCCTCGCCGCATCGATGCTCGAGACGCCCGGCCGCTTCGACGAGGCGTTCAACTTCGGCCCCGCCGATGACGCCACCATCACGGTCGGGGAGCTGTCGGACCTGATCGTCTCTGCGTGGGGAAGCGGCGCCTGGGCGCACACGGGCGAGCAGAGCGCCGTCCACGAGGCCGGTTGGCTCGCGCTCGACTGCAGCAAAGCGCACCGTAGCCTCGGCTGGGAGCCGCAGCTCACTGTCGAGGAGGCGGTCGAGTGGACGATCGAGTGGTACCGCACGCAGGACGCGGGCGGGGACTGCAGCGCGCTGGTCGACCGACAGATCGACACCTACGCGAGGCGTGCCGGGCAGTCATGGCTGGATCCCCATATGGCGGGAGGCTCCCGATGATCGACGGCGTCCGCATCACCCCGCTGCGGCAGATCCACGACGAGCGCGGCAAGGTCATGAAGATGATGACCCGCGACGACGACGCGTTCCGCGACTTCGGTGAGATCTACTTCTCCTGCGTCTACCCGGGCGCCGTGAAGGGCTGGCACATCCACCGGGAGATGTGGCTCAACTACGCCGTCGTGTCGGGCGCGATCAAGTTCGTCCTGTACGACTCCCGTGCCGGCTCGCCGACCTTCGGCGAAGTCCAGGAGCTGTTCCTCTCCCCGGAGAACTACGCGCTCGTGACCGTGCCCCCCGGCGTCTGGAACGGCTTCAAGGGAACCGGTACGGAAACGGCGATCGTCGCCAACTGCGCCACCATCCCACACGATCCGGGCGAGATCGACCGGCTCGACCCGCACGACAACGACATCCCGTACGACTGGACCCGCCGTGACGGCTGAGCCACAGCCGGATGTCGCCGCCGCTCTCGCGGGAGCGCGCGTCCTGGTCACCGGCGCGAGCGGCTTCATCGGTCGACGGCTGGTAGCTCGCCTGCTCTCGGCAGGCGCACAGGTGCACGCCATCGATCTTGTGCCCTCGGGCGCGGCCGGCGTCACAGAGTACCTGTGTGACCTCAGGGACGCGGCGGCCACGGCCGCCGCTGTCGATTCGGCCGATCCGAGCGTCGTGTTCCACCTCGCCGCGTTCAAGCAGCGCACAGCCGCCCCCGACGCTTTCGCCGACGCGGTACTCGACAACATCACGGGGACGCTCGATCTCGTGGTTCCGCTCTGCGGGCGCCCGGGCCTGCGTGCGCTCGTCGCCGTGGGGACCGCCGAGGAGTACGCGGGGCGGGAACCGTTGTATTCGGAGTCGATGCGCGAGGCGCCTGTCTCAGCGTATTCGTTCTCGAAGACGTCGATGGTCCATATGCTCCAGACGTTCCATCGTGTTCACGGCCTTCCCGCTGTGGTCCTGCGTCCGACCATCGCCTACGGGCCCGGTCAGGGGACTGAGATGTTCCTGCCCGCGCTGATCGAGGCGATGATGAGGGGCGATCGATTCCCGATGACGGCCGGTGAGCAGATGCGCGACTTCATCTATGTCGACGATGTCGTCGAGGCGCTCGTGGCAGCGGCGAGCACGCCTTCGGCGAGTGGCGGCATCTTCAACGTGGGTAGCGGTGAGTCCGTCATGTTGCGCCATGTCGCGATGCGGGTTGAGAGACTGGCCGGGCGCGCGGGGCTCCTTGGTCTCGGCGAGGTCCCGTATCGTGCCGGTGAGTCGATGGCCTATGCGGTCGACATCTCGTCGGCGCGCAGTGTGCTCGGCTGGTCACCGGCCGTCGGACTCGACGAAGGACTCGCGATCACGGTCGAGTCGTACCGATGAGAGTCCTCGTCACCGGCGGGTTCGGCTATCTCGGCGCTCAGGTCGTGCGCCACTTCCACGAGCATGGATTCGATGTGCGGGCGCTGGACCGCTGCCCGAGTGACGGGCACGTGGCATGGGCGTCGCAGCTCGGCGTCGACGTGCTGGCCGGCGACATCACACGGCCGGACCGCCTCGCCGCAGCCGTCGCCGACGTCGATGTCGTCGTCCACGCGGCCGCGCTCAACATGCGGGCGTGCGCCGCCGACCCGGCCCTTGCGCTGCAGGTCAACGCGCTCGGTACGCGCAACGTGCTCGCCGCGGCCGCGGAGGCCGGAGTCGCCCGGTTCGTCTATCTATCCACCATCCACGTCTACGGCTCGCTCGCGGGCGCGACCGTCGACGAGTCCTACCCGCAGCGCCCGGTCAGCGACTATGGGGTCAGCAAGCTTGCCGGCGAGGCTTACTGTCACCGCTTCGCCGCCGCCGGCGCGATCGAGGCGGTCGTACTGCGGCCGGCGAACGGCTTCGGACCTCCGGTCTTCGCCGATGCCGACTGCTGGATGCTGGCGGTCAACGACTTCTGCCGCACCGCGTACCGCACCGGCGAGATCGTGCTGCTCTCGCCGGGCACGCAGCGCCGCGACTTCCTCGCGCTCTCGGACACCGTCCGCGCGATTGCGACCGTCGCTACGACGGAGGCGCTGCCGTCCGACGCCGCGGCCGCCGTTCTCAACGTGGGTGCCGGGATCTCGTTGTCGATCCGCGAGCTCGCGTCGATCGCCGCCGAGGTGTGCAGCGAGGTGTACGGGCGTGCGGTGACGGTACGTCTTCCGCGCGGCACCGAGGCCCTGACCGATGACGCTCCGGTCGACTATCGCTACGACCTGATCTCGGCGCTCGGATACGCGCCCGCGACCGACATGCGGGCCGGCATCCGGGCCGTCGCGGAGTACGTCGCCGCGCTGGAAGGCTGAGGGTCGGCTGTGGCCCCGCGATTCTCGGTCATCATGCCCACGCACCAGGCGGCCGCGTTCATCGAACGCACCATCCGCTGCGTCCTCGACCAGACCTGTGCCGACTGGGAGCTGGTCATCGTCGACAACGGGTCGACCGATGGGACCGACGCGATCGTCGCGTCGTTCGACGATGCTCGCATCCGGTATGCCTGGCAGGAGGACTCAGGCCTGCCGGCCAACTCCCGCAACAATGCGATCCGCATGGCGACCGGCGACTTCCTGGCGTTCCTCGATGCGGACGACTGGTGGGCGCCGACGAAGCTCGAGCGGGTCGCCGCCGTCCTCGATGCGGATCCCGCGATCGATCTGGTCTGTCACGACGTCAATATCGTCGATCCCACGGGACGCGTGCTCGTGCACCGCACCTACGTCCTCGATCAGCGGGATGCGTACACACAACTGCTCCACCGCGGGTGCTTCCTGACGACATCCGCGACCGTCCTGCGGCGCAGTCGTGCTCTCGACGCCGGCCTGTTCGACGAGAGGCGGGACTTCCTCACCGTCGAGGACTTCGACCTGTGGTTGAAGGTCGCACGTGCCGGCGCCCGATTTCGGCTCATCAATGAGACGCTGGGTACGTACCTCGTGCACTCGAAGGGTGCCCTGAACGCCGACATCGAGCGGAACTACGACAACATGTTCGCCATGCTCCACACCCACTACCTGCCTCTGGCAGCCGCC
The DNA here is from genome assembly GCA_030652345.1 of Coriobacteriia bacterium. The sequence continues at coordinate 20,846 of JAUSAU010000006.1, forward strand.
GGGCAGCTCGACGTGTCCGCAGTGCTCGTGCGCCGCGCCCGCGCCGGAATCTCGACCGTGCGCGTGCTCGCACGGGGCAGGCGGATCAGGCGCGCGCTGGCGCGCCTGATCCGCCTGCCTGCCGAGATCCTCGCCGACCGGGCGGCGTACCGCGCCGCCGCCGGGGACCCGTCGTGAGGTCGCTCAAGGGGATCGGCATCCTGCTGGTCAACAACTTCGCAGGACCGGGGATGGGTGGCGGCGAGGTGCACCTGCTCAACCTCGCGCGCGCCTGCCGGGATGCCGGGATGCTCGTCCATGTCGTATGCCAGCCGGGCGGGGAGCTCGAGGCCGCCGCACGGGCCCTCGGCGTGACGGTGGCGCCGTACCGCCTCGGCCGGCGCAACCTGCTTCGGACCAGTTCGCGCATCCGGAAGTACGTGGGGCGCAACGGTGTCCAGGTGGTCCACTCCGGGGGCGTCCTGGCCAACGTGATCGTACGTCTCGCGTGCCGGCAGCTGCCGGTCTGCGTCGTCACGACCGTCCAGGTCGAGCCGGGAGCAGCGGCGTTCGACGGGGGAGGCCGACGGGGCGTGTGGCTTCGCCGGCTGCTCGAGCGGGCGACCCGCGGGCGGAGCGACCGCTTCGTCACCGTCTCGCACGCGATAGCCCGAACGCTCGTCGCCGACGGCGTGCCGGAGTCGCGCGTCATCGTCGCCCACAACGGCGTCCGCGTCGGCGAGGTGCGGTCCGCCGCCGTCGGTGCCCTGCCTGACGCGTTCGCCGGCGCCGCTCCCGTGGTGGGGTGCATCGCCCGGCTCGAACTCGTGAAGGGCGTCGACGTCTTCATCCGGGCCGCGGCTGCCGCCACCGGCTCCGCCGCGCGGTTCGTGATCGTCGGCGACGGCTCGCAGCGCGAGGCACTCGAGGCGCTCGCCTCCGATCTGGGTGTCTCCGGGAGCGTCACCTTCACCGGCGTCCTGGCACCCGCGACCCCCGCGCTCGCAAAGCTGGACGTCGTCGTGGTGCCGTCCCGCTCGGAAGGCCTTCCGATGGTGGTGCTCGAGGCCATGGCGCTTGAACGGCCTGTCGTCGCGTCGGCCGTCGGCGGCATCCCTGAGGCCGTGGACGACGGGGTCACCGGTCTGCTCGTGCCTCCCGACGATCCGGAAGCGCTCGCCGCCGCGATCACGCGACTGCTCGATGACCCGGCTATGCGGGCGTCGATGGGCGCCGCGGGAGCGGCGCGCGTCGTCGACCACTTCTCGCTCGAGGACCAGATGCGCCAGTACCTCGGCCTCTTCCGCTCGCTGGTCTCCGAGGCCGCGAAGCGCGACTGAGCCCGGCGCCGGATCGGGTGCGGCGGTGCCTGCGCGACCCGAGTTCACGGGACGGCTTCGGTGGTACCCGAAGGACGTCCGATGTAGCAGAATGGGCGAGGTGTACGGCTCGCTCGAGGCCGTGCCTTCTCCGGAGGTGAGCGACGATGTGCGACCCCCGCCCCATCCGCTTCGGTACCGATGGCTGGCGCGCCGTTATCGGTGATGACTTCACGTACGACAACCTGCGGCGCGTCGCCGACGCAGCGGGCAGGGTCTTCGCCGCCGACTCGCCGGGCGGCACCGTCGTCGTCGGCTACGACACACGCTTCGAGGCAGGCGCCTTCGCCGCCGCAGCCGCTGAGGTCCTGGCGTCCCACGGCCTCGTCGTCAAGGTGTCCGACCGCTACTGTCCGACCCCCGCCCTGTGCTGGTCCGTCGCGCGCGATGAGACGGCGATCGGCGGCGTCATGCTGACCGCCAGCCACAATCCCGCCCCGTATCTCGGCTTCAAGCTCCGCATGTCCGACGGCGGCGCCTCTCCGGTCTCGTTCACGGACCGCGTCGAGGCCGAGCTCGCCGATGCGCCGCCGGCAGCCCGGGGTGCGTTCGAGTCGTTCGACCTGATCGGCCCGTACCTCGCCGCCCTGCGTTCGCTCGTCGACGAGGACGCGATCCGCGCCGCGGGACTCAAGGTCCTGGTAGACCCGCTCTACGGTGCGGGCCGCGGCTACCTCGCCGAGACGCTGCGCTCCCTCGGCGTCGAGGTCACCGAGCTCCATGGCGAGGCGAACCCGGGCTTCGGCGGACTGCACCCCGAGCCGATCCCCCCGCATATCGACCGGGCGCGCGACATCGTGCGGGAGCGCGGGCTCGATGCGGCGTTCATCACAGACGGCGATGCCGACCGCATCGGTGCCGCCGACGGGACCGGCGCGTTCGTGAACCCGCATCGCATCATCTGCCTGGTCGCCCGCCACCTCATCGAGGACAAGGGGCAGTGCGGGAAGATCGTGAAGACACTCTCCACCTCGGTGCTCGTCGACCGCCTCGCCCGCATCCTGAACGTCGAGACGGTGACCACACCGGTCGGCTTCAAGTGGATCTACGAGGAGATGGTCAAGGGCGGCGTCCTCATCGGCGGCGAGGAGTCCGGCGGTATCGGCATGCCCTTGCACGTACGCGAACGCGACGGCCTGCTGATGTCCCTGCTGCTCGCCGAGATGATGGCGCAGCGCCAGATGGGGCTCGGCGATCTGGTCGCCGACCTGCTCGCGCTCACCGGCACCATGGAGTACGGCCGCGTGGACCTCAGGCTCGACGCGGCGCGCAAGGACGCGTTCGTCGCATCGTGGGCATCGCTGTCGCCCGCCACGGTCGCCGGCCTGCCGGTCGGCGAGATCGTGCGTGCTGACGGCATCAAGTTCCTCCTGCCCGACGACGCCTGGCTCCTGATGCGCGCGTCGGGCACGGAGCCGCTCGTCCGCATCTACGCGGAGGCGGCCGATCAGGGGGCGGTCGACGCGTTGCTGGCCGCCGGTCGCGCGATGGCCGAGGGCGGGGCAGGCGCGTGAGCATGCGCATCGCGCTGGTCAACAAGTACTACTTCCCGCCGCATCTCGGCGGCATCGAGACGTACATGCAGATGCTCGCCGAGGGCCTGGCTGCGCGCCCGGGGGTCTGTGTCGAGGCGATCGTGAGCAACGAGGGTGACGAGACGGTTCGCGAGGTCATCAAAGGCGTCGAGGTCCTGCGCCTCGCGCGGGCCTTCGCCGCATCGTCCACGCCGGTCGCGTTCGGGATGGCCGAGGCCATCCGCGCAGCGGCGACCGGTACGGAGCGCTCGGACCTCTTCCACCTGCAGTTCCCGTATCCCTGGGGCGACTGGGCCTGGCAGCGCGCCGGCTCGCCGGGTCCGATGGTGCTCACCTACCACAGTGACATCGTGAGGCAGCGGGTCCTCGGTGCGGCCTACCGGCCGGTCATGGCGCGACTGCTGGACCGGGCCTCCCGGATCATCGTGGCCTCGCCGCCGATGATCGAGAACAGCCCCTTCCTGCGGCCGCACGCCGACAAGTGCCGCGTCGTGCCGTTCGGGATCGACGTCGAGCGCTATGCGCCCACGCCGGAGCATGTCGCCGCGGCGGACGCGATCCGCGCCCGGCACGCCCGCCCGATCGTCCTGTTCGTCGGCCGCCTCATCTACTACAAGGGTGTCGATGTGCTCGTGCGCGCCATGGCGGACTTCGATGCCGATGTCGTCCTCGTGGGCAACGGCCCGCTCGAAGGCGAGCTCCGTGAGCTTGCGGTCTCGCTGGGCGTGGCCGATCGCCTGACGTTCGTCCCGCCCGTCACCGATGACGAGCTCGCCGCCTATATGCGCGCCGCCGACGTCTTCTGTCTCCCGAGCGTCGCTCGTTCGGAGGCGTTCGGCATCGTACAGCTCGAGGCGCACGCGTCGGGCACGCCCGTCGTGTGCACCGACCTGCCGACCGGTGTCCCGTGGGTCAACCGCGACGGTGAGACGGGACTGGTGGTCCCCGTCGGCGACGCCGCGGCGCTGGCATCAGCTTTGCGACGATTGCTGAGCGACGACGCCCTGCGCGTGCGGATGGGCGAGCGGGCCCGCGAGCGCGTCCTGGCCGAGTTCACGGTGGAGCGCATGGTCGAGAACACGGTGAGCGTCTACGAAGAGGCACTCGACCGGAAGGGCGTCTGACCCGTCTATGTCACGAGCCCGATTCATCCTTCTGTCCGTCATCGTCGACGCCGTCGCGTTCAATGCGGCGGTGCTGGCGGCGTACCTCGTCGCGTTCACCCTTCTCATCCCGCACGAGGCGACCATGCCGGCGATGGCCGGCATCCCCGTCTTCAACCTGCGCCCCTACTTCGACCTCGCGCCGCTCCTGACGCTCGCGTTCGCCCTGAGCGCGTATGCCGCCGGTCTCTACGACCCCGAGCGGGTGGAGGGCTTCTGGCCCGTCATCCGCGGCGCGGCCGTCGCATCCACCCTGACGTTCCTGCTCACGCTCGCGGGCCTGCAGCTCGCCGGCCGCGGATTCGATGCGTTCCCGCGCTCGGTCATCCTGCTCGCCTGGCCGATGCAGTTCGTCCTCCTCGTCGGCTGGAGGACGGGCGCGACGCGTCTCACCCCGATCCGGTGGCCCGAGCAGCGGGTGCTCATCGTCGGCACCGGTCCGCTCGCGATCGAGCTCGCCGAACACCTGACGGCGCGATCGAAGTGGGGCTACCGGGTCATCGGTCTGCTCGCCCGTGATGAGGATGCCTCCCGGCCCGTGCATCCGCTGAGCGCCGGCACTGCGCCGGTCGTGCTTGGTACGGTCCACGAACTGACGGCGATGGTGCGCGAGCACGCTGTCGACCGCGTCATCGTCGCGTCGCCGGTGGCTCTGCGCGAGCTGGTCGAGGACATCACGCTCAATGGCGAGACCGGTGTGCGCGTCGATGTCGTCCCGGAGCTCTACGAGATCTTCATCGGCGAGGTCGACAGCATCGTGGCCGACATCCCCCTCATGGAGATCACGCACCGCTCGCCGCAGTGGTATGTCGGCGCGAAGCGCGTGTTCGACATAGCATTCGCCTTCGCCCTGCTCGTCGTGCTCAGCCCCATCCTGCTGCTCGCGGCGATCGCGATCCTGGTCACGATGGGCCGCCCGGTGCTCTTCTCCCAGGAGCGGCTCGGCCGCGACCGGATCCCGTTTCGCACGCACAAGTTCCGCACGATGGTCCGTGACGCCGAGGCGGCGAGCGGGCCGGTCTTCGCCACCGAAGAGGATCCGCGCATCACGCCGGTCGGACGCTTCCTTCGCACGTACCGGGTCGACGAGCTCCCTCAGCTCGTCAACATCCTGGTTGGCGAGATGAGTTTCGTCGGGCCGCGACCCGAGCGGGAGTTCTTCGTGAACCAGTTCATCGAAGCGATACCCGGCTACCGCGAGCGCTTCCGCATCAAGCCGGGCGCCACGGGCCTCGCACAGGTCAGCGGCGGCTACGCCACGACCCCCGAAAGAAAACTGAAGTACGACCTCATCTATATGTATCATCAGAACCTGCTCATGGACGTCCGCATCGTGGCCGACACCGTGCGCGTGGTACTCACCGGCCGCGGCGCCCGCTAGAAGGAGATCTCTTGGCATCCGGAAAGTCATCCAAGTCCGCCGCGAAGGCCAGGGCTGTCGCGAAGACGTCTGCTCCCGTCGCAGCTCCCAGGGCAACCGACGGCATGGGAACGGCGCACCGTATCGTCTGGTACTGCCTCAGCGCACTCGTCTTCCTCGTTCCGATCGCCATGAGCAACGCGAACTGGATCCCGACGCTGATGCCGGGCCTCCCGGGCTCGCAGACGTTCCTGCTCCCGCTCACCTATGACCAGTTCGACATCGTGAAGGTCTTCGTGATGCGGTTCTTCGCGATCGCGGGCCTGATCGTCTGGGCCTTCGACTTCTTCATGCGCGGCGGCAAGCTCCGGCGGACCAAGCTCGACCTGGTCGTGCTGGTCTTCCTGGGCTGGGTGCTCTTCACCTCTCTGCCCGGCATCTCCATCAGCCCCGCGACCGCCTTCTTCGGCAAGTACCGCCGCTTCGAGGGCTTCTTCTCGTTCCTCACCTATGGCATCACGTTCTTCCTCGTCACACAGATCGTCGATCGCCCGAGCCGCATCCGCTCGCTCGCGCGGACGCTCATGTTCTCGGCCCTGCTCGTGTCCGGCTACGGCATGCTGCAGTACTTCGGCATCGACCCCGTCAACTGGGGTGTGAAGCTTCCGTTCGACACGAACCGGGGCTTCTCGACCTACGGCAACCCCGACCTTCTCGGCGGGTTCCTTGTCTTCCCGTTGCCCATCGCGCTCGGAATGGCGCTGTCGGAGAAGAAGGTCCTGTGGCGGGTCTTCTACTGGGTGGTCTTCCTGCTGACGGTCGGGGCGTGGATCACCGCGTTCGTCCGCGGTTCATGGATCGGCGGTTCCGTGGCATTGATCGCCGTGATCGTGGCAGCGGTGCTGGCGAAGTCCCGCCTGGGCGCCACCGACTGGAGTTTCATCGGCATCACCGGTGCCGCCGCAGCGGCGTTCACGATCCGCAGCATGACCTCGGCCAACCCCGTGCTCAACGTCATCGAGCGCGTCAAGTCGATCTTCCAGTTCAGCGAGGGCAGCGCCCTCACGCGATTCGAGATCTGGCAGGCCGCGTGGGATGCGATCAAGGTGCGTCCGATCACAGGGTTCGGCGCTGACACCTTCCGGCTGATCTTCCCGCAGTACAAGCCGGCGGCCTACACGCGCGATGCGGGCTATCTCTCGGTCGCCGACAACGTGCACAACTACCCGCTGCAGCTCGCCGCGGGCATCGGCATCGTCGGCTTCCTGCTCCTCTACGGGTTGTTCGGGTTCGCTCTGTGGCTCGGTGCGCCCAACGCGTTCTCGCGCGGCAAGGGCACCGACCGTCTCGTCATCAGCGCCTTCTGGGCCGCCGCACTCGGCTACATCGTCGCTCTCATCACCGGCCTGTCCGTGACCGGCTCCACGATCTTCCTGTGGATCGCTCTCGCGGTCATCGTCACGCCCACCGCGACCGAGCATGAGTTCAAGGTCACGTCGTGGAGCCCTGCGGTCGGTCTTGCGACCTGCTCGATCCTGCTCGTGTGCTGGAGCTACAACATCGTCTGGGTCACGGCCGATCGCTACTACCTCCTCGGCCAGTTCGGCGCGGCCATGGGCAACGACCCGATCGTGAGCCTGCAGACGGCTATCAGTCTCAACCCCTGGAACGACATGTACCGATCGCAGCTGGGTCAGGCGTACCAGGAGCAGATGATCGGCTGGATGAACGAGGCGCGCACGCGTCAGGGCAACGGCGGCGACACGGAAGAGGCGATGAAGCAAGCGAGTCTGGCGTTCGGACTGGCCGAGCGCGCGTACCTCGACGCGATCGACTTCGTGCCGACCGAGTACGACAACTATGTGTTCCTGTCGTCCCTCTACAACCAGACGGGTTCGTTCCTCGATCCCGCGAACTACGAGAAGGCGATCGCGGCCGCTGATCGCGGCATCGCCGTGGCCCCCTATGCCCCGTCGATCCGGTTCCAGAAGGCGATCGCGTACTGGAGCCGCGGCATGGCACAGGAGACGGCCGACACGCTGAAGCCCGCCGTCGAGATGGATCCCGGATACATCGAGATCCGCTCGCTGTACGCGGAGGCCCTGCGCGCGATCGGCCGGCCCCAGGATGCGGTTGCCACGTACGAAGCGGGGCTGAAGATCCTGCCCGACAACGCGTCGTTCAAGGCCGCCCTGCAGGCGCTCGAGGCGTCGATGGCCGGAGTCCCGGCAACGTCGACGAAGTAGTCGGACCGCGCGGCCGGCAGGGAGAGGGCATGGAACGCGTTCCCGAGCAGACGATCAACAGGCTGCCCATTTACCTGCGCTGCCTGATCCAGGCGCAGGCGCTCAACATGCCGGTGATCAACTCGCTCGGACTCGCTCAGATGGCGGGGACGAACGCGGCACAGGTGCGCAAGGACCTGAGCCATCTCGGCGAGCTCGGCACTCGCGGCATCGGCTATGACGTCGAGTCGCTGATCGCGCACATCTCCCGCGTCCTTGGTCTGGCGGAGTCGCGCCGGGTCGCGATCGTGGGATTCGGCCGGCTCGGTGGGGCGCTGCTCGGCTTCCACGGCTTCGCGGAGCGCGGGTTCGATATCGTCGCCGTCTTCGACAACGATCCGGCCAAAGTCGGCACGGAGGTTGCGGGACTCGTGGTGCGTTCACTCGAGGATCTGGAGTCCGGTCTGCGCTCCGAGGGCGTGGAGATCGTCCTTCTCACGACGCCGCCGGAGTCCGCACAGGAGGTCGCGTCCCGTGTGGTGCAGGCGGGGATCAGGGCGATCCTGAACTTCGCACCGATGACGCTCGACGTGCCGGATGGCGTCAAGGTGCGGCCCGTCGACCTCTCGGTCGAACTGCAGGTCCTGTCGTTTCATCTCGCGAGAATGGCCTAAGACGCAGTGACGGATGTGACACAGCTTTCGGGAGACGCCGCGGGTGCCCCCGATCCCCGCGCGGACGAGAGTCTCGTCCCGGGCTGGCTCGCGATCCTCGTACTCCTGCTCCTCCTCGCCATCGTGGGGGTCGGAGGCTTCGTCCTGCGCGGTATCGTCGAAGCGAACCTCTCGACCGACCCTCGCAGCGCGGAGGTCGCCCGGTGGGAGCGGGCCGTCTCGGCCACCCCCGCGGATGCCAACGCGCGGCTCTCGCTCGCCTATGCGCTGCAGAAGGCGGGCCGCACTGATGAGGCGATCAAGGAGTACGACACCGTCCTGAAGGCCGATCCGAAGAACACGGCGGCACTCTACAACACCGGTGTCATCTACATGGCGCGGGGTGAGTCGCGTAAGGCCGAGGCCTGGTGGTGGCGCGCGCTGGATGCGGAGCCGACGCACGCGCTGGCCGCCAAGTCCCTCGGGGACTACTACAGCGGTCTCGGCCACTACCGATCCGTGGTCAAGGCGGTGCGTCCGGCCGTGCAGGCGAAGCCGAGCCTGGCCGACCTGCAGTACCTGATGGGTGTGGCCTACGAGAACCTCGGCCGTTCGGATTGGGCGCGCGAGCGCTACGCGCTCGCCCTCCGGTACGCGCCGGACATGTCGAAGGCGTCCGAAGGGCTCAAGCGCGTCGGCGGTGAGACGCCGTGAGCGATGTCGCGCCGGCGCAGGGGGAGTCCACCCCGGGATCCCCGATGGGGCCCGAACGCGCCCGGCCCGGGTACCTCACGCCCCGTCGCATCTTCTCGGGTATCGCCGTCGCGCTGACGGTCATCCTCGTCATCCTCGTGATCTGGTTGATCTACCTGCTCCTGCGTCCCGGCGGGCTCGTGGCGCGCGGGGGTGCCGATGTCGCAGGGCTCACGCCACTGCTGACGATCACCGGTCCCGGCAAGGGCGCCAACCCGGACTTCAAGAAGCCGATGGGTGCGGCGTTCGGCATCGACGGCCGGATCTACGTGTCGGACACCGGGAACAACCGCGTGTGCGTCTTCGACCGTGACGGCGGGTTCCTCTTCGAGTTCGGCGGGTTCGGTGTCCGCAAGGCGCTGCCCGGCGGGACGTTCAGCTGGTCGCCCGGCCGCATGGACTATCCGATCGGGATCTCAGTGGATCCCACCGACGGCAGCGTCTATGTCGCGGATTTCCGCAACGACCAGATACAGCGATTCAGTGCCGACGGCAGTTTCACGGCGGCGTTCCCCGATCCGACGAAGCCGGTCGGACGCGGGAGCTCGGGGCAGGAGGGGACCGGCATCGCGGTGACGGACGTGGCGGCCCGCGGCGGCAAGGTATACGCGACAGACGCGTATCAGGTCTTCGTCTTCGGTTCGGACGGCCGCCTCATCCGGCAGTTCGGCAAGCCCGGCGTCGGTCCGACCGATCTGGATCACCCCAACGGTATCGCCGCCGGACCGGACGGACGGGTCTACGTCTCGGACTCGAACCACGCCCGGGTCATCGCGTTCGACGCGCGCGGGGCTCGGCTCTGGGCGTACGGCGAGCTGCCACTGGACGGAGCCGCGTCCGAGACCTCAGGTGCGCTCGGGATGCCACGGGGCCTTGCGGTGGACGGGGCGGGCACCGTCTATGTCGCGGATTCGTTCCTCTTCGGCCTCGTGGCCCTGTCGCCCGACGGCGGCCTCATCGGGCGGTTCGGGCAGCGCGGCGACGTCCCCGCGGAGTTCAACTTCCCCAACGACGTCGACGAACGGGACGGGTTGCTGCTCGTCGCGGACAAAGAGAACAACCGGGTCCAGGTACTCACGTTGGCACGGCGCTAGCGCCGTTCCGCCTGTGGACGGGTCCGCGCGCTACTTGTGAGGAGACGGCGACGCGCCTATGATGCTTGGTGATGTGTGGAAGCCTGTTCGGGCGGGTTCGTTCGCGCCCGTACGCGGGAGCCGAGTTGCCGGACAAGGTCGCTGGAAGCAGATGAAGAGCCGCTTCAACCTGATCGTGATAGCGGTGCTCGCCGCGGTCGCTCTCTACCCGGCGGTCGCTTTCGCGTACAGCGAGACCGGTACGGTCGACCCGAACAACACCACGTGCACGAGCTGTCACGGTGCGACCGCGAATCCCGCGACCACGGCGACCGTCGAAGTCTCCCGCTCCGGCCCCCACAGCGGCTACGCTCTCAAGAGCACCAAGTGCGAAGGCTGCCACCAGATCCACAAGTCCGGGGGCATCCAGCTGCTTCCGAAGATCACCATCGTCGACACCTGCAACACGTGTCACGACGGTACCGGCGGCCGGGGCGTCTACGGGGTGCTGGCCGCGCGCGGGTTCACCGTCGTGGCGTCGCACAGCATCGACACCACGAACCTGGTGCCCGGAGGTGACCCCGTCAGCGGCGGTCCCGCGACCATGACGCTCTCGGGGACGAACAGGTTCATGACTTGCACCGACTGCCACTCGCCACACGATGCGAACACCGTTGCGGCCTTCATGGGCGACCGTCGCCGTACCGCCACCGACAGCGTCGTGACCACGATGGCCACGGACCGGCTGCTCAAGAAGAACCCCGGCGGCTCGGTCAACACCGTCACGGTCTATGGCTCCGACTGGTGCGGCGGTTGCCATAAGGGCCGACTCATGGACTCCGGCGGACTGCACAACCATCCGGTCGAGACTCAGACGATCGCCGCGTACCAGTACTACGGGAGTGTCTGGCGCCTCTCGACCGCGAGCGGCAACTCGCCGACATCCACACCGGCGACGACCACCGTCACCGAGCGCGGTCCGCTCGGCGGCAACAACAACGGCTACCTCGTGCTCACTCCGCGCCCGTGGGGCGTGGCGGTGCACTATCCGATCTGTCAGCAGTGCCACGAGGATCCCCGCTACGCTGGCCAGACGAGCGTCGACGGCCTGCAGGGGAAGCCGGGCACCTACACGGTGAACTCCGCCGACGGCACGAACACCGTCGACAACCCTCGCGTGCAGGTCTTCCCGCACGAGTCGACCTCCACCGCATTCCTGCTCGAGACCGGCGACGACCTGTGTACGAACTGCCATCCCGCAGGAAGCCTGCCCTAGACTCGCTGCCACGAGACCTTCACCGAAGGGCGCCCGGATGGGCGCCCTTCGGCGTTCCCGCGTCGTCCCGCCCTTCCTCCCTGTTCTGTGACGGAGGGCACACACGACAACCCGTGCGGTACCGATACTCGGTTCACAGGCGTAGCCCTCGGGGCGATGCCCGGTGCGTTGCGGTGACCTGGGAGGTCGACTGTGAAGATGATTCGTCGCGGACTGGTCGCGGCTGTGACGGCGACGGCCGTGCTCGTCGCGGTCGCGGTGGCTGGCACGGGCACCGCATCGGCGGTTCCGTCGCCTCTGTCGGTCGGGGGGCGCTACCCGCAGGACCCGGCGGTCTCGGGCGGGCGCGTCGTCTGGGCGGACAGCGCTGCCTCGGGACGCGGCAACGACATCTATCTGTATGACGCCGGGAAGCGGTCCGCGCGCGCATTCGTGACGGGCACGAGCGATCAGGTCGATCCGGACATCTCGGGCAATCTCGTGGTGTGGGTCGACTACCGTTCCGGCAACGCGGACATCTACGTCAAGGATGTGACCACCGGCATAGAGGCTCCGGTCGCCACGGGACCCAACAACCAGCTCAGCCCGTCGGTGTCCGGTGAGTGGGTCTCGTGGGAGGAGGTCCCCGTCTCGGGGGGCCGCTACGTCTACGTGCGCAACGTCGTGACCGGGCGCCTGCTCGCCATCGCGACGTCTTCAGGCAACGCGCGGCTGGCCGGGAATCTCGTCGTGTTCGAGAAGTCGAATGCTGCGGGCGGGACCGATGTCTACGCGTACGACCTCGTGAGCAACGTCTATACGACGATCGCGAACGGGCGCGGCACCGAGATCCTCCCCGATACCGATGGCCGCTACGTGGTCTGGGTCGAGTACGGCGCAGGCGATTTCGACGTCATCAGCTACGACACGGTGACGGGCCGCCGCACAGCGATCGCAGCCGGCAGGGGAGAGCAGACCTCTCCGCGCGTGGCCGGAGGCATCGTCTACTACCTCGATGTCCCCGCACGGGGCGCGATCCGGGTGCTGGCCGCCGACGCGGCCACGGGAGCTCGGGCCTCGTCTCCGGCGTACAGCCCTTCCGATCTGGCCGGCTTCGACAGCGACGGGCGGAGCAGCGTGTGGCTGTGGAGGAGCATCGCGGGCTGGCGCGTCCGCGGGCAGTTCGACCGGCCGCCGGTGCGGCTGCCCGGCATGATCACCACCGCCCGCCAGGCGCTGCTGCGCACCGTGGTCGCGGCCACCGAGCGTGATGGGACCGCGCCGCAGGTCATTGCGACTCGGCGCATCGGCACGGGCGTGCGTCTCGCACTGAGCGAGGCCGTCCGTCCGTCGACGGTGGCGAGCGGCGTCCGCTTGGTCGACGAATCCGGTGCACGCGTCCCGGCGACGGTGCGCTATGACGCCGCCAGCCGAGCGGTGTCGGTCATCCCGATCGGCCGCCTCGGTACCGGTGAGTACTCGGTCGTCGTGGCCTCCTCGGTCAGGGACGCGGCCGGCAATGCGGCTGCGGCCCAGATGGTCACGTTCGCAGCCGCCTCAGCGCTCTCGATCGGCAGGCCCGGCGCGCCGACGTCGCGCGTCGACGGATCGACCGGTGCTGTGGAGGTCCGCTGGAACACGGTCGCTGCCTCGGTCGGCTATCGCGTCTTCCGTCTGAACCGTCCGATCACGTCCGCCACGCTGGGTCTCGCGACCCAGGTCGCGTCCGTCACGGCGCCTCCCGCCGTCGTCGCGGCGGGATCGCTGGCCGCTGACGAGGCGTCCACGTCGTTCTCGTACTACTACGCGGTCTACGCTCAGGACTCGACCGGAGCGACTTCGACGCTGTCCGACAACACCTCACCGAACCCCCATGGCTCCCAGCAGACCGGCTATCCCGTCTACTCATGTCTGCGCTGCCACACCGCGCACGGCGGAGCCGGCATCGCCGACGGTACCGTGAAGTCCAACCAGGCGCTCGGCTGCTATGCGTGTCACGGCTCGACGGCTCAGGGCTCCGCGTTCGCGACGGGCGCACTCATCAACGTCCAGGCCCAGTTCAACGACTACGTCGCCGGTGTCGCCACGTGCGGCCCGCCGGCAACCGACACCGCAGCGGCGGGCGGCTGGTCGATCCACCGCACGTTCGCGATGGTCTCGAGCGCCAACGAGTGCGAAGCGTGTCACACCCCGCACCGGCGCCCTTACTTCCGGGACCCGGCCACAGGCGTCTACGATCCGAGCCGCAGCTATCGCATGCTGCTGCGCGTGAAGGTGGCGACCAGCGCCGGCGATCCGTCGGCGACGTACCTCTACAGCACCGACACGGCGCCGACCGGGAACGACCTGTGCTTCCGGTGTCACGGGACCGTGAGCGCGGAGGGCTCGGCCGGGGCGCTCACCTCGATGATCCTTGCCAACGGCGGAGGGAGCGCCGCGGGGGCGAAGTCACTCGACCGTACGGGCGGCGACCACAACCAGGCGAACTGGGGCACGGCCGGGCTCGCGCACGGGTCGTCCACGGTCGTGACGACGTCCGCGAATCCGGGCGTCCAGTGCGAGGTCTGCCACAACAACCACGGCGCTGCGACGGACAGGCTCATAGACTACCGTCGTTCCGGCACGCAGACGGTCGACGCGTTCAAGCAGGCCGGCCTCTGTTTCGAGTGTCACACGACCCAGGCGGGCGGCGCTGAAGAGACGCGCAGCGTGGGCTCGCGCCCGTACACATGGAACGGCCGTGACGTGAAGGCGGAGTTCGCCCGCGCTTCGCACCATCCGACGTCGAGCGCCGGCAGCGGCAGGAGCACGACGTGCTACTCCTGCCACAACACCCACTACGTCCAGAAGGGCGTGGCGGGCTCCCAGTGGGACATGTCCCGGGTCTCCGATCCCCGCAACACGAAGTCGACCCCGGCGACCACCACCGAGTTCTGCATGGACTGCCACGGATCAGCCGCGCCGGTGGCCGGCGTGAGCCGAACGGCGATCGTGCCGTATGCCGTCGGCACGTCATCGGTCACGGCGACGTACTTCCCCGGTTGGCAGAAGACGATGTGGACCGGCTCCGGGCACGCCTCGGCGACGGCAGCGCTGGGCCGCGCGTGGTGTGACAACTGCCACGATCCGCATGCGTCCGACTTCAGCCGCCTCGTCGCATGGTCGAGCAACAACACGAGTTCGTGGGCGGGCACCACACCGGTCTACGCATCGCGTTCGGGAAACACCACGGCGACGCGTTCCAACGTCGACTCGGGCGTGGCGACGAGCTTCGGCCGTCAGGTGAGCCGCGAGGAGGCGCTCTGCCTGCAGTGCCACGGCTCAGGCGGGTCACTCGCGACGTCCGACGGCGTCTCGATCCCGACGCGCAAGGCGCCGGGAGCGGCCAGCGTCGCCACCGCGCTCGTCACCACCTACCGGCATCCGACCACGTCGCTCGTCGGCCGGCACAGTGACACGGAGACCGCCTCCGGCCTCGGCGCGGCGAACCGCCACGCCGAGTGCGTCGACTGCCACGACCCGCATGGCGCCAAGAAGGTCAGCGGGGGAGCCACGCACACGGCGAACACGGGTCTCGCCGGGGGCGCGCTCTACGGTGTCGTGGGCGTCTACCCGTCCGCATACGGGAGCAACTTCGCGACGGTGACGTCGGCCTATACGGCCGTGCGGCTCGACGGCGGCGCCACCGACTACGAGGCGTACCTCTGCTACAAGTGCCACTCGAGTGCGACATCCCTGCCGACGACTGTCGGCGCCCCCGCCAGGGTCGCCACGGCCACGGACCTCGCTCGCGAGTTCAATCCCAACAACGACTCCGGCCACAATGTCGCCGGGCAGGTATGGCCCAAGACGAGCGGTTTCGCCTCGGCCGCGCGCACCTGGACCTGGGGTTCGGACGCGACGATGTTCGTGGCGGGCAAGGGCCTCACATCCACGTACAAGATGACGTGCACCGACTGCCATTCGAATACGGCGTCAGCCAAGGGTCCGCACGGTTCTTCTTTGCCGTTCATGCTCAAGGCCGGCACGAGCGGGCGGTGGTACGCGCAATCGCTCACGAACTGGGCCAACACCCTCTGCGCGAGCTGCCACATCAAGAACTCCAACAACACGCACTCGGACACGAATCACAACGGTTATGCATGCAACATGTGCCACGTCCAGATCCCACACGGCTGGAAGCGTCCTCGCATGCTGGTCCGCTCCGCGGCGGACCCCGCCCCGTATTCGGGGAAGGTCTCAGGCGCTCTCAACGGCATCACCAATGCGAACAAGACCTACAACGGGTGGGTCAAGGGTGACTGCGACGCGCCGTGCACCGGCTCCCATCCGGCGATCGCCACGCCGTGGCCGTAGGCGGCGAGACGTCGAACGCGGGTACCGACCGAGGGGGCGCACCGATGAGGTGCGCCCCCTTTCATCGCGCGGCACATCCCATGCTAGAATCCCCGTCGTGACAACGCCCTCTCAGCGGGTATCCCGCCTCACCATCATCGGCTTCGTCTGCGCGCTCATGCTCGCGGCGGGGCTGGTGTTCGCCGGCTGCACGGCTCCGGCGGCCTCGCAGGGCCCGACCTTCCCGCCGCCGCCCCCGGCGAGTCCGGATCTGACGACACCCGAGAAGGCCGTGGATTCCTATCTCGCCTGGGTGACCTTCGCCTACCGCATGCTCAATTCGGACGCTTCGAGTTCCACCATGGAGCCGACCGAGTCGGTCCGCGTCGACAGCTACATCGAACTCAACCGGCAGCAGGGCAAGGGGATCGACCAGAAGCTGCTCAAGTTCGAGGTCAAGAGCTCGAAGACGACCGGGTCCGAGGCGGTCATCGTCGCTCACGAGGAGTGGGAGTACTCCTACTTCTCCGTCTCGGAGCCGACCAAGTCGGTCTCGCCCGTCTACAAGGTCGAGTACGACGTGACCTACACCCTGCGACGGGGCAAGGACATGCTCTGGCGCGTCGATCACCTGTACGCGAAGCCCTTCGGCGAGGTCAAGTAGCCGGTGGGCGAACTGCTGTCGCGAGCGTACCGTTCCCTGCGGTCGCGCCGCCTGGCTCTCATCCTCCTCCTGGTGTGCGCCGGGTGGGCGCTGCTGGGGACCGTGGTCCCGCAGGCCGGTGACGGATCCGAGAAGGTCTCGTCGTGGGCTGCCGCCAACCCCGTGCTGGAGGCGCTCGCAGCGCCGCTCGGGCTTCACGACGTCTACGCCTCCTGGCCGTTCCTGTTCGTGCTGGGGCTCCTCGGTGTCTCGACCATCGCCTGTTCGGTCGAGCGCACGAAGTGGGCGCTGAGAGCATCGCGCGCGGCAGACACGGCCGAGGCGGTCCGTCGCCGCCTGACGGAGCGCCCCGATGCCACGGTCGCCGTCGAGACGGCATCACCGGACCTCGCGGCAGCTCTGCGCCGCATGGGCCTCAAGGTGCGTACCGAGGGCGACGTCGTCGTGGGGGATGGCGGGCGGCTCGGCGTGTTCGGCAGCCCGCTGTTCCACTGGTCGCTCGCGGCCCTGTTCGTCGTCGTCGCCCTCGGGCAGCTCACGAGGTCGGAGGCACTCATCGGGATACCGACGGGCGGACGGAAGGTGCTCGAGGCTTCCCAGTACGGCACGTACGACGCCGGTCCGCTCTACTCGTGGCGCTATCCCGGGTTGTCGATGGAGGTCGTGGACTTCAAGCGGCTCTACGAGGTCGGCGGCGTCCAGCGTGAGGACTCGCCGCGCGTCAGGTTGTACAGCGGTGACGCGGCCATCGCCGACCAGTGGGTCTACGCGAACAACCCCCTGCGCTACGGCTCGCTGATGATCCATCAGGTCGAGTACGGGGTGGCACCTTCCGTGAGCGTCATCGCGTCGGGCGGAGCCGTCGTCGGATCCTCCGCCGGGTTGTCGGACTGGAGTGACTCCGCCACCTACGGCGTCACGCCCGTCGCACTCGAGCTCGTCAACGGCGACCCTGCCGCCCCGCCGATCGACGTCGAGATCTCGCTCGTCGCCGCGCGGGAGGGAACGGCGGTCGTGCGGGCGATCCCGCCTCCCAGGCATACATCGATCTCGTGGACGGTGCGCGGCTCAGGCGTGACGTCGACTGCCGTGATCGTCCCCGGCGAGTCCATACCGGTGCCGGGCGGGGATCTTCGCCTCGATGCGGTGACCTACTATGCCCGCCTCTCCGTGGTCGATGACTGGTCCGTCTACCCGATCTACGCGCTGTTCTTCCTCGCCACCGTCGGCCTCGCACTCGCATTGCTCGTCCCGCGGCGAGCGGCGTGGGTGATCGTGAGTGAGGTCGACGGGAGTCGGGTCGCCGCGGTCGTCACCCGGCACTGGCGGGGCGACCCGGTCTTCCGCTCGGGCGTCATCGAGGAGATCGAGCGCCTCTCACCGGGGGCCGGATCGCCGGATGAGCGTGGATGAAGATGGGCATCGGGGGTCGGGCGCTCAGAACGGCCGGCCGTCGGGTCGATGGAGGCGGCGGGCGATGTACCGCCACGGAGCGCGGTCATTTGCGGACGAATGTGTTCATCCGTCACAGTCTGTTTCGTGTGGAGAACTCATGATGTAATGCATCACGTATACTCTGCGTTTCGTCATTAATGGCAGCATGACGCTACCTGAATGACGCTTACAAGCCGTAGATTGTTATGCGGTCATGAAGATATTCGGCATCAGTCTGTCCAGGGGACCGCGATTGCGGCGGACGGGCGCAGGAGGCAGAGGGTGCCTCCCGCCGAGCAAAGCGGTCGAGCAAGGGAGAGGCAATGGGACGCAGGATCGTTAGACACGCGTGGGTCGTCGCGGTACTGGCAGTTGTGGGGCTGCTGTTCACCGCGAGCGCGGCAATCGCAGCACCCACAGTGCCCTACGACCGGACCGAGTGCGTGCAGTGCCACGACGAGAACACCGGCGCCGGCGCGACCTCGAAGGTCGACTTCGTCGTACCGACGGTCGACTACACGGCCTGCTACCAGTGTCACTGGATCCCGAGGACCGCGTGGGTCCCGGGCTCCACGTTCAAGCACTCCCATAGTGGCCCCCAGGGTTGCCGCGGCTGTCACGGCGGCACCTATCTGTATTCGGACCCCACCCGGATCCAGCAGGTCTCCACGGCCTTCGGCTACTTCAACCGCTCCGACTCCCCCTCCTCAACCCCTGAGACCATCCATGCCATCCACATCAACGGCTCATGGCCCAAGATCGGTGCCGTCGACCCGAACTGGTGCGGAAGCTGTCACGCGCCCACCTCGTGTGACACCTGCCATACCGGCTTCGACGCAGCCAAGCACTCCGACCACACGTGGAACCCGGTCTCCTCGAGCTATGGCTATCCGCCCGTCGCGTACGGCGTCGCCGGCGGCACGGTGCCCGGCAACATGCCGCAGGCTTCGGCCCATCTGACCAGTTCCACATGCATCAACTCCGCGTGTCACGATCCGGCCGGCACGATCGGCCCTGCCAACACGCCTGACTGTGTGAGCTGCCACCCCACCAAGTCCAACGCTCACGGTGCGGAGAGCATCGACCACGTCGCCGACCAGACCGCCACTGTCGACACGTCCATGCCCGCTTCCGCGGCCTGGACGAGCGCCACGCCCACGGGCAAGACGTGCGGAGGCTGCCATGACATGGCGGTCACGATCGAGCACAGCCGCCCGGCGGCCGTGACTGCCGCCCTTGGATGCGGCGCCTGCCATGACGCCGGCGGCACCGGTGCAGGCGACAAGGAGGCCAGCCATACGCTGACCCCGCCGACCGGATGGGCGCAGACCTGTGGCACGAACTTCTGGTGTCACAAGGCCACCACCCCCCAGGAGCGCCACATCGGCTACACCGCCGCCCATGTCTCCGCTTCCTCGACGTGCGCCGGTGGTGGGTGCCATGACATCTCCAACGTCGCGAACATCCACGCCAACGCGACGCAGACGGTCGCGGGATGGCCTGACAACGGCGGCATCGCCAAGTCCTGCAACGTCTGCCACCGCAAGGGCTACGACGGCGCCTCGACGACCTGCGAGAGCTGTCACGCGGGCCACGGGGACCTGACCGCGGTCCACTCAGCCAACCCTGCATCGCCGACGGCGAACCCCTCGAGCGCGTGCATCGCGTGCCATGAGGTCGCGGACGTCCGTACGGTGCACACGGCCAAGGGCTGCTCGGTGTGCCACAACAACGCGAGCCGCATCCCGAACATCAAGCTCAAGGATGCGAACTGCGCCAGCTGTCACGACAAGCAGACCGACGCGCTCTCGCCGAGGGACTACTTCCCGGTCGACGGCGAGCACTACACGAGCAACCTGACCACGCACACCGCCAACGAGACCGGATTCGAGGGCGGCAAGGCGTGCGGCACGTGTCACTACCTGGACATGGAGCCTGAGCACACCAGGGCATCGAACGCGCCGACGTGGAGCTGCGTGCAGTGCCACGAGATCAGCGTCGACCCGTGGGCCGGGACTCCGTGGTCCAAGCGTTGCGGCGCCTGTCACACGGGCGCGACTGCTCAGCACACGGGCATGGCCACCGGCCACGCCTCGGCGACGAGCCAATGCTCCGGAGCCCAGTGCCACGATCTGAGCGACGTCTCCACGATCCACTCCGCCGCCGCGACCACGGTCGCCGGTATCGGGGCGCTCACCTCGTGCAACGTCTGCCACTACGACAAGGACCGGATCTTCGGCCCGATCGATGGCGGCGGACTGCCGACCCGCAAGACCACCGACTGCGTGACGTGCCACTCGTCCGTGAACGTGGCGACACACGGCAAGCACGCACTCAACCGTGCGAGCTCGGATGCGTCGCTCACCGCGGTCACCGGATGCACGAACTCCGGCGCGGGTTGCCACGGCGCGGACACGACGTCCACGCCGAACTACCAGACGCCGTATCACCCCGCGTCCGGATGCGCCACGGGCCCGTGCCACACCAGCGCGAGCAAGGCGACAAAGACTCCGCCGATCACGTGCCAGGGCTGCCACGACGGCACCTACACGAACGCTGTGCATGTCGATTCCCTCGCGACCACCACGGCCCTCGGCGGCCACTACAACGAGACGACGCACACCGCCGCCAGCATGAACGCGACCGTGCCCGGCCTTGCCGGCGGCCGCTTCTCGGCCAGTTGTGCCAACTGCCACAACGCCACCACCGGCACCGGTCTGAAGCAGCTGAGCAAGCAGCATCAGAACCTACCCGCTCCGTATGTGAGCACCAACTGCTTCGACTGCCATAACTACAACGCGGCGGTCTCCGCGGTCGTCTCCAGCAGCTGGGCCGGCAAGGCGTGCTCCGCGTGCCACAACGGGACCGCGATGCCGTCGAACTCCCAGCATACGACGAGCGCCGCGCCGATCGCACTGGCGACATCGCCGTTGGCCTGCGTCCAGTCCGGTTGCCACACCACATGGAACCTGCACGAGCTCCACAAGGGTGATGCGAGCACCGGTGCGACGCTGACCGCGGGCGGCTGCGCAGTCACCGGCTGCCACGACTTCACCGCACAGGCGAAGAAGCCGACGACGAAGACGTGCGGCCAGGGCACCACGGGCTGCCACACGAACAAGAACGAGTCGAACCACGGCGGTACCCACGATCTGACGCTTGCGGCGTCGACCTACAACAACACCACCGTCACCGGATGCCTGAGCGCGGGCGCCGGCTGCCACGTCACAACCTCGACGATCAACTACCAGCCGTACCACCCGGCCAGCGGTTGTACGACCGGCCCGTGCCACCTCTCGGCTGGCAAGGCCACGCATATCAACCCGCTGACTTGTCAGGCGTGCCATGACAAGAGCTACGCAGGCGCTGCGGGCGTCGCGACGCTGACGGCCACCACCGGCACCAACGGCGGCCACTACTCGGAGACGTCGCACACCGCTGTGGCCACCAACACCACCGGGCTCGTCACCTCGGGCGGCACCGCGAGCGCGACTTGCTCGAACTGCCACGCCGGCACGGGCGGCGGCGGGCTGCAGCAGCTCTACAAGCAGCACCAGAGCCTGCCTGCCCCGTACACGAATACGACGTGTTCGGACTGCCACAACCGTAACGCCGCGATGCAGGCGGTCGTGACGACCAAGTGGCCGACCAAGCGCTGCGACGCATGTCACAACGCGTCGGTCATGTCGACCATGACCATCCACCCGACCACGGCTCCGTCGGTGGCCTCCACCTCCGCGCTGAGCTGTGGCGCGAGCGGCACGAACTGCCACACGAGCACCGATCTGCACAGCCTGCACCGCAACGCCGCGGGCGGATGCGCACTGTCGGGCTGCCACAACTACTCGGCACAGGCGACCAAGCCGGTCTTCAAGGGCTGCGGTCTCGGTGGCAACTGCCACGTCGACCACACCACGACGACCCACGGCCTCATCACCGGCAACGACACCACGCACACCGCGGGCGCCGTCCAGTCGGCTGACACCGCCTACCAGACCACCGCGTGCTCAAGCTGCCACTCCATGCAGCTGACCGTGGAGCACACCAGGACCACGTCG